>NZ_QTTT01000001.1:7042187-7362500 GCF_003386555.1 Thermomonospora umbrina | reverse complement strand
CCATGGCCCGCCCTTGTCGGGGTGTGGTGTGGTCGCTGGTTGTTTTTTGTGAACTGCATAGTGGACGCGAGCATCTTTGATCGCTGATTTGTGGTCATTGTTGTTAAGTTTTTAAGGGCACACGGTGGATGCCTTGGCATCAGGAGCCGATGAAGGACGTGGGAGCCTGCGATATGCCTCGGGGAGCCGGCAACCAGGCGCCGATCCGGGGATTTCCGAATGGGGAAACCTGGCACCCGTCATGGGGTGTCGCCGCCGTCTGAATGTATAGGGCGGTTGGTGGGAACGCGGGGAAGTGAAACATCTCAGTACCCGCTGGAAGAGAAAACAAGAGTGATTCCGTGAGTAGTGGTGAGCGAAAGCGGAGGAGCCTAAACCGTGCGCGTGTGATACCTGGTAGGGGTTGCGTGTGCGGGGTTGTGGGAGCATCCGGTCGGGTCTACCAGTCCGACGGGGAGTCATAAAACATCGCGGTAGTCGAAGGGTCTGGGATGGCCGACCGTAGACGGTGAGAGTCCGGTAGACGAAATCGTGGTGTCTCCTTGGGGTGTTTTCCCGAGTAGCACGGGGCCCGTGAAATCTCGTGTGAATCTGCCACGACCACGTGGTAAGGCTGAATACTTCCTGGTGACCGATAGTGCACGAGTACCGTGAGGGAAAGGTGAAAAGTGCCCCGGTGAGGGGTCGTGAAATAGTACCTGAAACCGTGTGCCTACAAGCCGTCAGAGCCGTCGGCCCCTTTGGGGGTTGGTGATGGCGTGCCTTTTGAAGAATGAGCCTGCGAGTTATGGTGTGTGGCGAGGTTAACCGGTGTCGGGTAGCCGTAGCGAAAGCGAGTCTGAAGAGGGCGTTTTAGTCGCATGCTGTAGACCCGAAGCGGAGTGATCTAGCCATGGGCAGGGTGAAGCGCCGGTAAGACGGTGTGGAGGCCCGAACCCACCAGGGTTGAAAACCTGGGGGATGACCTGTGGTTAGGGGTGAAAGGCCAATCAAACTCCGTGATAGCTGGTTCTCCCCGAAATGCATTTAGGTGCAGCGTCGCGTGTTTCTTGCCGGAGGTAGAGCTACTGGATGGCCTAGGGGCCTTACCGGGTTACCGAAGTCAGCCAAACTCCGAATGCCGGTAAGTGAAGCGCGGCAGTGAGACTGCGGGGGATAAGCTTCGTAGTCGAGAGGGAAACAGCCCAGATCATCGGTTAAGGCCCCTAAGCGTGTGCTAAGTGGTAAAGGATGTGGAGTTGCCGTGACAACCAGGAGGTTGGCTTAGAAGCAGCCATCCTTGAAAGAGTGCGTAATAGCTCACTGGTCAAGTGATTCCGCGCCGACAATGTAGCGGGGCTCAAGCACACCGCCGAAACCGTGGCATCCGCGCCTTATGGTGTGGGTGGGTAGGGGAGCGTCCGGCAAGCCGGTGAAGCATCGGTGTGAACCTGGTGTGGAGGTTGCCGGAGTGAGAATGCAGGCATGAGTAGCGATTCGCACGTGAGAAACGTGCGCGCCGATTGACCAAGGGTTCCTGGGGCAGGCTTTTCCGCCCAGGGTAAGTCGGGGCCTAAGGCGAGGCCGATGGGCGTAGTCGATGGATAACGGGTTGATATTCCCGTACCCGCGGGCACGCGCCAATATCGAACCCTCTGATGCTGACCACCCGATCCTTCGTTCGGGCCTTCGGGCCCGTGCGCGGGGGAGGCTGGGACCCGAGGGGGTAGTAGGTAAGCGATGGGGTGACGCAGGAGGGTAGCTCAGCCCAGGCGGTGGTCGTCCTGGGGTAAGCATGTAGCCCGCGCGATAGGCAAATCCGTCGCGCGCACAGGGTGAGATGTGATGCCGAGCCGTTTTAGGTGAAGTGAGTGATCCCATGCTGCCGAGAAAAGCCTCTAGCGAGTGTGCCGGCGGCCCGTACCCTAAACCGACTCAGGTGGTCAGGTAGAGAATACCGAGGCGTTCGGGTGAACTGTGGTTAAGGAACTCGGCAAATTGCCCCCGTAACTTTGGGAGAAGGGGGGCCGCTTCCGGTGAACGCCTTCGCGGTGGGAGCTGGGGGCGGTCGCAGTGGCCAGGGGGAAGCGACTGTTTACTAAAAACACAGGTCCGTGCGAAGTCGTAAGACGCTGTATACGGACTGACGCCTGCCCGGTGCCGGAACGTTAAGAGGACCGGTCAGCCCGTAAGGGTGAAGCTGAGAATCTAAGCGCCGGTAAACGGCGGTGGTAACTATAACCATCCTAAGGTAGCGAAATTCCTTGTCGGGTAAGTTCCGACCTGCACGAATGGCGTAACGACTTCCCCGCTGTCTCAACCACAGGCCCGGCGAAATTGCAGTACGAGTAAAGATGCTCGTTTCGCGCAGCAGGACGGAAAGACCCCGGGACCTTCACTATAGCTTGGTATTGGCGTTGGGAGCGTCTTGTGTAGGATAGGTGGGAGACTGTGAAGCTCGGACGCTAGTTCGGGTGGAGTCGTTGGTGAAATACCACTCTGGTCGTTTCGAGCGTCTAACCCGCGCCCCTGATCGGGGTGGGGGACAGTGCCTGGTGGGTAGTTTAACTGGGGCGGTTGCCTCCCAAAAGGTAACGGAGGCGCCCAAAGGTTCCCTCAGCCTGGTTGGTCATCAGGTGTCGAGTGCAAGGGCACAAGGGAGCTTGACTGTGAGACAGACATGTCGAGCAGGTGCGAAAGCAGGGCCTAGTGATCCGGCATCTCCGTGTGGAAGGGATGTCGCTCAACGGCTAAAAGGTACCCCGGGGATAACAGGCTGATCTTCCCCAAGAGTCCATATCGACGGGATGGTTTGGCACCTCGATGTCGGCTCGTCGCATCCTGGGGCTGGAGTAGGTCCCAAGGGTTGGGCTGTTCGCCCATTAAAGCGGCACGCGAGCTGGGTTTAGAACGTCGCGAGACAGTTCGGTCCCTATCCGCTGCGCGCGCAGGAGACTTGAGAGGATCTGTCCCTAGTACGAGAGGACCGGGACGGACGAACCTCTGGTGTGCCAGTTGTCCCGCCAGGGGCATGGCTGGTTGGCTACGTTCGGTAGGGATAACCGCTGAAAGCATCTAAGCGGGAAGCCTTCCTCGAGATGAGGTCTCCCTCCCACTTTCGGGTGGGGTAAGGCTCCCAGTAGACGACTGGGTTGATAGGCCGGAGATGGAAGCCTTGTGAGGGGTGGAGTCGACCGGTACTAATAGGCCGAGTGGCTTAACAACACTCCGCATCTTCTGCGTGATGTTCGCGTCCCTATGCGGTTCACAGAGAACAAACAGTTGTTTTCCGTGAACCGAACAACAGAATACGAGCCGTCCACCCCCCGTCAAAAAAGGGGGGCTCGGTTCGCCCACGGTTTTCCCCACACCCGCGTGTGTGGGGGTTGGGCGTTCCGGTGGTCATGGCGGAGGGGAAACACCCGGTCTCTTTCCGAACCCGGTAGTTAAGCCCTCCAGCGCCGATGGTACTGCATGGGAGACCGTGTGGGAGAGTAGGACACCGCCGGACACTTTTTTGGATTGGGGCCTGTCCCCGGGGTACTGCCCTGGAGACAGGCCCCGACTCATGTCATGGGCCTGCCAAATAAACTGGAAGAGTCCAACGGGCAACGACGACAGTGACGGACGTTATGAGCGCGGAAGAGGACCGTCGCAGCGGTGGCAATCGCGAGCGGCGCGGTAGCGAGCAGGGCAAGGGCGGATACCGCGGGGCGCCTGCCGGCCAGGGGGGTCCCTCTCGGGGAGGCCGAGGCGGTGGACAGCCCCCGCGCTCAGGCGCTCCGCAGGCCGGCGGCCGACGCGATCGCGACGGAAAGGGCTCCGAAGGCCGCTCCGGCCCGGGCGGGCGGTTCTCAGGTGAACACAAGGGCCGCGACGACGAGCGCGATTCCGGGCGTCCGCGTTTCGGCGGCGCACGTCCTTCCGGCGGGCCCGGCCGCGAGGGTGCGAGCCGCCCCCAGGGCGGCCCCCGGCGCGACGACCGTGACCGCAGGGACGGTGAGCGCCCCTCGGGTCCGTGGAAGGGCCGCCGCGACTCGCAGGCCCCCCGCCAGGACGGCGGCCGATGGTCGCAGGACCGTCCCGGAGGCTTCCGGGACCGCCGTGAAGGCTCCGGCCCCGAATCGTCCCGGCGTCCGTCGGATCGCTCCGGTGCCGACCGCGGCGACCGCTGGTCGCAGACCGTCCCCGGCGGCGCCCGCGACCGCCGCGATGACGCGCGCCCGAACTCGTTCGAAGGTTCAGGGAAGGGCCGCGGAGAGCGCCGACCGCAGGACCGCCCAGGAGGTCCCCCCGGACGTCGGGACGACGCCGGCAAGGGCTCCTTCTCAGGTCCTCGGGATGGTCAGGGCGAGCGCGGCCCCCAGAGCCGCCCCGGCGGCTTCCGCGGTCGTCGGGACGAAGGCGGCACAAGCTCGTTCGGGGCCTCTCGCGGCGAGCGAGGCCCGCAGAGCCGCCCCGGCGGCTTCCGCGACCGTCGCGACGATGCCGGTAAGGGCTCGTTCTCAGGTCCTCGGGATGGTCAGGGCGAGCGCGGGTCCCAGAGTCGCCCCGGTGGGTTCCGTGGTCGTCGGGATGAAGGCGGCACAGGCTCGTTCGGGGCCTCTCGCGGCGAGCGTGGGCCGCAGAGCCGCCCGGGCGGCTTCCGCGACCGTCGCGACGATGCCGGTGGGGGCTCGTTCTCGGGTCCCCGTGGTGGTCAGGGTGAGCGCGGGTCGCAGAGCGGCTCTGGTGGGTTCCGCGGTCGTCGGGATGAAGGCGGCGGTGGTTCGTTCGGGGGCTCTCGCGGCGAGCGTGGGTCGCAGAGCCGCCCGGGCGGCTTCCGGGAACGCCGGGATGACGCCGGTGGGGGCTCGTTCTCGGGTCCCCGCGGTGGTCAGGGTGAGCGTGGGTCGCAGAGCGGCCCCGGTGGGTTCCGTGGTCGTCGGGATGAAGGTGGCGTAGGCGAGGGCCGTGGGTCGCAGGGTCGCCGGGATGACGACCGTGGGGGTCGTTCCGGGGATCGGCGGGACGGCGGGGGCCGCGAGTCGCAGGGGCGGCCCGGTGGGTTCCGTGATCGGCGTGACGACCGGCGTGGTCCGTACGAGGGGGGCCAGGCGGAGGGCCGTAGGCCGCAAGGCGGTCATGAGGGTTTCCGCGACCGTCGCGACGAAGGCGGTTCCCAGGGGCGTTCGGGGGGCTTCCAGGGCCGCAGGGATGACGGGCGTCGTGGCTCAGGTGAGGGCCGTGAGCCGCAGAATCGTTCCGGTGGGTTCCGTGGTCCTCGGGATGACGCCGGTAAGGGCTCGTACGCGGGCTCCCGCGGTGGCTCGGGGGGCTCGCAGAGCGGCGCTGGTGGGTTCCGTGGTCGTCGGGATGAAGGTGGTGCAGGCGAGGGCCGTGGGTCGCAGGGGCGTTCCGGGGGCTTCCAGGAGGGCCGTGGAGGCCGGGATCGGTCGGGGGATCGGCGCGACGGTGGTCGGGATTCCCGGGGTGGTTCGGGCGGTTTCCGTGATCGGCGTGATGAGGGCGGCCGTCGGTCGTTCGATACGTCGGGTGGGTCGCAGGGGCCTTCGGGGGGTTCCGAGGGCCGCGGGTCCTACGGAGGAGCCCGTGGCGGCCAGGAGTCGCAGGGGCGCTCCGGGGGGTCGTCCGAGGGGCGCCCGGGCGGGTTCGGTGAGCGGCGGGACGGCGGCGGACGTGGGGCCGGTGGACGTCCGCGTGAGGAGCGCGGGCCGCAGGACCGTTCCGGCGGGTATCGGGAGCGGCGCGACGGCGGCTCCGACCGGGGTCGTGGGCCGCGTCAGGAAGAGCGGCGCTGGTCGAACGACCGTCCGGAACGTGGGGACGATCGACGTCCGGGGGCGCGGAGCGGCGGACCGGGTGACTCCTGGCGGGAACGCCGGGGCGTCGGGCGCGGGGAGGATCGGCGTCCCGAGGGACGTGATGAGCGCGGTGGGCGTTCCGGAGGGCCGGGGAGGCGCGACTTCGGTCCGCGCGACGGCCGGAGGGACGAGCAGCGGGAACGGCCCGTTCCCCAAGGGCCGGAGATCCCCGAGGACGTGACCGGCGAGGAACTGGACGCCGAGGCGCGCGTCGAGCTCCGCACCCTGCCCAAGGACCTGGCCGCCAAGGTGGCCCGGCACCTGGTCATGACCGGGCGGCTGATCGACGAGGACCCGGCGACCGCCTACCGGCACGCTCAGGCCGCGCGGCGGCTCGCCTCGCGGGTCGGCATCGTTCGGGAGGCCACGGGGCTGGCCGCCTACTACGCGGGAGAGTGGTCGGAGGCCCTCGGCGAGCTGCGGGCCGCGCGGCGGCTCCGCGACACCGAGGAGGCGTACCTGCCGATCCTCGCCGACTGCGAACGCGGCCTCGGCCGTCCGGAACGAGCCCTGGACCTGGCGAAGTCGCCGGCGGCCCGGAAGCTCGACACGGCGGATCGGGTCGAACTGCGGATCGTCGAGTCGGGGGCGCGCCGTGACCTCGGACAGTACGACGCCGCCGTCGTGGCGCTGCAGATGCCCGAGTTGCGGGACAAGCGGCTCCAGCCGTGGACCGCGCGACTGTTCTACGCGTACGCCGACGCGCTGCTGGCGACGGAACGCAAGAGCGAGGCGAGCGAGTGGTTCGCCCGCGCCGCCGCCGCCGACCGCGAGGACGAGACCGACGCCGCCGAGCGGTACGCGGAGCTCGAGGGTCTGGAGATCATCGACCTGGAGGAGGCCGAGGGCGACTCCCGGCCCGATCTGGCCGAGCCGTCCGGTGCTCCGGAGCCGGAGGCCCACGCGGGATCGGTGAGCGACATCGGGGAGACCCCGGCCGGCCCCGAGGACGTGACGCCTCCCGGGACCGATGCGCCCGCCGCCTCGGCCGAACGCCCTCCGGTGGCGGAGCCCGAAGTCTCTGGGCTGGACGAGGCGCCCGGGTCTCCGGGGACGGAGTCTGGTCTCAGCGGACCGTCCGAGGATTCAGGGCGGGGACCCTCGGTTCTGGAGGCCGGCTCGGGTGAGCCGTCCGATGCCTCGGGGCCGGAGGAGTCGGGCGTGGACGTCGGTTCAGACGAGCCATCCGGCATTGCGGGGCTGGGTGGACCGGTCTCAGGACAGGACACGGCCGAACGGCCCTTGGGCGAGGCCCAGGGACCTTGGGAGACGGAGTCGGGTTCGGAAGAGCCCGCCGATGCTCCCGAGGCCGAGGAGGCGAGGGCCCCTTCGGGGCTGCAGTCTGGGCCGAGCGAGCCATCCGACGCGGAGGAGGCGGAAGCGGCCTTCCAGGCCGAGGCGGAGGACGTTCACGAGGTCGGTGAGCGGTCCGACGCGGCCGAGGAGAGCGGCGAGCCCTTCGAAGATGTCGACGGCCCGGAGTCCGCTCGCGACTCCGAGCGGGCATGGGAGGTTCCCCAGGTGCCGGACGCCTCTCCGAGGCCGGAGGTGCTCAAGGCCGCGGGGGCTCCCCCGATGCCCGAGTTCCTACAGGCGGAGCAGCCCGCTCAGGACGACGGCACGGAGCAGGAGGATGGCGTCGCGTCGGCCTCCGGAGCCCCGGACGCCGAGCCCACCGACGGCGATGAGGGCGACGACGACGGCCGGCGGGGGCCGGGCTGATCCACGCCGAACGGACAGGGCCGCGGCGGCCGCGCGACGCCATGATCACCGGATCGCGTCGGCCGCCGCGGCGTGTCGGGCATGGCGGGACTTGACCTCACCCGTCCTTGGCACGATATTCACCACACCATGGTCGGCCGGCGCGGCCGGTGTCACCCACCGGTGGTCGACTCCTGTGATCGTCGCCGAGTAGTTGAGGAGCACCATGCCGACCGGGTCGAACCGACGTGCCTTCCTCCGCGCCACCGCCCTGACCGGCGGCGCCACCGCCTTCTCCGGGGCGCTCTGGCATCGGGCGTTCGCCGCCACGGGCGTTCCGCGCGGCCCCGCCCAGCCCGGTGCCGGTCCGTACGGGCCGCTCCAGGCCGCCGACGCGAACGGGCTCCGCCTCCCGGCCGGGTTCACGGGCAGGGTGGTGGCACGATCGCTGCAGCGGGTGCCGGGGACCCGACACACCTGGCATTCCGCTCCGGACGGCGGCGCCTGCTTCCCCACCGCCGACGGATGGATCTACGTCAGCAACTCGGAGGTGCCGCTGATCGGCGGCGCGTCGGCGCTGCGCTTCAACGCGTCGGGCACCGTCACCGACGCGTACCGCATCCTCAACATGACCACGCTGAACTGCGCGGGCGGCGCGACGCCGTGGGACACCTGGCTGTCGTGCGAGGAGTACGACCTCGGCATCGTGTACGAGACGTACCCGCAGGGCGGCAGGCCGGCCGCCCAGCGCCCCGCCATGGGCCGCTTCAAGCACGAGGCCGCCGCCTGCGACCCCGTTCGCAAGGTCGTCTACCTCACGGAGGACCAGGGCGACGGCTGTTTCTACCGCTTCGTCCCCGCCACCTGGGGCGACCTGTCGAGCGGCACGCTGGAGGTCCTGATCGGCTCGGGAACGGGCCCGGTCACCTGGAGGCGCGTACCGAACCCGCGGGTATGGACGACGCCGACCCGGAACCAGGTCGAGGGCGCCATGCGCTTCGACGGCGGCGAAGGGTGCTACTACACCGACGGCGTCTGCTACTTCACGACCAAGGGGGACGGGCGGGTCTGGGCGTACGACGCCGCCGCGTCGACCCTCGGGCTGGCCTACGACGACGATCTGGTGACCGGCGGCGAGGCCCCGCTGACCGGTGTCGACAACATCACCGGCACCCGTTCGGGCGACCTGTACGTGGCCGAGGACGGTGGCGACATGCAGATCAACATGATCACGCCGAACGGCGTGGTCACCCCGTTCCTGCAGGTCGTGGGGCATGAGAAGTCCGAGATCACCGGGCCCGCGTTCTCTCCTGACGGCTCGCGGCTCTACTTCTCCTCACAACGCGGCCGGAGCGGCGCGATCGGCGGCGGCGACGGCCACACCTTTGAGGTCACCGGGCCGTTCCGCGCCTGAGCCCGCGTCGCTCCGTCGCGGGTGATGGCCGCCCGGTTCGGGGTGCTGTTCGGTCGAACGGCCTCGCTCGAACGCGGCGTGTGCATTGGGTCGCCCACGCCCATGTGGCATGCGGCCGGGGCCCATGTCGCGGTGTTCGGGCCGGGGGTCGTCTTCGTGGGTGGCCGCGAACGTCCGGGCCGTCCGCGGGGGGCGATGACGTCGGGGTGCATGTCCGCGCGTTCCACTCGGGGATCGTTCGGGCGTGGAAGGCCGGATCAGGCGTGCTTGTCGAGTGAGTGGATGATGCCGGCGACGTTGCTCGCCGCGCCGTTCAACATCTCGTACTTCTCGGCCAGTTCCGGATCGGCGTCCGGTCCGTACGCCTTGTAGCGGCCGAGGGTGCGTTCCTGAACGGCCGCCACCGCATGGTCGAGGTCCAACCCCTGGTCGCGCGCGTCGCGGACGGCGTCCACCCAGATCCGCAGCTCCTCGGCGGAGCGCTCCAGGGTGTCCGACACCGCGTCCACCGGCCCGTAGTGCGCGAAGAGCAGGCGTTGGGCGCGGAGTGCCTGGAACTTGTCCAAGGAGGCGAGGGCCGTGTCCAGGTCGAAGTCCGGCGGCGGAGTGGCCGGGCGGACGTCGGCGGTCTTGGGGATGTAGATGCCCGCCGCGTCGCCGACGTACAGGTCGCCGGTGAGGGAGTCGAGCAGGCCGACATGATGCTTGGCATGCCCGGGGGAGTGGTGGGAGTGCAGCCTCCGGCCGCCGCCCAGGTCGATCTCTCCGGTCTCCTCGACCGCCCGGATCCGGGCCGCGTCGGTCGGCTTCAGCTCCCCGAAGAGGGGTTCGAGCAGGTCCCCGAACACCATGCGGGCGCTGCGCATCAGCCGCTCGGGATCGGCCAGGTGACGGGCTCCCTTCTCGTGGACCACGATCTCGGATCGCGGGTACATCCGGGCGATGTCGCCGACGCCGCCCGCGTGGTCCAGGTGGATGTGGGTGACGACGACGGTCGCCAGGTCCTCGGCCCCGACCCCGAGTTCGGTGAGCGCCCGCTGGACGGTCGGGGCGGAGCCGCTGGTCCCGGGTTCGACCAGGCACGGCCGGTCGGACAGGATCAGATAGCCCGCCGTGATGCCGGCGTATCCGGCCATGCGGGTGTCGATCTCGTAAACGTCGCCGCCCAGCGGCTTCACGTTGCTCATCGACGACTCCACTCGAGACGGTTGTCCACATTCTTCCCGGCGCTTGATGTGATCCTCCCGCGCCTCTCATCGTAGGTACAGGGTCCTCCGCCGGGCCCGTGGGAGGTGAACGATGATCCGCTTCAGCCGAGTTCCAGCAGCCGCATCACCAGGCCGGTGCGCGGCTTGGGGCCGAACGAGGTCGACTTGCGCGGCACCCGTTCCCCCGCCTCGGCCACCGCCAGCACGTCCGCGACCGCCGCCGGGTTCAGGATGACGGCGGTGCCCCCGGTCCGCCGGGCCCGCTCGACCGCGGCGGCCGGATCGTCGTGGACGACCTCGACGGTGTGCTCATCGGCGTCGACACACCACAGCCGATCGATGAGCAGCCTGTCCAACACCGCCGTGTCCAGCCGACGCCACCGCTCGGAGTGCTCGGGGGCATCACCTCGGCCGACAGCCCCTCATCGGGCCCGGCCAGCAGATGCAGCCGGTCTCCGCCGGCCAGGAGGAAACCGGTTCCCTGCACCTCGCCCAGGGCCTTGACGGCGGCGTCGAGTTTCTCCGGCCCCCCGAACGGCGCGCTGACGTGGAACGCGCCTTTGGCGCGTTCCACGGCCTGTTCCGGCCCGAGCCCCGGCAGCACGCGGTGGATGGCCCCAAGATGCGGCGGGTACCGCGCGGAGTCGACCAGGAGGGCCAGCCCGTAGTCCCACGGCCCATGCCCCTCGCCCGCCGCGTGCCGCCGCGCCTGCAACGCACGGTACGTCGCATACCGATGGTGCCCGTCGGCGATCAACGCCCGCCGCCCCCGCAGCCCATCCGCGACCCGCGCATGCACCCGCGGATCGGTCACCCGCCACAGACGATGCGCCGTTCCGTCGTCCGCCCGGAACGCCAGCACCGGCCGCTCCCGATCGGCGACCTCGTCCACGACTTCCGCGACCACACCCGACCCACCACTGAGGGTCCCTCCACCGTCAACACGACCGACAGCCGCGCCGGCATCGCTCACGCCACCCGCGCCGGCACTTCCCGAGCCGCCCGTATCGCCGGGCCTCGGGTGAACGTCCTTGGGGTCGGGGGTGCCGTCGTAGATCAGGAAGATGGGTTCGAGGTTGGCGCCGGTGGCGGTCATCAGGTCGAGGCGGTCGCGGACGGGGCCGGGGAAGACATTCTCGTGGGGGAGGATGACGCGCTCTGACTCGGCTCGGAGCCCGACGGCGCCGATGAGGCCTCGTTGGCGGGTGCCGTCAGGGGTGGTGGTCTCGTACACGTAGAGGGCGGGCTCGTCGTCGACGATGAGCGCTCCGTCAGCGAGCCAGTCGCGGAGCGTGTCGGCGGCCCTGAGGGGGGCGGTCTCGTCGTTGGCGCCGCGCGGCAGGATCAGCCGGACCACGTTGTGGCCGTCGCCGGCCATGAGTCGTCCGACCTCGTCGTCGTCGATCAGGTCGTACGGCGGGGTCGTCACGGCCGCGAGATCGCCGACCACCTCCGGGGCGAACCGCACGCCCCGGAAGGGACGCAACACCAGACCGTCCTCGGCCCCGCGGCCGGGCTCGTCGACACCGAAGACCCGGGCGCTGAAATCCTCCGGAGTCATGCCATAGGGGAGATCGGCGTCCACCGTGGGCATGGTAGTTGGGGAGGCAACGAAGCCCGGTGACCGGGTACGGTCGTGATCGGGGTCGGACGGGAGGTCCATATGGGAATACAAGGACCAGAGGGACCGGAGGATTCCCCCGGCGAAGAACGCGGCTCCCCCGGCGCCGCCCCCGCCCCCCGAACGTCCGAGGCCTCGGACGCCCCTGCCGGTGAACGCGGGGTGATGCCCGTACGCGGAGGTTCGGCCGGGAGCGGATCGCCGGCCGCGAGCGGTGCGCCCGGCCCGGCCGGAGAGCCCGATGCGGGCAGGCGACGGGCCGCGCAGGGAGTCTCGGCCGCCGCCGGAAGGCCGGAGACGACCGCCCGCGAAAGGTCCGAGGCGGGTGTTTCGGCCGCCCGAGACAAGCCGGAGGCGGGTGGGTCGGCCGCCGCCGGGAGGCCCGGGGCCGTTGGGTCGCGTGGCGGTGAGCCCGTGGCGGCGGACGGGCCGGACGGAGTCGGGTCACGCGCCGGCCTCCGTACGAGCGACGGGTACGACGGGGCACCGGAGACGACACCCCGGGCGAACCCCGGCGGCGCCCCGCTTGAGGGCGCTGCTCGGAGTGGGAGCGGCTCCCCGGTATCGGGAGGAAAGCCGAAGGCCGAGGGCGGGTCGGGGCCGAAGGGAGGTTCAGGCGTGGGCCGAGAATCGGATGCCGATGGTGCGCCGGACACCGGCGCGGGGCAGGAGAACCCGGAGCAAGCGCCGGCGCGCGACGAGCGAAATACCGGCCATGAGGCCAAGGAGAGGCCCGAGGCGTCCGCCGCGCCGCAGGAGCCCGCGGGTGGGCGTGAGGGGGCTGAGCCGAGCGGGGGCGTGTACGAGTGGTACACGCGGGGGCTGGAGTTGCTCGGGTCGGGAAGCCCGGCGGCCGCCGTTCAACTGTTGCAGCGGGCCGCCGAGGCGGAGCCGTCCTCGCGGAGCATCCGGGAGGCGTTGGCGCGGGCGCAGTACGGTGCGCGGCGTTTCGCCGAGGCGGCCGACAGCTTCCGTTGGATCGTTCAGGAGAACCCCTCGGAGGACTACGCCCTGTTCGGGCTCGGGCTGTCGCTGTCCCGGATGGGGGAGTTCGAGGCGGCGGTCGAGCACCTGGCGTTGGCCGTGGCGATGCGGCCGGAGAACAAGCACTACAACAACGCGCTCCGGCACGCGCGCGCGACGTTGGCCTCCCGGCGCTGATCGGTGCGATCACCGGCGATCTCCCACGGACGGGGGATGCGGGGTCGGCCCCGCCCCCGGACGATGACGGGGCGGCGTGGATCGACCCGTTCCGGCGGGTCCGCGTCGAGTGCGATCACGAGCGAACGGCGTCACGACGAGGCCGGAGGAGCGCAGCCGCTGCGCGCCGGCCATGGGCACCAGAAGGGGTATCACGTGCGCGAGTGCGATCGGCCACTGAGCGAGGCGTACGACGTCGCGCTGCTGGATCTCGACGGTGTGGTGTACGTCGGACATCACCCGGTCCCGGGGGCGGCCGAGGCGCTGGAGAAGGCGCGGGCCGACGGGCAGCGGCTGGCCTTCGTGACCAACAACGCCTCGCGGACGCCCAGCGCCGTGGCCGCGCTGCTCACCCGGGTGGGCGTGCCGGCCTCGGCGGAGGACGTGGTGACCTCCGCGCAGGCGGCGGCGACGCTGCTGGCCGGGCGGCTGCCGGCCGGGGCGCGGGTCCTGGTCGTCGGCGGGATGGGGTTGCGGCAGGCGCTGCGCGCCCGTGGCCTGACGCCGGTGTCCACGGCCGCCGAACGACCCGCCGCCGTCGTCCAGGGCTATGACCCGGGCCTGTCGTACGGGTCGATCGCCGAGGGGGCCCGGGCGGTCGGGCAGGGGGCGCTGTTCGTCGGCTCCAACGGCGACCTGACCATTCCGGGCGGCGACGGGACGCCCCGGCCCGGCAACGGGTCGCTGCTCCAGGTGATCCGGGCGGCGACCGGCGTCGAGCCGATCGTCACCGGGAAGCCGGAGAGGCCGCTCCACCAGGAGTCCATCGACCGGACCGGCGCGCGGCGGCCCCTGGTGGTGGGCGACCGGCTCGACACCGACATCGAGGGCGCCAACAACGGCGGGGCCGACAGCCTGCTGGTCTTCACCGGGGTCACGGACCCGCTCACCGCGCTCACCGCCGCGCCCCGGCACCGTCCGTCCTATATCGCCGCCGACCTGCGCGGGCTGCTCGTTCCGCACCCGCCCGTTCGGTACGAGGCCGGCGGGCATCGGTGCGGCGGCTGGACGGCACGACGCGCCGGCGAGGAGATCGAACTGGTCGGCGAGGGCGACCCCTACGACGGGCTGCGCGCCCTGTGCGGCGCCGCATGGGAGACCGACGCCCCGGTCGACGCCGAGGCGGTCACCACGGCGCTGAGCCGTCTCGACCTGGGGTGATCGGGGCCGGCGGGTGCCGTTTCGGGCCTACGGGCGGGTTTCGGCGCGGGCGAGGACGAGTTCCGGTTGTGATCACGAAAGATTCGTCCGGGCCTCATCTGGTGCACGCCCGGCCGCCCGGGTGATCCTCGACGGTGGCTCGGCGGGGTCGTTCCCGACCCGTGTCGCCAGTGAAAGGATCCACCTCGATGAACCGATGGCGCCAGGCCGCCCAGGTCGCCCTTGCCGTCACGACCGCCGCGCTCGCCGGCGGCACGCTCGCGGCCGTCCCGGCGGCGGCGGACCCGGGACGGGGCGAGATCCAGCGCCGCGCGTTCGACCTGCAGGCGCACCGCGGCGGGCTGGGGCTGATGGTCGAGAGCACCCTGCCGACGTTCGCGAACGCGCTCGAACTCGGCGTGAGCACCCTCGAGCTGGACGTGCAGATCACCGAGGACCGGCAGGCCGTCGTGACGCACGACCGCAGGATCAACCCCCGCAAGTGCCGGGACACCGCGCCCCTCACGCCGGGCGACCCCGAGTTCCCCTACGTCGGGAGGTACATCAACACGCTGACCCTCGCGCAGGTCCGCACCATGGACTGCGGCTCGCAGACGCTGGCCGAGTTCCCCGGTCAGCGGGCCGTCCCCGGCGCGCGGATGCCGCTGCTGCGCGAGGTGTTCGGGCTGGTCCACCGCTACCGGGCGTACGGGGTCAAGCTCAACGTCGAGACCAAGGTGGAGGCGGGGGCCCCGCACGAGACGGCGCCGCGCGAGCAGTTCGTCCAGATCACCGCGCGGGAGGTCCGGCGGGCCCGGCTGCTGCGGCAGGTCACGATCCAGAGCTTCGACTGGGGCGCCCTGATGCGGATGGGCCAGGTCGAGCCCAGGCTGCCGCGGATCGCGCTGACCAACCACGACTTCCTGCAGACCGGGCAGCCCGGAGCCTCCCCGTGGCTGGGCGGCCTGGACATCGACGACTTCGGCGGCGACCCGCTCGCGGCGATCCGGTCGTTCGGGGTGCGGGTGTTCTCCCCGGTGCACGGCTTCCCCCAGAACGGCAAGGTCACCGACCCGGGGTACCGCCCGTACGTGACCGCGGAGATGGTCGGGCGGGCCCACCGGATGGGGATCAAGGTCGTCCCGTGGACGATCGACGACGAGGCCACGATGGCCAAGCTGATCGACGACGGGGTGGACGGCATCATCACCGACTACCCCGACCGGCTCCGCAAGCTGATGGCCGAGCGCGGTCTCAGGCTGCCGAGGGCCTACCGGGCGCACTGACACCAGTCGCGACGCCCCGTCCGCCGCGACCGGTGGGCGGGGCCGGCGCGGTTCACAGGAGCCGGCGCAGCCTCAGCAGATCGCGGACCCCGGCCTCGATCTTGAGTCGTCCGGTGGCCCAGGCCCTGGCGGCGTGCAGTTCGTCGTTCGCCAGCGCCACCAGGTCGTCGCTGCCGACCGTCACCTGGACCTGGCCGGCCCGGGGGTCGTCCGTCGGCTCGAACGGCTCCAGGCCGCCCGCGTGGATCCTGGAACGCAGCGCCAGCCCGAGGTCGGGGATGCGGCAGACGATGGTCCGTTCCACGACGTGCTGGGCGAACCGGTCGGCGTCGACATCGCCGAGCCGGGTGCGGATGACCTCCAGCGCCGTCCGACATTCCTCCTCGTTCGCCATGGTCAGGCCGTTCCCCCATCGGTCGCCAACGATGTCGTCCCAGGACGGTAGCGTTCATCACGACGCGGAAGCGACTTCGGGCGGAGCACCGGCCCGGGCCGACGGTGGAGGAGCACATGTCCGACGGACCGATGGCGGACCCGGCGGGGCCCGTCCCCCCGGCCGGCGCGCCCGATCCCATGATCACCGGCTCCGGTACGGTCACGCCCGACACGTCCCCCGCGACGGGCGCGGCGGACGTTCACGGCGGGTTCGACCGCACCGCGTCCCCGGCCTCGGCGGTGCCCGCGCCGCGTCCGCAGTCGGCCGGCGAGGCGCCGCCTGCGCAGATCCGGCCGGTCACGGTGCCGCCGGAGATCGTTCCGATGCGCGACCGCTTCGCGGTCGAGCCCACCGGGGACGAACGGGTCGACGCCGTGGTCGGCGGGCTGACCCGTCTGGTCGGGCTCCCCGTGTCGGGGCACGTCGAGGTCTTCGAGGACGTGCACCGGGGGCTGCAGGAGGTGCTGGCCTCCGTCGACGAGGAGGTGCCGGCGCCCCGCGGCCCGGTGCCCGGTATGGTCCCTCCGCGCCCTGGCGGGCGTCCGTGACCCCGCGATGGGACGGCTTCCGAACGGGCCGTGGCGGGGCCCTCGGGCGCGTCGCGGGCCATGTCGGAGCCGGCGCGGCCGGAGTGCGGGCCGTGCGGGCCGGGGAGGCGGGCGTATGCCGGTGACGAGGCGGCGGCTCGACGCGGAGCTGGTGCGGCGCAGGCTGGCCCGGTCCCGGGAGCAGGCGCGCGAGCTGATCGAGGAGGGCCGGGTGCGGGTCGGCGGACAGACCGCCGCGAAGGCGGCCACGCAGGTCGAGACCGGCGCGGCCATCGTCGTGGAGTCCGCGTCCGAGGGCCCCGAGTACGTCTCGCGCGGCGGTCACAAGCTGGCCGGCGCGCTGAAGGCGTTCGAGGCGCTGTCGGTCCGGGGCCGCCGCTGCCTGGACGCCGGGGCCTCCACGGGCGGGTTCACCGACGTGCTGCTCCGCGCCGGCGCCGCCCATGTGACGGCCGTCGACGTGGGGTACGGCCAGATCGCGTGGTCGCTGCGGACCGACGATCGGGTCACCGTGCTCGAACGGGTGAACGTCCGCGAGCTGAGGCCCGAGCAGATTCCGGGCGAGCCTCCGACGCTCGTGGTGGGCGACCTGTCGTTCATCTCCCTGCGGCTCGTGCTGGGGCCGATCCAGGCGTGCGTCGCCCCCGAGGCCGACTATCTGATGATGGTCAAGCCCCAGTTCGAGGTCGGCAGGGAACGCGTCGGCGCGGGCGGCGTCGTCCGTGACCCCGGGTTGCGGGCCGCGGCCGTCGGCGACGTCGCCGAGCACGCCGCCGCGCTCGGCCTGGGCGTGCTCGGGGTGACGGCCAGCCCGCTGCCCGGTCCGACGGGCAACGTCGAATACTTCCTGTGGCTGCGCGCCGGAGCACCGCCCCTCGAGCAGACGGATCTGGCGAGGGCCGTGTCGGAGGGCCCCCGGTGAGCGCGCGGCGCCGGCGGGTCGGGATGGAGGGGTTCCGGTGAGCGGGCGGTCGGTGCTGGTGGTGGCGCACACCGGGCGGCGCGAGGCCGTGCGGAGCGCCGAGTTGGTGATCGACCGGCTGACCAAGGCCGGCATCACCGTGCGGGTCCTGGACGACGAGGCGCGGGACCTGCGGTGCGCCGACGTCGAGGTGATGCCGACCTCGGCCGCGGCGGCCGAGGACGCCGAGTTGGTGATGGTGCTCGGCGGCGACGGGACCATCCTGCGGGCCGCCGACCTGTCGCGTATGTCGGGGACGCCGCTGCTGGGGGTCAACCTGGGGCATGTGGGCTTCCTCGCGGAGGCCGAGCGGGAGGACCTCACCGCCACCGTCGAGCGCGTCGTGGAGCGGCGTTACGACGTCGAGGAGCGCATGACCATCGACGTGACGGTCCGCCGCAACGGCACCGTGGACGCCACCACCTGGGCGCTCAACGAGGCCACCGTGGAGAAGGCCGAGCGCGAGCGGATGCTGGAGGTGGTCGCCGAGATCGACGGGCGGCCGCTGTCGCACTGGGGCTGCGACGGTGTGGTCTGCGCCACTCCGACGGGGTCGACCGCGTACGCGTTCTCCGCCGGAGGGCCCGTCGTCTGGCCGGAGGTCGAGGCGATGCTGGTGGTGCCGATCAGCGCGCACGCGCTGTTCGCCCGGCCGCTGGTGGTGTCGCCCAGTTCCGTGGTGGCGGTGGAGGTGCTGCCCGACACGCCCCGCGCCGTCCTGTGGTGCGACGGGCGTCGTACGGTGGGCCTCCCCCCGGGCGCGCGGGTGGAGGTACGGCGCGGCGCGTCGCCCGTCAAGCTGGCCAGACTGCACCGGACGGCGTTCACCGACCGGCTGGTGACGAAGTTCGGACTGCCCGTGACGGGCTGGCGCGGACGGGTCCGGCCGGGCGCCGGCGACGCGGGCCGGAGGGACCGCGACCCGCCGCGAGAGGGATAATCTCGGACCGTCGACCAAGGAGAGGGTGTGACGCTCGTGCGGCCGATGGTCGAGGAGGTACGGATCGCGGGCCTCGGCGTGATCGACGAGGCCGTCCTCGATCTGTCCCCGGGCTTCAACGTGGTGACCGGCGAGACCGGCGCCGGCAAGACGATGGTGGTGACCAGCCTCGGGCTGCTGTTCGGCGGGCGCGCCGACCCCCAGCGGGTGCGTCCCGGCGCCGGGCGCGCCACCATCGAGGGCCGCATCGTCGTCGACCCCGGAGGCCGCGTCGTCGCCCGCGTCACCGAGACCGGCGCGGAGCTCGACGACGGCACCCTGATCATCACCCGGTCGGTGTCGGCGGAGGGCCGCTCGCGGGCCCATCTGGGCGGCCGTTCGGTGCCGGTGAGCCTGCTGATCACGCTGGCCGACGACCTGGTGGCCGTGCACGGGCAGTCCGACCAGCAGCGGCTGCTGCAGCCCGGCCGCCAGCGCGCGGCGCTGGACCGGTACGCCGGCGACGCGCTGACCAAGCCGCTGCGCGCGTACACGGTCGCCTACCAGCGGCATCGCCAGGTCGGCGCGCTGCTGGAGGAGCTGACCACCCGGGCCCGCGAGCGCGCCCAGGAGGCCGACATGCTCCGCTTCGGCCTGGAGGAGATCGAGAAGGCCGACCCCAGGCCCGGCGAGGACGCCGAGCTGGCCGCCGAGGCCGAGCGGCTCGGGCACGCCGACGCGTTGCGCACCGCGGCCACCACGGCCCACGAGGCCCTGCTGGGCGACCCCGCCTCCACCGCCGTCTCCCCGGCCGACGTCGTGAGCCTGCTGGGGGCCGCCCGGGGCGCGCTGGACGCCGTCCGCGACCACGATCCGGAGCTGGCGCAACTGGCCGACCGGCTCGCCGAGGCCGGCTACCTGATCTCCGACGCGGGCACCGAGCTGGCCTCGTACGCCGAGTCGGTGGAGGCCGACCCGGCGCGCCTGGGCGTGGTCCAGGAGCGGCGGGCCGAGCTGACCGGGCTGACCCGCAAGTACGGCGAGGACCTGGACGAGGTGCTGGCGTGGGCGCAGCGGTCGGCGCGCCGGCTGGCCGAGCTCGAGGGCGACGACGAGCGGATCGCCGAGCTGCGCGCCGAGCACACCGAGCTGGGCGGGCGGCTGGGCGAGATCGCCGCCGAGCTGACCGGCGTGCGGACGCGCGCCGCCGAGCGCTTCTCCCGCGCGGTCACCGAGGAGCTGGCCGCGTTGGCGATGCCGCACGCCCGCATCGCGGTCACCGTCACCCCGGTGGACGCCTTCGGCCCGTACGGGGCCGACGAGGTGGAGATCCGGCTGGTCGCGCACCCGGGGGCGCCGCCGTTGCCGCTGCACAAGGGCGCCTCCGGCGGTGAGCTGTCGCGGGTGATGCTGGCCATCGAGGTGGTGTTCGCGGGCGCGGACCCGGTGCCGACGTTCGTGTTCGACGAGGTGGACGCCGGGGTGGGCGGCAAGGCGGCCGTCGAGATCGGTCGCCGGCTGGCCCGGCTGGCGCGGACCGCGCAGGTGATCGTGGTCACCCATCTGCCGCAGGTCGCCGCGTTCGCCGACCAGCACCTGCTGGTGGCCAAGTCCGACGACGGCTCGGTGACCCGCAGCGGCGTCACCGCCCTCGACCCGGAGGGGCGGGTCAGGGAGTTGTCGCGGATGCTGGCCGGTCTGGAGGACTCCGAGCTCGGCCGCGCGCACGCCGAGGAGCTGCTGGCCCTGGCCGCGCAGGAGCGCCGGGCCGCCGACTGATCGTCCGCGTCGACGATGACGTCACGCTGAGTGAGTGAACGGACACGCGCGTTCGTTCGTCCTTTCAAGTGTCCCCCCGCGTGCTCTGGCAGGATGGCTGCTGATGAACGAACGGTCTTCGATCGCCGAACGGCGTGCCCGCACCGCTCCGCGACGATTGTCACGGCGCGTGTTCGGGCTCGGCCCGGCCAGGGACGACGGGCTGCCCGGCGTGCGGGCCGAGGTCCGCCTCGACCGCCGCACCAAGAAGCTGACCAAGCGGCTGCAGCCGGGCGAGATCGCGGTGATCGACCACGTCGACCTCGACCGGGTCAGCGCCGAGGCCCTGGTGTCCTGCCAGGTCGGCGCCGTGGTCAACGTGGCCCCCAGCATCTCGGGACGCTATCCGAACCTGGGCCCGCAGATCCTCCTCGAGGCCGGCATCCCGCTGGTGGACGACGTCGGGCCGGAGATCTTCACCCGGCTGGCCGAGGGCGAGGCCGTCCGGGTCCACGAGGGCTCCGTCCTGCGCGGCGAGGAGGTGGTCGCCAAGGGCAGGGAGCAGACCGCCGAGACCGTCGAGCAGTCGCTGACCGAGGCCAAGGCGGGGCTGTCGGACCAGATCGAGGCGTTCGTCGCCAACACCATGGAGTACGTCCGCCGCGAGCGCGAGCTGCTGATCGACGGCGTCGGGGTGCCCGACGTGGCCACCGAGCTGGAGGGCCGGCACGCGCTGATCGTGGTCCGCGGCTACCACTACCGCGAGGACATCGCCACGCTGCGCCCGTACATCCGGGAGTACCGGCCGGTGCTGATCGGGGTGGACGGCGGGGCGGACGCGCTGCTGGAGGCGGGCTACCGACCGGACATGATCGTCGGGGACATGGACTCGGTGTCCGACGAGGCCCTGACGTGCGGCGCCGAGCTGGTGGTGCACGCCTACCGGGACGGTCGGGCCCCCGGCCTCAAGCGGGTCAAGGACCTGGGCGAGGACGCCGTGGTGTTCCCGGCCACCGCCACCAGCGAGGACATCGCGATGCTGCTCGCCGACGACAAGGGCGCCACCCTGATCGTCGCGGTCGGCACGCACGCCAACATGGTGGAGTTCCTCGACAAGGGACGCGCCGGGATGGCCAGCACCTTCCTGACCCGGCTGCGGGTCGGCAGCAAGCTGGTGGACGCCAAGGGCGTCAGCCGGCTCTACCGCAGCCGCATCTCCGGCTGGTCGCTGCTGCTCCTGGTGCTGGGCGCGTTCATCGCCATGACCGTGGCGGTGCTGGTGTCGCCCATCGGGGAGGTCATCCTCCCCCTGCTGGCCGAGCGCTGGCACGCCTTCCTCTTCTGGCTGACCGGACTCTTCACGTGATCGATTTCCGCTACCACCTCGTCTCCATCGTCGCGATCTTCCTGTCGCTGGCGGTCGGCCTCGTGCTCGGCGCCACCGCGCTGTCGGATCCGCTGCTCGGCACCCTGCAGAAGGAGGCCGAGCGGGCCGGCAAGCGCAGCGAGGAGCTGCGCACCCGCCAGCGGGAGCTGCTCACCCAGACCGAGTACCAGGAGCGGTTCGCCCGCATGGTCGGCCCGCGGGTGCTGGCGGGGCAACTGAAGAACCAGTCCGTGGTGCTGATCGAGACGCCCGGCGCGGGCGAGGGCGGTCTCGACAAGGTCGGCGAGCTGCTCGGCGAGAAGGTCGCGGGCGCCACCGTCACCGGCCGGGTCACCATCCAGAGCAAGTACCTGGACGACGAACGGCTCGCCACCCTGGACCGGTTGGCCGAGCAGCTCAAGCCGGCCGGGACGACGTTCCCGGAGGGCGCCACCCCGCACGACAAGGCCGCGCGGGTGCTGTCCGGCGCGCTGGTGACCCGGGATCCGGCCAAGGCGCTGCGCGACGACGCCTCCGGCAAGGCGATCCTGGAGGCCTTTCGCTCGGCGGGTTTCGTGACCCTCAGCGGGAAGCCCGCGCAGCATGCGACACTCGCCGTCATGATCGCACCCTCGTCTCCGTACCAGGACGGCGCGGAATCCGACAACAAGGCATTGATCGCCCTGGCCGGCGGTCTGGACGGGGCGGGCCGCGGCGCGGTGCTGGCCGGTCCGCTCACCGCGGTCGCCGAGGGCGGCCTGATCGCCGCGTTGCGGGACGCCGACACCGGTGACGACGTGTCCTCCGTCGACACCCTCGACATGTCCTCCGGCCAGATCATCACCGTGCTGGCGCTGGAGGGGCAACTGGCCGGCAAGACGGGCCACTTCGGCATCGGCGAGGGGGCGGGCACCGACCTGCCCGTTCCGGGACCGGGGGCGAGCCAGTGAGGGCCACGATCGTCGGTGGGATCCTCGCCGGCGTCGCCGCCCGCGCCGCCTACACCGCGCTGACCCGCAGGCCGCCGGGCCGCAACGGCCTGCCCGGCGAGGAGGTCTGGGGCCGCACCAACCACCGGGGCGAGCCGGTCACCCTGCTGGAGGGGCCGGCTTTCGTGGCCGGGTCCCTGGCGGGGGTGCTGCTGGCCCCCGGCGTGCCCGGCCGGATGCGGGCGGCCTCCGTGGTCGCGGGCGCGGGCGCGGGAGCCCTCGGGGCCTACGACGACCTGGCGGGCTCGTCGTCCTCACGGGGCTTCAAGGGACACCTGGGGTCCCTCGCGCGAGGCGAGGTCACCAGCGGGGCCGTGAAGATCCTCGGGATCGGGGCGACCGGCCTGGCCGCCGCCGCGGTGGCGGGCTCCCCGGCGCCCACCCGGGGCGGGCGGCTGCTGGACACCGCGCTCAACGGGGCGATCGTGGCCGCCTCCGCCAACCTGATGAACCTGTTCGACCTGCGCCCCGGGCGGGCGATCAAGGTCGGTCTGCTGACCGGGCTGCCGCTGGCGGCGTCCGGGCCGGCGCGGGCCGCGGGGGTGGCGGCGCCGCTGGGCGCCGCCGTCGCGCTGCTCCCCGAGGACCTGGGGGAGCGGGCGATGCTCGGCGACGCCGGCTCCAATCCGCTGGGCGCGCTGCTGGGCCTGGCCGCCACCCGGTTGGGCCGGGGGCCGCGGCTGGCGGTGCTGACCGGGTTGGTCGGCCTCAACGCGGCCAGCGAGTTCGTCAGCTTCACCAAGGTCATCGCCCGGACCCCCGCCCTGAACCGGCTCGACATGCTCGGACGCCGTCCGGCCCACACACCCGACGCCGTCCCCGAGCCCGCGGTGCAGGTGGCGGACTCGGCGTAGTGATCCTCCCCCAATGCAGCGGCTGACCCGGGGCCTCGCCGGTGCGGCCGTCCTCATCGGCGTCCTGACGATCCTGGCCCGGCTGGCGGGGTTCGGCCGCACCGTCGTCTTCTCGCAGACCGTCACGGCCAACTGCGTCGGGCACGTCTACAACGCCGCCAACATGCTCCCGACCATCGTGTTCGAGATCGTGGCGGGCGGTGCGCTGGCCAGCATGGTGGTGCCGGTGCTGGCGGGCCCGATCGAACGGGGCGAGCGCGAGCACGTCCGGCGGACCGCGTCGGCGATGCTGACCTGGGTGGTCGTGGCGCTGCTGCCGCTGTCGGCGTTGATGGCCCTGCTCGCCGGTCCCCTCATGGCGGTGCTGATCCCGGAGAGGGCCGGGGAATGCTCGGCCGACGACGCGGTCGCGGTCGGCGCGGACATGCTGGCGGTGTTCGCGCCGCAGGTCGTGCTGTACGGGCTGGCGGTCGTTCTGTACGGCGTCCTGCAGGCGCATCGGCGGTTCACCGGGCCGGCGCTGGCGCCGCTGATGTCGAGCCTCGTGGTGATGGGCGCGTACCTGCTGTTCGTGCCGTTCGGCGCGGAGCATCGCGCCGACCTGGCGGGGCTGCCCCAAGACGCCGAGATGGTGTTGTCGGTGGGCACGACGCTGGGCGTCCTCGCGCTGGTCGTGACGGCCCTGGTGGCGATGCGGCCGCTGCGGCTGGGGCTCCGTCCGGCGCTGCGGTTCCCGCCGGGTGCGTCGGCCCAGGTGCGGCGGCTGGCGGCGGCGGGTCTGGCGACGGTGGTCGCGCAGCAGGTCGCGACCCTGGCGGTGATCGTGCTGAGCTGGGAGGGGACGCCCGGCGCGTTGGCCGACTTCAACTACGCGTGGGCGGTGTACCTGCTGCCCTGGGCGATCCTGGTGGTGCCGATCGCCACGAGCGCGTTCCCGGTGCTCGCCGCGCACGCGGGCGACCGGGAGCGGTTCGACGCGATCACCGCTTCGTCCACCCGGGCGGTGCTGCTGGTCTCCTGCGCCGGGGCGGCGGTGGTGGCCGCGGTCGCGGTTCCGGCGGCGCACTTCCTGGACGCCGCGCCGGAGACCCATCCGGAGGTGCTGGCCCGGGGCATCCTCGCGTTCGCGCCCGGGCTGGTCGGCTACGGGTTCGTGGCGCACCTGGGGCGCGTGCTGTTCGCCTGCGGGAGGGGCCGCGCGGCGGCGACGGCGACCGTGATCGGCTGGCTGGTGGTCCTGGTCGCCGACGTCGCGCTGGTCGCGGTGGTCCCCGAGGGGTGGGTCGTGGCCGCGTTCGGGTTCGGCAACACGATCGGGATGACGGTCGCGGGTGGGCTGCTGCTGGCCGCCCTGGTCCGGGTGCGGGGACGCCGGGTGCTGGACGGGGCGGGGCGGGCGGTGCTCGCGGGGCCGATCGGCGCGGCCGTGGCCGGGGCGGCGGGGTACGGGTTCGCCGTCGTCGTGGGGACCGGCGGACGCTGGGCGAACGCGGCGGTGGCGGTGGTCGCCGCCGTGGTGGCGGGGCTGGTGTTCCTGGTGATCGCGTACGTGATCGACGGCCGCGACCTGCGGGCCGTCCTCAGGCGGAAGGTGGCACATGAGGAAGCTTGACGGGTTGAAGGTCGCCCTCGTGCTCGGGACGGCCGCGGGCGGGGTCGGGCGTCACGTCCGCTCGATCGCCGGGGGACTGGTGCGGCGCGGCGCGCGGGTCGTGGTCTGCGGCCCGGCCGCGACCGAGGAGCTGTTCCGGTTCACCGAGACCGGCGCCTGGTTCGCCCCCGTGGACGTCACCGACCGGCCCCGCCCGCCGGCCGACCTGCGCGCCGTGGCCGCGCTGCGCACGCTGTTGCGCGACGCGGACGTGGTCCACGCGCACGGTCTGCGGGCCGGTGGGCTGGCCGTGACGGCCTGCGGCGGCATCGTGCCCGGCCCGCTGCGGCTCGGCCGGGGGCGGGTCCCCGTCGTGGTGACGCTGCACAACGCGCTGCTGACGGGCGGCCTGACGGGCGCGGCGTACGGCGTCCTGGAACGGATCGTGGCGAGCGGGGCGGACCAGGTGCTGGGCGTCTCGCCCGATCTGGAGGAGCGGATGCTCGAGCTCGGGGCCCGGCACGTGGCGCACGCGTTGGTGCCCGCGCCGGCGACCGGTGCGCGGCCCGGTCCCGAGGCGCGAGAGCGGTTGCGGGCGGCGCTGCGCCTGGGGGACCGGCCGTTGATCATCACGGTGGGGCGGCTCGCCGAGCAGAAGGGCCTGCCGATGCTGCTGGACGCGGCGGCCGGATGGGCGCGCCGCGACCCCGTGCCGCTGGTCGCGATCGTCGGGGACGGCCCCCTGGAGGCGGAGCTGCGGGCGCGGATCGACGCGGAGGGCCTGCCGGTCCGGCTGCTGGGCCGCCGGTCCGACGTGCCCGGGCTGCTGGCCGCCGCCGACGTGGCCGTCGTGTCCAGCGTCTGGGAGGGGCAGCCGCTGATCGTTCAGGAGATCCTGCGGGCGGGTCGGCCCCTGGTGGCCACCCGGGTCGGCGGCGTCCCGGCGATGCTGGGCGCGGGGGAGTCCGGCGACGGCGCGGGGCTGCTGGTGCCGTCCGGCGACGCCGCCGCGCTGGAACGGGCGGTGGCGCGCGTGCTGGACGACCCGGCGCTGGCGGCGCGGCTCGCGGAGTCCGCCGCGCGGCGGGCCGCGACCCTGCCCACCGAGGATGACGCCGTCGAGGCGCTCGCGCTGCTCTACCGGGGCCTGCGCTCCTGACGACGGCCGGTCACCTGCCCTGGGGTCCGGTGTCTACCAGGGAGTAGGGTCGGTCTCGCCAGAAACCCGAACGCTGTTCTAGAGTTTCGTTCAGCAACTGTCGGGACCAGCCGGACACGGCCCCCGGGCCGGAACAAAGAAGGTGACCAATGGCCATCGGGCTTACCGAGGAGCACGAGGCGCTCGCCGAGTCGGTGCGCGGGTTCGTGGAGCGCAACATCTCCGCGAACGTCGTACGGACCGCGCTGGAGGCCGACGAGGAGACCCGCCCCGGCTTCTGGCCGGCGCTGGCCGATCAGGGGCTGCTGGGCCTGCACCTGCCCGAGGAGCACGGCGGCCAGGGCTACGGGCTGCTGGAGCTGACCGTGGTGCTGGAGGAGCTCGGCCGCGCCGCCGCGCCGGGACCGTTCCTGCCCACCGTGCTGGCCGCCGCCGCGATCGACGCGAGCGCCAACGCCAAGGCCCGCGCCGCGCTGCTGCCCGCGCTGGCCGACGGCTCCCGCACCGCCGCGCTGTCGACGGCGGGCGGGCTGACAGGACGCCGCGAGGACGGCCTTTTGGTGATCACCGGCACGGCGCAGCCGGTGCTGGGCGCGCTGCTCGCCGACGTGATCGTCCTTCCGGTGAACACCGATGAGGGCGAGGAGTGGGTCGTCGTCGACGCCGACACGCTGACCGTCACCACCCTGCCGAGCCTGGACCCGGTCCGCCGGGTCGCCAAGGTGGAGGCCGTGGACGTGAGCGTACCCGCCGACCGGGTGCTGGACGGCCTCGAGGGCCCCGCGGTCCTCGACCTGGCCGCCGTGCTGCTGGGGGCCGAGGCCGCCGGGGTGGCCTCCTGGTGCGTGACCACCGCGTCGGAGTACGCCAAGGTCCGCGAGCAGTTCGGCCGCCCGATCGGGCAGTTCCAGGGCGTCAAGCACAAGGCCGCCCGGATGCTCATCGTGCTGGAGCAGGCCCGTGCCGCGGTATGGGACGCCGCGCGCGCCCTCGACGACGCCCCCGACCCGTCGGCGGGGTTCGCCACGGGCGTGGCGGGGGTGCTCGCGCCCGACGCGGCGGTGCAGACCGCCCGCGACTGCATCCAGATCCTCGGCGGCATCGGCTTCACCTGGGAGCACGACGCCCACATCCACCTGCGCCGGGCGCTGACCCTGCGGGCCCTGCTGGGCCCCACCAAGGAGTGGGCCGCCACGGTCGCCCGGCTGGGCCTGGCCGGTCACCGCCGCCCGGTGGAGCTGGAGCTGGACGACGACACCCAGCCGTTGCGCGAGCGGATCCGGGCCGAGATCGCCGAGCTGGCGGCCATCGAGGACCGGAACGAGCTGAACACCCGGATGGGGGACGACGGCTGGACCGTCCCGCACTTCCCCCGGCCGTGGGGGCGCGGCGCCGGGCCGGTGGAGCAGATCCTCATCCAGCAGGAGCTCAAGGCCGCCGGCGTCCGGGCTCCCAGCCTGCTCATCGGGGCCTGGCTGGTGCCCTCCCTGGTCGCCTACGGCACCGAGGAGCAGAAGGAGCGCTTCCTGCGCCCCACGCTGCGCGGGCAGATGAGCTGGTGCCAGCTCTTCAGCGAGCCCGGCGCGGGTTCCGACCTGGCCTCGCTGTCCATGAGGGCCGAGCGGGTCGAGGGCGGCTGGCGGCTCACCGGGCAGAAGATCTGGACCTCGATGGCCCAGTTCTCCGAGTGGGGCTTCTGCATCGCCCGGACCGACCCGGACGCCCCCAAGCACAACGGCATCACCTACTTCCTGGTCGACATGAAGGCCGAGGGCGTGGACGTGCGCCCGCTCAAGGAGCTGACCGGCGAGGCCATCTTCAACGAGGTGTTCCTCGACGAGGTCTTCGTTCCGGACGACTGCGTGGTCGGCGAGGTGGACGCGGGTTGGAAGGTCGCCCGCAACACGCTCAGCAACGAGCGGGTGTCGCTGTCGACCGGTGGCGGCCTCGGCATGGGCGTCCCCGAACTGCTGGACTTCTTCCGTGACGTCGAGCCGGACCCGATCGCGGCGGTCGAGATCGGCAGGCTGTTGGCGCAGGGCCAGTCGATCGACCTGCTGGGCCTGCGCACCACCCTCAAGCAGCTCAGCGGGGTGGAGCCGGGCGCGGAGGCCAGCGTGCGCAAGTTGCTGGGCGTCCAGTTCAACCAGGACGTGGCCGACCACTGCTGGGCCGCCCAGGGCGCCGCCGCGGCCACCGAGGTGCCGATGGAGCGCAGCGGCATCGTCGCCCGGGCCATGCTGTTCAGCCGGGCGATGACGATCTACGGCGGCACCACGGAGGTGCAGCTCAACATCATCGGCGAGCGGCTGCTCGGGCTCCCGCGCGACCCCGAGCCCGGCAGGTGAGACCCGTGCCGGCCGTGGGCGCCGCGCCCCGTGCGGGCGCGCTCACGGCCGGCGCAGCGCGAACGCGACGTTGAGGAGGACCAGGCCCACCCAGGCGACGATCAGCCCGGGCAGGCCCGACGTCCCCGCCGCGATGCCCGTCAGCGGGATGGCCGCCACGATCGAGAACACCTGCAGCGAGGTGACTCCGCGATCCCCGCTCGACGGACGGGGCGGCGCGGGGGCCGGGGCCGCCGGGCGGACGTCCATCGCCTCGTGCAGTCGGGCGACGACCGCGTCGACGAAGGCGTCGTCGTACTCGGGTCCGAGTTCCCGCCGTGCCGCCATCGCCGCCGCGATGTCGTCGCGGGGCAGCCGTGATTCGGTCATCTCACGGTTATATGTCCGAGTGGGCGGGGCCCGCGACCTACGGCGGTGCCAAGGGTGGCTCCCCCTCAGGTATGACTACCGACGGGTACACTGCCGCCGTCCCCCCGATCCCCCGGAGGTCCTCGTGACGGTCCCGTTCCGGCGACCACGCCCGGCCGTCCCGGCGGCGGTGGCCGCCGCGGCGCTCGCCCTCGCCGGATGCGGCGGTGGGGCCCACGGAGAGGGCGCGGGGGGCTCCTCCGCGTCGGAGGTCACCTCCGCGCCGCTGCCCGGGGTCCGACCCGTTCAGGTCAGGCCGCTGGTCGGGACGTGGGTGCGCAAGGGCTCCGCCAAGGACCACTTCGTGTTCAAGCCGGACGGGACGGTGTCCTGGATCGCACGGGGTCGGACCCTGTGGACCGGGCGGGTGATCCCCGAGACCGGCAACCGCTACCGCTTCTCCTGGGAGGGCGGCGACCCCCGGCAGGCGTCCCACTGGGGCGTGACCGTCAAGCCCGGCGGGCTGTCCCTGCAGTTCGGCGGCAACAACCTGATCTATACCAAGGTGCGGCCCAGGACCCGGCCCACGACACGGCCCACGACACGGCCCACGACCGAGGCGGCCCGATGACCACCCTGTTCGCTTCGCCCGCCGAGACCGTACGGCGTCTGGCCGACGCCGGGTACCTGGCCGACGAGGCCATCGCCACCACGGTGTTCCTGGCCGACGCGCTCGGCAAGCCGCTGCTCGTCGAGGGCCCCGCGGGGGTCGGCAAGACCGAGCTCGCCAAGGCGGTGGCCTCGGCGGCGGGCGCGGAGCTGGTCCGGCTGCAGTGCTACGAGGGCCTGGACGAGGCCCGCGCGCTCTACGAGTGGAACTACAAGAAGCAGCTCCTGCGCATCCAGGCGGCGCCCACCGACCAGGCGTGGGACGCCACCCACGACGACATCTTCACCGAGGAGTTCCTGCTGGAGCGGCCGCTGCTGGCCGCGATCCGCCGCGCGGAGCCCACCGTCCTGCTCATCGACGAGACCGACAAGGCCGACGTCGAGGTGGAGGGGCTGCTGCTGGAGGTGCTGTCGGACTTCCAGGTCACCATCCCCGAGCTGGGCACCGTGGCCGCCGTGCGCCGCCCGTTCGTGGTCCTCACCTCCAACGCCGCCCGGGAGCTGTCGGAGGCCCTCAAGCGCCGCTGCCTCTACCTGCACCTCGACTACCCGACACCCGAGCGGGAACGTGACATCGTCCTCGCCCGGGTGCCCGGCATCGAGGCCGAACTGGCCGAGCAGTTGGTCCGCACGGTGGGCGCGCTGCGCGCCCTGGAGATCAAGAAGGCGCCGTCGATCGCCGAGACCGTCGACTGGGCCCGGACCCTGCTGGCCCTCGGTCTGGACGAGCTGGACGAGGCGGCCGTCGCCCGCACCCTCGGCGTCGTCCTCAAGCACGTCTCCGACCAGGAACGGGCCGTCCGCGAGCTCGGTCTGCCCGCCGACGGACGCTGACCATGGGGTCCCTGGTCGACCGGCACACCGCCTTCCTCGCCGCGCTGCGAGGGGCGGGCCTGCCGGTGTCGATCGCCGAGGGTTTGGACGCCGCACGGGCGCTGGGCGTCGTCGACCTGATCGACCGCGAGGCCCTCCGCGCCGCCTACGCCGCCACCCTGGTCAAACGCCCGGCCCATCGGCAGACCTTCGACACCCTCTTCGACCTCTGGTACCCGGGGGCCCTCGGCGACGGGGTGGCGCTGAGCGACGAGCCGCCCGCCCCGCCGGCCGACGACGAGGACCGGCCGCCCGTGCCCCCCGCCCTCGACCCGCAGGTCCAGGAGCGCCGCCGTGAGCTGTTCGACCTGTTGCTGACGGGCGACGACGCGGGGCTCACCCAGTTCGCCCGCGCCGCCGTCGGCCGGTACGGGCGCTCGCCCGGCGGTCAGTCGTGGTTCTCCTCAGGGGTGCTGCAGGCGATGTCGCCGCAGACGCTGATGGCCGGGCTGCTCAACAGCGTGCTCCAAGGTCAGGAGCGCGGCGGCATGGCCGAACGCGTGGCCCGGCGGCGGTTCCGCGACCGGATCGAACGCTTCGAGTCCCTGGTGGCCACCGAGGTCCGGCGGCGCATCGCCGAGGACACCGACGTCGAGCGCGCCGCCCGCCTGGCCGTCCGGCCCCCGCTGGAACGGCTCGACTTCAACCGCGCCGGGCGGGCCGACCTGCAGGCCCTGCGCCGGGAGGTCCACCCCCTGGCGCGGCGGCTGGCCGCCCGGCTGGCCCGCAGACAGCGGCTCGCGCGCCGGGGCCGCCTCGACTTCCGCCGCACCGTGCGGGCCTCGCTGTCCACGGGGGGCGTCCCGCTGACGACCCACCACCGGCCCCGCCGCCCGCACCGGCCCGAGCTGGTCATCCTGTGCGACGCCAGCGACTCGGTCTCCGCGTTCGCCCACTTCACGCTGCTGTTGACGTTCGCGCTGCGCGAGCAGTTCACCAAGGTCCGGGCGTTCGCGTTCATCGACACCACCGACGAGATCACCCGGTTCTTCGCGCCCGGGGTGGACGTCGCGGACGCGATGACGAGGCTCGCCCGGGAGGCGGACCTGGTGTGGATCACGGGCCGCAGCGACTACGGGCACGCGATCGAGGTGTTCGACGAGAGGTACCGCGACGCCGTGACGTCGCGGACCGCCCTGCTCATCCTCGGGGACGCCCGCTCCAACCACGGCGGGCTGTCGCTGCCGACCCTGCGCCGACTGGCGGGGCAGGCCCGGCACGCCTACTGGCTCAACCCCGAGCCGCGCCGCGAGTGGAACACCGGGGACTCCGCCGCCGAGGCGTACGGAGAGATCGTTCCGATGTACGAGTGCCGCAATCTCACCCAGCTCGTCGAGTTCATCGAGGACCTCGCCTGACCCTTCACCAACGTTGCGAACCGTAAGGACATATTCACGGTACGTGATATCACTGGTGCCCGATACCCGGACGCGGTCGAACGGCAGGTGCGGCCGCGCCCCGAGTCGGGAGGGTGCGTGGACGAGGACGTGCGAATCGGCATCGTGCTGCCGCTGAGCGGGCGGCTGGCCCACCTGGGCGACCCACTGGCCTACTGCGCGGAGCGCATGGCCCCGCTGTTGGCCGGCGTCGCGGGCGGAGACCGCCGGGTACGGCTCGTGGGGAAGGACAGCCGCTCCGAGCCCGGCGCCGCGCGTCGGGCCGTCCGGGAGCTCGCCGCCGATCCGCGGATGGTGCTCGTGGTGACCATGGCGGGGACGGAGATGGTGCCCGCGATCGCCGCCGAGTGCCGTGACGCGCGGATCCCCTGCCTGTCGACCACCCTGCCCTGGCAGGTGTACCGGGGGATGTTCGAGGACGACGGCTCGTGGGGCGCGCACTTCTGCTGGGGGTTGGGCGACATCGGGGCGGTCTTCGCCGGGCTGTGGCGCACGGCGGACCCGGACGCGCGCGTGGGCTGTCTGTGGAACGACGGGGCCCAGGGCGAGCACCTGCGCGGCGACGACCCCACGGGGTTCCGGGCGGCGGCGAAGGCGGAGGGCTTCGAGATCCACGACCCGGGCGGCCATCCGGAGGGCGTCCGCGACTTCGGCCCGTACATCGCGCGGCTCCGCGAGGCCGGCGTCACGGTGGTGACCACCGCCGCGACGGCGGCGGACCTGGGCCGGTTCCGCGCGCAGGCGGCGGCGGTCGGTTGGACGCCGAAGCTGATCACCAGCTCCCGCTGGCTCGCCTACCCCGACAGCGTTCACCCGGGTGGCGAGCCGCCCGCTCCCGACAGCGCCGACGATGTCGCCACGCTCGTCTACTGGACGCCGCGTCACCCGTTCCACTCCTCGCTCGACGACACGACACCGCGGACGCTGGCACGGGACTATCGACGCGAGACCGGCCGGGCGTGGCTGCAGCCCCTTGGCCTGGCCCACGCCTTGCTGGAGGTGGCCGCGCACGCGCTCGGCGTCGCCGACGACGCCGCAGACCGGGCCGCCGTCGCCACGGCCCTGAGCGGCACCTCTCTCGACACCCTCGCCGGATCCCTGGACTGGACGCGCGGGCCCGCCCCCGGCGTCGCGGGCGTGCCGCTGGTGGCGGGGCAGTGGCAGCGGCTCAACGGCTCACGGCAGCTCGTCACCGTCGCCAACACCGCCCTGCCGGAGGTTCCCGTCGAGTCCCCGTTGGCGTTCGGCTTCGGCGGGTGAACCGCCGGCCGTCGGCCCGCCGTCGCGGATGAGGGCGGCCAGGACGGCGGCGATCAGCGCCAGCGCGGCCGACACCATGATCGCCAGATCGGCCCCCCGGGCGAGCGCCTCGGGGTCGGCCGCGTCACCGCCGCCGCCGGCGGTGGCCAGGGCCACGACCATGGCGACGCCGATCGAGGCCCCGACATAGCGGGCGGTGTTGCCGGCCCCCGCACCCATGGCCGCCCGGTCGGCCGGCACGCTCTCCACGGCCAGGCGCGCCAGCACGGCGTTGGCCAGGCCGCTCCCGACGCCCGCGACCGCCAGGCCGGGGACGAGCCGCCACCAGGAGTCGCCCGGCCCCGTACCGAGGAGCCCGGCCTCGCCGACCGCGCTGAGCAGCAGCCCGACGGCGAGCAGGTGCCGGGCGGACAGGACGGGCGCCAGTCTCCGGGCCTGGAGCGCCACCAGGAACGCCATGCCCGACCAGAGCCCGAAGACCATGGACGTGCCGAGCGGCGACAGCCCGAGGGTGCGTTCGAGCACCGTGGACAGGTAGCTCATGATCCCGATGACGGCCAGCCCGGTGAACAACGCCCCCAGGACCGACACCACGAAGCCCGGATGGCGGAACAGCCGCAGGTCGAGCATCGGCTCCCGACGGCGCGACTCCACCAGGCAGAACACGCCCAGCAGCCCGGCGGCGGCGGCGAACAGGCCGAGCACGACGGGGCGTCCCCAGCCGTCCCCGCCGAGCGTGATCGCCGTCATCAGCGCCGCGACCCCGGCGGTCATCGTGAGCGCGCCCCACAGGTCCTGGCCGCGTCGCCGGTCGGCCCGCGACTCCGGGAGCAGGCGCAGCGCCGCGAGGGCGAGGGGGAGGGCGGCGACCGCCGTGAACCAGTACCACAGCCGCCAGTGGACGGCCTCGGCCAGTGCGGAGGAGGCGATCGGGCCCAGGGCGATGCCCGCCCCGAGCATCGCCCCCCAGATCCCCGTGGCGCGGGCCCGTTCGGGGCCGCCCGTGTAGGCGTGGCCGATGATGCCCAGCCCCGTGGCGATCAGCGCCGCGCTGCCCACGCCCTGCGCGATCCGCCCCGCGACGAACGTCCCCGCGTCGGGGGCCGCGGCGCACACCACACTGGCCGCGGACAGGAGCACCGCGCCGGCCGCGAACACCCGCCGCCGCCCTCGGTCGTCGGCCAGGCCGCCCGCCACCAGCAGCGTCGCCCCCAGGCCCAGGCTGATCCCGCTGAGCATCCACACCTGTGCCGCGGATCCGGCCCCCAACCCGGCGGCGGTGGCGGTGAGCGTGGTCATCGGGGCGCAATAGTTCATCAGGGCCAGCAGCGTCGCCGCGCTCGGCAGGACGAGCACGGCCCCGTTCCTCCCGACCGCGGAGGTCCGGGACGGTGTCGCGAGGGTCGTACGGGACACGGGGGCCACTCCAAGTTCAGTCAACGAACCGGATCGGCCCCCGACGCTAGCATGGCGAGTTCGTTCAATGAACCGGGGGGTTAGACTGGCCGGCATGGCGCTGGGAAAGGACTACACGGGCCAGGACTGCTCCCTGGCCCGGGCCCTGGAGATCGTGGGCGAGCGGTGGACCCTCTTGATCGTCCGTGACGCCTTCTACGGCGTCCGCCGCTTCACCGACTTCCAGGCCCATCTGGACGTGCCCCGGGCGGTGCTCGCCGCGCGGCTGCAGACGCTGGTCGAGGCCGGCGTGCTCGTCAAGCAGGGCCACGACTACGTGCTCACCGAGATGGGTCGCGAGCTGTGGCCGGGCCTCCACGCGTTCGCCCGTTGGGCGGAGCGTCACGTCCGCGCGGGCGTCCCGACGCGGTTGTACCTGCACGCCGCGTGCGGCGGTCGCCTCGATCCGGACGGCACCTGCCCGGAGTGCGGCGGGGTCGTCCCCCCGCAGGACGTCGAGACGCGCCCCTCCGCCGACCGCGTCCCGCTGCGGGACGACCCGGTCACTCGGGCTTTGGGGCGGCCCCGCCGCCTGCTGGAGCCGCTGGAGCCCTCCGAGTCGCCGGAGCCGTGACTCAGGCGCCCAGGGCCCGGGCGATCAGGTCGGCCACGGCGTCGGGGTCGATGTGCTCGCCGGTGAGCTGGGACAGGTTCTCCTGATAGAGCAGGACGGCCGTGAACGTGGCCGCCGCCACCTCCAGACGGGCCGCGTCGCCCCGCGCCCCGGGCAGGGCGACCTCCAGGGCTCCACGCGCCCGGCGCAGCACCTCGCCGTTGAGGCTGCGCAGCCGGTCCCGGACGGTGCGGTGGGTGTCGGCCTCACGGAACAGGATGCGGCGCATCGCGGGGGAGGCGCGCAGGGGGAAGCGCCGTGCCAGACCCGAGAGGGTGCCCGCCGGGTCGCCGGGGGTGGCCTCCACCGAGTCCTCGGGCAGCACCTCGACGAGGGTGCGCTCCTCGACCAGCGCCACCAGCAGGTCGATCTTCTGCGGGAAGTAGTGGAAGACCAGCCCCTTGGGCACCTTGGCACGCCGGGCGAGCCCGGCGGTCGCGGTGGCCTCGTACCCGTCGGCCGCGAACAACTCCTCGGCGGCGTCCAGGATCCTGGTGCGGGTGTCGCCCTCGGCCCGCCCGCGCTTCCTCATCGGTCCGCTCCCACCGGGCGCCCCCCGCACTCGTCGCTCGTTCCGGCCCGGGACCGATGACGCGAGGCCCCCGTGCGCCGGAGCGCCGGGGGCCGCACGACGATCGTCCCGAACCTCCGGAGGCGCGGGTGTCGCACCCCGGGCATGGGGGACGGGCGACCGGGGGTCGCCCGTCCCGTGCCGTGTGGTCCCGGGGGTCGCCCTCCGGGGCCGCGCGTCAGGCGTTGACCTGCTCGCTGCCGGCCTGCTCGGCGGTCGTGGTCTGTACGGCCGTCCACAGGCCGACGATAGCGGCGGCGCCGCCGGCGAGCCATGCCGTCCAGGCGGCCGAGCCCTCGCCGGTGAAGCCGAACGCCCAGGGCGAGCCGAACGTCAGGACGGCGAACGCCGTCGTCGTCCAGGCCGAGGGGCCCGCGGCGCCGATCAGCGCGTACAGGCCCGACAGGGCCAGCAGTGCGCCCAGCACCATCAACGGCTGCCTGGCGGCGGTCGCGTCGGCCCACAGCTCCGGCGCCAGCACGGCCACGAGACCAGCCACGAACGCGACCGCGTCCTCCCACGCGAACCTGGCCATCGCCCACCTCCCGGGGGGTTTGGGGGACCGAATTGTCCCAGTTTGGTGATACCTGATTGACCGCCCGGTCAACCTTCCGGAAGGTGAGCAACCCCCTTACCCCGCGGTGTTCGCCGGGCCCGTCGCCGAGGCCCCCGCCGGGGGCCTCGGCAGCCGGCGGAGGCCGAACGCCGACGCCACGATCCGGTCGCGCGGACCCGCCGGCAGCCGCGACACCACGGCCAGCAGCCGCGCGTCGCGGCCGCAGGTGTAGTGACGCCGGGGCCTGCGGGCCTCGATCGCCTTGATCAGGGTCCGCACGACGCCGTCCACGGGCGCCGGTGACTGGTCCGCGATCGTCCGCTCGATCGCGTCCAGCATCGGTCGGTACATCGCGACCGCCTCCGGGTCGGCCCGACGGAGGGCGATCCGGGCCGCCTCCTCCGCCTTGCCGAAGATCGCCGTCGAGACCGCGCCGGGCCGGACGACGCTCACCGGGATGCCCCACGGGGCCAATTCGAGGCGGGTGGCGTCCGACAGCGACTCCAGCGCCGCCTTGCTCGCCGCGATGGGGCCCAGGCCGGGCGGGGCGGCCAGCGCGCTGGCGGCGCTGACGTTGACGACGCGCCCCCGCCCCTCCCGCAGCAGCGGAAGGAACGCCCGGGTGACGATCGCCGGACCGTGCACGTTGACCTCGAACTGGCGGCGCAGCTCCTCTGGCGGAACGAGCTCCATCGGCCCCTGGACGATCAGCCCGGCGTTGTTGACCACCGCGTGCAGGCCCCGGCCGCCCTGGGCAGCGCGGACCTCGGCGGCGGCCTCGGCGACGCCGGCCGCGTCCGTCACGTCCAGGCGCACCACCCGTACGCCCGGGAGGGACGCCAGGTCGGGCGCGTCGCCGCGCGCTCCGGCGTACACGGTGCGGCCCCGGGCGGAGAGGGCGCGGACGAGCGCCGCGCCGATTCCGCCGGTGGCGCCGGTGATCAGGATGGCCTTGCCCTCTGTCATGGCTGACCTCACATGTTGGCTTGGACATGTATATACAGACATATGGAACCATCCTGTCCGGTGGACATGTCAAGATGTGATGCCGCACTCGTCCGCGCCCGTCCACGCGGATCCGTACCGAGGGGGAGGCCGACATGTCGCTGCGCTACGGCCTGCTCGGCCTGCTCGCCGAGGGACCCGCCAGCGGTTACGACCTGACCAGGCGGTTCGAAGAGGTGCTCGGGCCCGTCTGGCCCGCCGGGCATCCCCAGATCTACGCCGAGCTGGCGCGGCTGTCGGCGGCCGGGCTGATCGAGGTCGACAGCGAGGGCCCCCGCCGGCGCAAGGCGTACCGGATCACCGAGGCCGGGCTCGCCGAGGTCCGCCGATGGCTCGCCACGTCCCGGGTCGACCACACGATGCGGTTCGAGCCGCTGCTGCGCTCGCTGTTCCTGTGGCTGATGGAGCCGGACGACGTGGCGCGCCACCTGGAGAGCGAGGCCGAGTACTACTCCGGCATGGCCGCCCTCTACCGGAGCTTCACCGAGGCCAAGGATCGCGGCGACTTCGGTTACGCGCCCCCCGTCCAGGCCATGCGGATCAGCCTGGAGGCCGGGGTGCGCCTATACGGGGCGCTCGCCGACTGGGCGCGATGGGCCGCCGAACGATCCGAGACGGTGTGGTCCGAGGCCGCGCCGCCGTCCGAGGGGGGCGGACCGACGCCATGACGATCGGCGCGCCCCGCGAGCGGCAGCACGCACCGGCCCCCGAGTCCCCGGACCGCGAGAGCCCCCCTCCCGCCGTGCCGCCGCGCCGGCGGAGCCTGCTCGGGCCGCTGTGGCGGCTGATCGACGGGCCGCCCGACGCGTCCAGGTCCCAGATCGCACGCCGCGCCCGCGCGCTGATCACGGCGGCGACCGGCATCGCCAACCTCGGCGGGGCCCTGGTCGTCCTGCTGTTCACCATGATCGCCGTGCCGACCCCCGAGGCCGGCTCCGAGCGGATGCGCCTGGTCAACCTGATCGTCTTCATCGCCTACGTGGTCGCGGCCGTTCCGGTCGGCCTGGTGCTGGGCGAACGGTTCTTCCGCCGGGTCCGCCGCCTCGTCGAGCAGGAGGACCGCGCCCCCGACAAGCGCGAACGGCTCCTGCTGCTGTACGGGCCGCTGCGGCTGATGGCCGTCCACCTGGCCCTGTGGGGTGTCGGGACGGTCGGGTGGGTGATCATCAACGCCGCGGACTCCGCCCTGGTGGCGTTCAAGGTCGGCACCACCAGCCTGCTGGGCGGCCTGACCACCTGCACGGTCGTCTACCTGTTGACCGAGCGGATCCTGCGGCGGGCCGTCACCACCACGCTGCGCGCGGACATGCCGCGCCGCACCGGGCTGCCCGGCGTGGTCACCCGGTCCATGCTGGCCTGGGCGCTGGGCACCGCGGTGCCCCTCCTCGGCCTGATCGCCCTCGCGGGCGGCGCCTTCGTCCTCGACGGCGCCGACATCGAGGACCTGGCGATCGGCGTCATCGCGTTGGCCTGCATCGCGCTCGTGGTCGGGTTCGGCGTCAGCTACGTGGCCGCCCGCGCGATCGCCGACCCGGTCGAGTCGGTCCGGCTGGCGATGGCCCGGGTCGAGCGCCAGGACCTGGCCGCCGAGGTCCCCGTCTACGACGGCAGCGAGATCGGTCTGCTGCAGGCGGGCTTCAACCACATGGTGGCCGGGCTGCGCGAGCACGAACGGCTCCGCGACCTGTTCGGCCGTCAGGTCGGCGAGGACGTCGCCCGCGTCGCCCTGGAGCGCGGCACCGACCTCGGCGGGGAGATCCGCGAGGTCGCGGTGATCTTCGTGGACCTGATCGGCTCCACCCGGCTGGCCGCCGACCGGCCGCCCACCGAGGTGGTGGCGCTGCTCAACGGCTTCTTCGCCGTGGTGGTCGAGGTGATCGGTCGGCACGGCGGATGGATCAACAAGTTCGAGGGCGACGCCGCGCTGGCGATCTTCGGGGCCCCGGTGGACCTGCCGGACGCGCCGACCCGGGCGCTGCGCGCGGCCCGCGAGTTGGCGGAGCGGCTGCGCGCGGACGTGCCCGAGGTGAGCGCGGCGGTGGGGGTGTCCGCGGGCGAGGCGGTGGCCGGGCACATCGGCGCCGAGGAGCGCTTCGAGTACACCGTGATCGGCGACCCGGTCAACGAGGCCGCCCGGCTCACCGACCTGGCCAAGTCCACCCCCCGGCTGGTGCTGGCCGCCGGGGAGGTCGTCGCGAACGCCGAGCCCGACGAGGCCCGATGCTGGACCCTCGGCGAGGAGGTCACCCTCCGGGGACGCACCCTGACGACCCGACTGGCGACGCCCGCCGAGTAGCCCGTCGTTCCGGGGGAACGGGCCTCGGCGTGAACGCGCTGCGGCTCAAGGAGATCGCCGAGGACACCTTCGGCTGGCCCGGGCTGCGGCCCGGTCAGCAGGAGGCCATGCAGGCCCTCCTGGACGGGCGCGACGTCCTCCTGGTGTCGCCCACCGGCAGCGGCAAGTCGGCCGTCTACCAGGTCCCCGCCCAGCTCCTGCCGGGCCCGACCGTCGTCGTCTCCCCGCTCCTGGCCCTGCAACGGGACCAGGCGGCCTCCCTGCGCGACGTGGACGCCGGCGGGGCGGTCACCGTGGACTCGGTCCAGCCGGAGAGCCGCAGCGAGGAGTCCATGGAGGAGATCAGGACCGGGGACGCGGAGTTCCTGTTCCTGTCGCCGGAGCAGTTGGCCCGGCCCGACGTCGTGGACCGGCTGGCGGCGGCGCGGCCCTCGCTGATCGCGGTGGACGAGGCGCACTGCGTGTCGGCGTGGGGCCACGACTTCCGCCCCGACTACCTGGCGCTCGGCCGGGTGATCGACCGGCTCGGCCACCCGCCCGTCGCGGCGCTGACCGCGACGGCCGCCCCGACGGTGCGCGACGACATCGTGCGGTCCCTGGGCCTGCGGGACGTCCGGCAGGTCGTGCGCGGCTTCGACCGCCCCAACCTGTGGCTGGAGGTCCGCCGCTTCGTCGAGGACGAGGACAAGCGGCGGGCGCTGGTCGAGGACGCCGCCGCGCGCCAGGGCCTGGGCCTGGTGTACGTCGCCACCCGCCGGGACGCAGAGGAGTACGCCGAGCGGCTCAGGGACGCCGGACGCAGGGCCGAGCCGTACCACGCGGGGATGAAGGCCGCCGAACGCCGCCGCGTGCACCGCCTGTTCCGCGAGGACGGGCTCGACGTGGTGGTCGCGACCTCAGCGTTCGGCATGGGCATCGACAAGCCCGACGTCCGCTACGTGCTGCACGCTGCGCCCCCGGAGTCGCCGGACGCCTACTACCAGGAGATCGGTCGGGGCGGCCGGGACGGAAAGCCCGCCGCGGCCGTGCTGTTCTACCGGCCGGAGGATCTGGGCCTCCGGCGGTTCTTCGCCGGTGGGCACGCCGATGAGGAGTCCCTCGGCCGGGTGGCCGAATACGTGCACGACCACGAGGGGACGCTCCGGCGCGCCGAGATCCGGAAGGCTCTGGAGGTCACCCCGGCCGGGCTCGCCAAGGCGGTCAACCTGCTCGCCCGGACCGGGGCCGTCGCCGTCACCGGCAAGGGCGACGTCCGGTACGCCGCCGGCGGCCCGTCACCGGACCGGGCGGTCGAGGGGGCCGTCGAGTTGGACGAGACCCGCCGCGCCATCGAACGGTCGCGGGTGGAGATGATGCGCGGCTACGCCGAGCACACCGGATGCCGCCGCCGCTTCCTGCTGGAGTACTTCGGCGAGCCGTACGAGCACGCCTGCGGCCACTGCGACAACGACCGCGGCGGTGACGCCGAGCCCCGGCAGGACCCGGACGAGGGCCCGTTCCCGCTCCACGCGGACGTCGCGCACGCCGAGTGGGGCGACGGGATCGTGATGCGGCGGGACCCCGATCGCGTGACCGTGCTGTTCGACGAGGTCGGCTACAAGGTCCTGTCGCTCGACGCCGTGGAACGCGACGGCCTCCTCACCCTGCGCGGGTGAGGAGGCCGTCGAGGTCGCGAACGGGTCAGGCGCGCCAGGACTCCACCAGCTCCCGCAGCGCCGTCGGGTCGAACTCGATGCCTCGCTCGACCAGCTCCTGCCGGACCAGGGCCCCGTCGCCCTTGTGCTTGGCCAGCAGGCGGTACACCGCGTACGGGAACCAGTGGTTGTCGCGGATCCGACGGATCTCCGTCTCGTCGCTGAGGTGCCCCTCGGCCCGCACGACGGCGAGCGTGGCGGCGACGTCGCCCTCGTGCCGGTCCAGGGCGCTCATCGCGACGCTGCGCAGGCTCTCGGCGGTGGCGGCGGGGGCCTCGGGCTCCGGCGTCAGGACCGGCTGCTCCAGGGCGTTGGTGTCGAGCCTGCCGTGGCCGTTGACGCCGGCTCGGGCGGCGGCGCCGACGACCGCCAGATGCGGGGCGGGCTCGGGCTCGGGCTCGGCGGCCGGCTCGGGGGCGGGCCGACGAGGCTTGGCGCGCTTGACGGGGGCGGCGGGCGCCTGGGCCGTCGCCTTGGCGGCCCCGGCCTCCTCGGCCTCCTGGCCGGCCTGGGCGCCCCGGGCCGCCCCGCCGGACTCCAGGGCCTTCTCCACCCGGATGCCGCCGACTTGCGGGATCGGCCCCGTGACGCGCATCGGCATCAGGGTGATCTGGTGCAGGGTGACCGGGGCGGCGATGGCGCGCGGCGGCTCGGCGGGGGCGGGCTTGGCGGCCTCCACGTTCTGCGAGACGTAGCGGTGCAGCGTGCGCAGCAGCACGAACAGGCCGAGCATGGACACTATCGGCGGCACGGCGGCGGTCACCTGGTAGGAGAACTCCTGCCGGCCGACATGGCCCACGTTGAAGATGAGGCTCGCCGTCCAGCCGGCCATCGCGATGGTCAGCGGGAGGCAGAAGTCCAGCCAGCTCAGCATGTTCCGGCGGTGTATCACGAAGGCGTCGATCGCCAGCAGGAACAGGCCCAGTTCGCCGACGATGATGAACAGGTCGACCAGCAGCGGGAACGACTCGGCCTTCCACCCCTTGAGCCCGTGCTCCAGGGCCCAGTGGTAGAGGCCGGCGTAGGACTGGGCGAAGCCGCCCGCCGTGGCGGTGAGGACCGCGGTGGCCATGAAGGCCACGGCGCCCCAGCGGGTCCAGGCCTGTGCGCGACTGTCGGCGATCATGTGGCGTGATCTCCCAAGTGTGAATCCTCAAGCATGCAGCGTGATCTGTCGGAGACTATCGCTCTCGATGGGCCTCGCGTGCCGTTCCTTGTCACGTTATCCGCACAGTTACCAGGAGAGAGTCGAAAATAGGACGTATAGGCATTTTGATGGTTATTCAAGGCCCAGGACGGCGTCGTTGAGCGTGGTGTAGAACGGCGACCCGGTGAAGTCCGGACCGGTCTCCTCGCCGATATAGACGTCCGCGTGGTGCTCGCCCCCGTAGCCCGGCGCGAACACGTCCACCACCTTCCATCGGGCCTCGCGGAAGCGCCGGCAGGTGGCCGTGGGAACGGGTCGCCTCCCCCAGCCCCTGCCGCACTCGGTGATGACGAACCGCGAGCCCCGTTCGAGCACCGTGCGGTCGGCGGCGGCGGTGACCCAGGGACGCAGCGGCTTGTTGGTGGCGTCTCGGGCGATGTCGTCCAGCCAGAAGTGGCCGATGCGCCGCGACCAGGTCAGATAGCGGCCCTTGTGGCGGCCGCTGGTGATGCGCCCGGCCCCCTCGGTCCGCACGGCGTCGACGAAGCCCTTCGGATAGGCGCCGAGGTCTATGGTCGGCTTCCCGCATCCGGAGCGCAGGCAGCCCTTGACCCGTTCGCGGGAGCCGCCGTGGAACGACTCGACCGCCGTGTAATAGACGGTGACGCGCCAGCCCGGAGAGAACTTGGTGGGCCTCGCGGCGGCGACGCTCCGCTCGGGGCTCGCGGTGGGGGGCGGAAGGGGCGTCGCCATCGTGGTCGGCGGTGGGGGAGCCGTCGGGGGAGCGATCGAGGACGACGCCTGGGAGGACGCGCCCCCGCACCCCGCCAGCGCCGCGCACAGCCCCGCCATCGCCGCGACGACCCTCGGGCTCGGCCGCATCCCGGTCCCCTCTCCGGCCGCCCTCACCGTGGGGCGGCCCGGACCAGGATGCCTGCTCCGGCGACTCCGTTCACGCGACTTCGGCGACACCTTCCGGTGCGGCCGGGCCGCAACCGTACGGCGAGGCCGTCAGCGGTGACCCGGCTGCACGGGCTCGCACCGGCCGAACCGGATGGCGGTCAGCCGGTCGGCGGCGGCGCGGTCCAGGATCGTGACGGTGTCGGCGGGCGGCACCGCCCCCCGCCGGGCCTTGGCCATCAGCCGGTCCCAGCGGCGGACGTGCCGGCGGAACGTGGTGGTGGTGAGCACCCGGCCGCGCGAGACCTGCCCCGCCCGCGCGGTCCCGGGCGGCACGTCGAGCAGGACCAGGTGCAGCGTCGTCCCGGTGCGCCTGGCCAGCCAGGCGAACCCGTACAGCAGGTGCGGCCAGGTGCCCCGGGTGTGGGCGACCACCGCGTGGCCGCCCATCAGCATCCGGGCGATGCGCCAGACGTGGGTGACGTAGACGAACGGGATGTGCGCGCGGGGCGGCAGCGGGCCCAGACGGCGGGCCCACCGGTTGCGCGCCTGCCGCGAGTCGATCACCCGGGCGTTCCCGTCGGGCACCGGCCACAGCTCGGCGCCGCTCATCCCGTAGAGCCGGTCGAGCAGAGTGCTCTTGCCCGCGCCGGGAAGGCCCGCCAGCAACACCAGCGACCGCGCCGGGAAGCACAGGACGTGCTCGGCGGGCCGCTCGGCGTCGGGCGGCTCTTCCAGTACGGGAACCTCGTCACGCTCGGGGATGTGCCCATCTCCTGTCCGCTAGGGAGGGATCATCCACGATATGCGGTCGGCGGGCGGGATCGGCCGATATCCGGTGGCAAGGGCGTCGTTGCCGGGCGTGGTGCGGTCGGCGGGGCCTCCGTGAGCCCGGCCCGGCGGCGCGGTCGGCGCAGCGGCCCCGGCGCCCACCAGTCGGCCTCCCCCGGCGAGCCGCAGGAAGGCGGGCATCGGCGCCGCGCGGATCAGGGTGGCGTCCACGGCCACGGCGGTCCCCATGGTGATCTCGGTGGAGGGCGCCGAGCGCTCCGCCGCGCCCGGCGAGCTCAAGACGGTGCTGGGGGGCCACCCGGCCCCGGTCATCGGCTGACCGTCACCAGCCGCGTTCGCGCCACTCCGGCAGACTCGGGCGCTCCTTGCCGAGCGTGGAGTCCTTGCCGTGCCCCGGGTAGAACCAGGTGGCGTCCGGCAGCCGGGCGAACACCCGCTCCTCCACGTCCGATAGCAGTTGGGCGAACAGGGCGGGGTCGCCCCAGGTGTTGCCGACGCCGCCGGGGAACAGGCTGTCGCCGGTGAACAGGTGCGGGGTGTCGGCGAGTCGGCCGCCCGCGTCGTACAGCAGCGCGATCGAGCCTGGTGTGTGACCCCGCAGGTGGATCACCTCCAGCTCGGCCTCCCCGACCCGTACCCGGTCGCCGTGCTCGAGCGGCGCCGTCACCGGCTCGGGCAGGCTCTCGGCGTCGAACGGGTGCGCCGACACGGGCGCCCCCGTGGCCTGGACCACGGGGCTGAGCGCCTCCCAGTGGTCCTGGTGGCGGTGCGTGGTGACGACGCCGCCCAGCGGGCCGTCGCCGATCAGCTCCAGCAGGCGCGCGGGCTCGTTGGCCGCGTCCACCAGGAGCTGCTCGCCGGTGACGGCGCAGCGCAGCAGGTAGGCGTTGTTGTCGTACGGCCCGACCGCCACCTTGGTGACCGTGAGACCGGGGAGCTCCCGCACATCGGGACGACCGCCGACCTGGACATCTCCGGTGTAGCTCATGGCGCCATCCTTCACCATCGCCGCACCGCCGCACGACCCCTCTCGGAACAGCCGGGTCCGGCCGGGGCTAGGCGCTCGTCTCGGCGGCCGTCACCGCGTCGATCCGCGGCGGCGCCGAGCGCGCCGCCGCGACGGCGGGGGACGGGTCGGCCGGCCGACGCCAGTGCCAGTCGGTGACGGCCTGGTAGGCGGCCGCGACCTCCAGCAGCCGGTCCTCCTCGTACGGGCCGCCGCCCAGGATCGTGCCGACGGGCACCCCGGCCGACGTGAAGCCGATCGGGAACCCGATCTCCGGGAGCCCGAGGATGTCGAACGGCACGGGACCGGTCTGCAGCACCACGTCGGCTTTCTCCAGCACCCCGTCGAGCACTTCCCCGAGCAGGTGCGCCTTGGCCCGCTGCGCCGTGATCCACTCGTCGCCCGAGAGCATCAGGCCGCCCAACCAGCTCAGGACGGAGACGCCGAAGAGCCTCAGGTCCTTCTGGAGGAAGGGCCGGAACGGCTCGGTGCGCTCGGCCAGCCGGGCGTCGTTGAACGCCCCGGTCAGCAGCCCCCAGTCGGCCGGGTGGGCGACGTCGACCAGCCGGACGCCGGGGATCTTCCCCAGGGTCGTCAGGAAGTCCCGTCGCAACGCCAGGACCTGGGTGTTCGACGTGGTCAGGTAGTCCTCCGGGACGCCGACGCGGGTGGCGCGCCGCAGCGCCGGCCGGCCGCCCCGTCGGACCGGCGTGGCGGCGCGCACCAGGTCGGGCACCCGGGGCAGCCCCAGGGTGCGCGGGTCGCGGGGGTCGGGTCCGGCCATCACCGACAGCATGATCGCCGCGTCCATCGCGTCCCTGGCCAGCGGTCCGGGATGGTCGCGGGTGAAGGACAGCGGGACGATCCCGTAGATCGAGGCGCGGCCCATCGTCGGCTTGAGCCCGGTGAGGTTCTGCTGGTTGCTCGGCAGCACGATGCTGCCGCCGGTCTGGGTGCCGATCGAGGACGCCGCCAGCCGCCCGGCGACCGCCGTGGCGGGCCCGGTCGACGAGCCGCCGGGGTCGACGGCCGGGTTCGCCGGCGTCCAGGCGTTCACCGTGGTGATCCGCCCGTCCGGGGTGGTCGCCCGGGTGGTGGCCAGCGGGCCCATCTGCCCCTTGCCCAGCACGATCGCGCCGGCCCCGGTGAGCCGCGCCACCACCGTCGCGTCGTGGTCGGGCACGAAGGTCTCGAAGATGAACGAGTTGGCGGTGGTGCGGACCCCGGCGGTGAAGACGTTGTCCTTGATGATCAGCGGGAGACCCGACAGCGGTCCCGTGCGCAGCCGGTCGGCCCGCCGGGCCGCGGCCAGGGCACGGTCGGCGAGCACGGTGACGTACGCCTGGTAGGCGGAGTCGTGCTTCGCGATCCGGTCGAGGTAGGCCCGGGTCAGCTCGACCGACGTGAGCCTGCGCCCGCGCAGCAGCGTGGCGGCCTCCGCGAGGGTCGCCTCGGCCGGGTCGTCCAGGGCCGCCTTGCGGACGGGCACGTCGGGCATCCGCAGGGCCGGCGGGCGCGTCGCGCGGGCCGGACCGGTGGGCAGGGCGGTCACGGCGGCGGTCGTCGCGGTGACCGCGCCGGTGCGGGCCAGGAACAGGCGGCGCGACACCGTGCGGCTCATCGGGCGCGTCACCGGGAGTCCGTCCATGCCTCGGTGATCGACGGGTATTCCAGCGGGGCCGCGAGCTGCTGGGCCAGCTCGGGGCTCGCCGCCGGGGGCCGCCAGGAGTTCAGCGCGGCCGGACGCCCCCCGGCGCGTCGCCCGTCGACCTTCGGGCCGGCCAGGAAGGTGCGCAGGTACTCCATGGCCTGCTCGCGCGTCGGCGATCCGGTCCGGGGGTCCGGAGACTCCGGAAGCTGCTCCAGATTCACGCCGGCCAGTGCCAGCCGTGCCCTGATCAGGGTGTTCAGTTCCTCGTCCGTCATGATCGCGAGGAAATCGGACATCCATTTCCGGGGTATTACGGTCGTGTCGTTCGTAGGTAACGGAAAGGCCCGCCGGGGGGAAACCCCGACGGGCCCACACCGGGGTCAGGCCGCGGGACGTTCCTCCTTGGTCAGGGTGATCGTGGCCCGTCGGGCGGTCCCGTTCACCGTCACCGACAGCGTGATCGTGCCGTCGCGCCGGGCCTTGAGGGTCCCGGTCGCCGGGTCGAACACGGCGACGTGCCACGGCCGCGCGTCGTCGGGATCACCGATGTGGACGCTCGGCGACGCGCTCCAATCGGCGCTCATCGGATACGCGAGCGGCAGATCCCGGCCGTGCTGCCGCAGCGTGGCCGTCACCCGCGCGCTCCCGCCGGGGGCCAGCCGCTCGGGCGCGTCCACGGTCAGCTCGTCCACGTGCGGGCGCACCTCGGCGTGCAGCCACCGCGCGGACCGCCGGAACGGCGAGTGCCGGTCGCGCTCGGCGGCCTCCCGCGTCAACGGGTCGACGCCGAACATGGTCCAGCCGGTGAAGCCGCCGTCGGCGGCCCCGGCGGCCGGGTTCTTGCCCGAGTCGCCGTTGATGAAGTGGTGCACCCCGTCGACGCGCGAGGCGTTGAACACGCCCACATGCGCGTTCACCACCGCCGCGCCCTTGCCGGTGGCCGTCCGGAAGTCCGCCAGCCAGCCCTCGATCAGCGCCGCCTCCTTGCGGTCGGCGAGCCGGCTGTTCTTGCTCGGCAGCGGGTCGCGCGACGGATGGTGGCCGAAGACCGTCACCGAGCCGATCGACGCGTCGCCGCGGGCGTCGTCCAGCGCCCTCCTGAGCATCCGGAGCTGCTCGAACGAGCTGGTCCGGTACGTGCCCGTGGAGGAGTCCAGCAGCACGAACCGGGTGCCCTTGTGGTCGAACGTCCGGAACGGCTCGCCGAACACCTTCCGGAAGTTCGCGATGTTCCCCGGCCCGTAGATCTCGTGGTTGCCCGGCACGTAGTGGTACGGCAGCGCGCCGCCCAGCTCCTCGTCGAGGATCTTCTTGGCCAGTGCGAAGTCGGCCTCGTACCCGGTGTCCACGAAGTCCCCGTTGATCACCAGGAAGTCGGGCTCGGCGGCCTTCACCTCCCGCAGCGTGCGCCGGGCCCGTTCGACGTACGCGCTGTCGGGGTCGGCGGCCACGAACTGGGCGTCCGACAGCACCGCGAAGCGCCACTTGCGGCCGTTCACCGTGCCGTCCTGGACGACGAGCGGGTCGGGGGTCCGGGGAGCGGGCGGCGGGGTCTCCACCGACGGCGGCACCTTGGCCACGATGTCGTCGATCAGGACCTCGCCCGTGTACTGGCGGTTCGCCGCCGTCTCGATCGTGTAGAAGCGGTTGACCCTGATCGGGTACGCCACCGAGGACGGCACCGCCATCTCGACATAACGCCAGCCCTCCCAGCGGATGTACGGCCCGTACAGGGAGTACGACTGGTTGTTGGCGTCGGTGATCGTGAACGCCGTCCACTCGCCCTTGTTGTGCCCGTACACCCACGCGCCGAGCGCCTGCGGCTGACCCTGCACCTGGATGGGCTCCGGCGGGTAGGCGTACGCGGTGCGCGTCGCCGTGGACTTGGTGAAGTCGTACGACAGGCGCAGCCCCGGACCGGTGCGGCCGTCGGAGACCGGCTCGACGTCGCCGGACGCCCGCGCCGTCCCGAACCTCCAGCGGTCGCCGTCGTCGAACGTCGCGATGGTCCGCTGCTCCAGGCCCACGCTGATCGGCAGGGCGGTCCGGCGTCCCTTGACCTCGATGGTCACCAGCGTCGAGCCGGACGTCTTGAGGGGCTTGACCGCGAAGGTCCCGCCCTCTCCCGGTGTGATCTCCAGCAGCGTCGTGTCGTACGTCAGCCTCGCGTCCGCGGGCTCGACGGGCGCGGTGAAGCCGTCCGCGTCGAATCCGACGACCCCGAACGCGCCGGTCGTCTGATCGTTGGGGATCGTCACGCGGTCGACGGTCGCCCCGACGCGGGTGAGCGCGCCCAGGACGGTCAGCTTGACCCGCCCCTTGGCCGCGCCCCGCGAGGCCACCACCGTGACGTCGCCTGGCCGGCGTGCCCGGAACGTTCCATCATCGTCCACGGACCCTTGGGGACCCGTCACCGTCCAACGTGGGGTGCCCTTCGCGGGGCCGTGGGACTCGTCGTGCCCGGTGGCCACCAACTCGCGGGTCAGCCCCGGGAAGACCCGGTCGGGCCGCCCGCCGCGCGTCGGCCCCACCCCGGGGGCCTGCGCCGGGTCGGCGGCCGGCTCCACCCAGAAGCCGGTCAGCCTGCCGCTGCCGTTGGAGAACAGCCCGATCCCGTTGGGGGTCGGGCGCTCACCGCCGTCCGAAGGCCGGTTCTCGATCCGGCCCCGGCCTTGACCTGGCTTGCGGGCCAGCATCGTCGAGGAGCCGCCGCCGTCCAGGTTCAGCGCGTTGTGCGCCCCGGCCTCCTTCATCAGGCCGGCCAACTCGGTCAGCGTCACGCCGCGGCTGTCGATCTGGCGGCCGTCGACCGTCATCAGGAACATCCGCCGGCCGTCGGCGGAGAACCCGACCGCCGTGCGGGGGTGCTCGGCCGGGTCGGTGATCGCCGGGATCTCCCCGTCCTTGACGAGGGTCTGGTTGCCGCCGACGGCGAACGCGGCGGGCTTGACGGACGAGCGCGGCGCGTACGTCAACGACACCGCGTCGCCCGCCTTGAGCGTGCGGAGCAGATCGCCGCCGCCCTCCCGGCCGACGAGCACGAACCCGTTCGCGGGGATCCCCCCGGCTCCCGGGGCGTCGCGGACCTCGGCGACCTTGCCGTCCACGACGAGGACCTCGGCCATCCGCTGCGCGCCCTGGGCCAGCGACCGGCCCCGGCCGCCCGTGCCCCACAACGAGGTGAAGGCGCCGATGCCGTCCTTCTGGATGAAGTGCGCGTTGAACTGGTCCAGGCGCGCCTTGCGGTCGCCCGGCAACGTGACCTCGCCCTCCAGCAGCATTTGGGCGATCTGGCCGAGCCCCTCGGCGGACACCCCGGCGGTGTTGGTGGACCAGCCGGGCGTGGCCGACTTCACCAGTCTGCCGTCCTTCACGGCCGCGCCGTTGGGGGCGCCGGTGTTGTTGATGTCGAAGAAGTCCCCGTTCACCCCCGCGATGGCGCCCGCCCGGTCGGCCTGCCCGGACAGCGGCTCCACGGCCGAGACCGGGCCCGGCGAGAGGTACCCGGCGCGGACCTTGCCGCCGCCGAGGTCCACCGACAGCAGATCGGCGCGCAGCCAGCCCTTGCCGTCCAGGCGGTCGAACGAGGTGAGCGTGGTGCCGGGGGCGACCGGCCGCGTCCGCCGGTCGGTCTCCAACGGTCGGTCGGCGGTGCTCCCGGGAGCGGCCAGCATCAGCCTATTGAGGTCATGCAGGCCCGGGGCCGCCGGATCGGCCGGAACCAGGGGCGGTGCGGTGCCCCCGGGCCCGGGGGGCCCGGCCAGTGCGGGCAGCGCCGTACCGGCGACCAGGACCGATGCCAGGCCCAGGACGACCGCCGGTCGGGCGATGCGTCGATATGACACGAGTCGACTCCTTGCGTGCTCGGGGCGGGTTCGCTGTCCGAAAAACCCACCCCAGGCAACTCAAGCCATGAAGCCCGCAGGGGGAGCGGAGGTGACGGGCCCGCCAACCCGGTCGGAACGATCACTTGACCCCCACCGGGCACAGCGGGACCACGTGTCCCGGTGGCGGGAGATCTTCGAACACGTGTACGGTTCTGAGCACGCAGCCGGTCGCCGGGCCGCGCCGCCTCGGGCGGACTATTTCACCGGCGACCGCGGTTAGCCTGAAGTCGACTTTCTGTCACCAGGCCCTAGGGGAGCCGAGTACCACCGTGCATGACCGACTCATCGTGCGTGGAGCACGCGAGCACAATCTCAAGGACGTCTCGCTGGACCTGCCGCGGGACGCCCTGATCGTGTTCACCGGGCTGTCCGGGTCCGGCAAGTCCAGCCTGGCGTTCGACACGATCTTCGCCGAGGGCCAGCGCCGCTACGTGGAGTCGCTGTCGGCCTACGCCCGCCAGTTCCTCGGCCAGATGGACAAGCCGGACGTGGACTTCATCGAGGGCCTGTCCCCGGCGGTGTCCATCGACCAGAAGTCCACCTCCAAGAACCCCCGCTCCACCGTCGGCACCATCACCGAGGTCTACGACTACCTGCGGCTGCTGTACGCCCGGATCGGCCATCCGCACTGTCCGGTGTGCGGCCGCCCGATCAGCCGGCAGTCCCCGCAGCAGATCGTCGACCGGGTGCTGGAGCTGGAGGCCGGCACCCGCTTCCAGGTGCTCGCGCCGGTGATCCGCGGTCGCAAGGGCGAGTATCTGGAGCTGTTCCGCGAGCTGCAGTCCAAGGGCTACTCGCGGGCCCTGGTCGACGGCACCATGATCCGCCTCGACGAGCCGCCGAAGCTCAAGAAGCAGGAGAAGCACGACATCTCCGTGGTGGTCGACCGGCTGTCGGTGAAGGACTCCGCCCGCCAGCGGCTCGCCGACTCCGTCGAGACCGCCCTCGGGCTGGCCGGCGGCACCATCGTGCTCGACTTCGTCGACCTCCCCGAGGACGACGAGCACCGCACCCGGATGTACTCCGAGCACCTGTACTGCCCGTACGACGACCTGTCGTTCGACGAGCTGGAGCCGCGCTCCTTCTCGTTCAACTCCCCGTACGGCGCGTGCCCCGACTGCACCGGCCTGGGCACCCGGATGGAGGTCGACCCCGAGCTGGTCGTCCCCGACCCGGAGAAGACCCTCGGCGAGGGCGCCATCCAGCCCTGGTCCAACGGGCACGTCAGCGAGTACTTCCTGCGGCTGGTGTCGGCCCTCGGCGACGCGATGGGCTTCGACCTGAACACCCCGTGGGAGAAGCTGCCCGCCAAGGCCCGCAAGGCGATCCTGCACGGGCACGAGACCCAGGTCCACGTCAGTTACAAGAACCGTTACGGCCGCACCCGCTCGTACTACACCGCCTACGAGGGCGCGATCGGGTACATCCAGCGGCGGCACGCCGAGTCCGAGAGCGACGCCACGCGGGAGAAGTTCGAGGGCTACATGCGGGAGATCCCGTGCCCCACCTGCAAGGGGGCACGGCTCAAGCCCGTCATCCTGGCGGTCACCATGGGCGGTCGGTCGATCGCCGAGGTCGCCTCCATGCCGATCGGCGAGTGCGCCGAGTTCCTGCGGTCGCTGGAGCTGGACGACCGCGAGGCGCACATCGCCGCCCGGGTCCTCAAGGAGGTCAACGCCCGGCTCGGCTTCCTGCTGGACGTCGGCCTGGACTACCTCACCCTCGACCGGGCCTCGGCCACCCTGGCCGGCGGCGAGGCCCAGCGGATCCGGCTGGCCACCCAGATCGGCTCCGGTCTGGTCGGCGTCCTGTACGTGCTGGACGAGCCGTCCATCGGGCTGCACCAGCGCGACAACCACCGGCTGCTGGAGACCCTGGTCCGGCTGCGCGACATGGGCAACACGCTGATCGTCGTCGAGCACGACGAGGACACCATCGACGCCGCCGACTGGGTGGTCGACATCGGGCCCGGCGCGGGCGAGCACGGCGGCCAGATCGTCGTGTCCGGCACCGTGGCCGACCTGAAGTCCTCGCCGAGGTCGCTGACCGGCGCGTACCTGTCGGGTCGCCGCGCGATCGCCGTCCCGAAGATCCGCCGGCCGCTGACCAGGGGCCGCGAGATCGTCGTCAAGGGCGCCCAGCAGAACAACCTCGAGAACGTGGACGTGGCGTTCCCGCTCGGGGTGTTCACCGCCGTCACCGGGGTGTCCGGTTCGGGCAAGTCCACGCTGGTCAACGACATCCTCTACAACGCGCTGGCCAAGCAGCTCCACGGGGCGCGCACCGTCCCGGGCCGGCACCGGCGCATCAACGGGATCGACCAGCTCGACAAGGTCGTGCACGTCGACCAGTCGCCGATCGGCCGCACGCCCCGGTCCAACCCGGCCACCTACACGGGCGTGTTCGACCACATCCGCAAGCTGTTCGCGGCCACCACCGAGGCCAAGGTGCGCGGCTACCAGCCCGGCCGGTTCTCCTTCAACGTCAAGGGCGGACGCTGCGAGAACTGCGCGGGCGACGGCACCATCAAGATCGAGATGAACTTCCTGCCGGACGTCTACGTGCCCTGCGAGGTCTGCCACGGCGCCCGCTACAACCGGGACACCCTGGAGGTCCACTACAAGGGCAGGACGATCGCCGAGGTCCTCGACATGCCGATCGAGGAGGCCGCCCGCTTCTTCGAGCCGATCACCGCGATCCACCGGCACCTGGCCACCCTCAACGACGTCGGCCTCGGCTACGTCCGACTCGGCCAGCCCGCGCCGACCCTGTCCGGCGGCGAGGCCCAGCGCGTCAAGCTGGCCGCCGAGCTGCAGCGCCGCTCCACCGGCCGGACCATCTACGTGCTGGACGAGCCGACCACCGGCCTGCACTTCGAGGACATCCGCAAGCTCCTCGGGGTGCTCAACGGCCTGGTCGACAAGGGCAACACGGTGGTGGTCATCGAGCACAACCTGGACGTGATCAAGACCGCCGACTGGATCATCGACATGGGGCCCGAGGGCGGCTCGCGCGGCGGGACCCTGGTCGCCGCCGGGACCCCGGAGGACGTCGCCGCCGTGGAGGCCAGCCACACCGGCCGGTTCCTGGCCAAGCTGCTCGACGACTGACCGCGCCGGCCGCTTCCGGCCGGTTCCGGTCGGTAACGGCCCTTTCTCCGCGACCCGGCGGACATCCGCCCCCGCATGTCCTACGGTCGCTGATGTCGGGATCGGGTCGACCGGATGGGGATCGTCGCGTTGGGCGGGATCGAGGGACTGCTGCCGCCCGGGGCGGGCGCGGTCGCCGGGCGGGACGTGCCGCATCTGCTGGTGGTGGTGCCGGGCGTCGGCGGCAGCGAGCTGCGCCGTGACGGCCGGGTGCTGTGGGGCCTGTCACCGGGCGTGGTGCGGGGCGTCCACCGTCGGGTGGGCGAGCTGACCGAGCACGCGCCGCGTCTGGACGACCCCGACTTCGGCGACGGGGTGACCGCCACCGGGCTCGTCGGGCTGTCCGTCCCCGGGCTCTCGCGGCTGCTGGGGTACGGGGAGCTGCGCCGCCGCCTGCACGCCGAGTTCGCCCTCGACGACGAGCTGACGTACCTGGAGTTCCCCTACGACTGGCGCCGCCCGATCGCCCACAACGCCGCGCTGCTCGCGACGGCGGTCGGCGAGCGCCTGCGCCGGGTCCGCGACCGCCTCAACCCGCGCGCCGAGGTCGTCATCGTGGCGCACAGCATGGGCGGTCTGGTCTCCCGCGCCTACCTCGACGCGCACGGCGGGCACGACGTGTGCCGTCGCCTGATCACCCTGGGCACGCCCTACCGGGGGTCGCTGAAGGCGTTGGACGTCCTGGTGAACGGCCCCAAGTGGGGGCTGCGCTGGGGCCGCATGGCCGAGGCCCTCGGCCGCCTCCCCTCTCTGTACGAACTGCTGCCGATCTACCCCGTGGTGGTGGACCGCGGCGATCCGGGGTCTCCCCTCAAGCGCGCGGGGGAGCTGCTCGACGTGCTGCCCTCGCTGGACGGCGGTCGGGTGAAGGCCGCCCGCGAGTTCCTCCTGCGCCTCAACCGGAGCGAGCACCCGGGCGTGACCGAGCCGCTGGCCGGGTTCGGGCCGGCGACCCTGCAACAGGCCGTGCTGGAGGGCCGGGCGCTGAGCGTCTCGAAGGGCTCGGACCTGCTGCCCGCCGACTACGGCTCCGCGGGCGGGGACGGCACCGTCCCGGTGATCTCGGCACGTCCGATCGACCACACCGAGCTGCGGCTGCCCGTGCGCTACGACAACCAGTCGCACGGCGGGCTGGTGACCGACGGGACGAGCCTGGACGCGTTGACGTTCGCCGTCGCCGACGCGCTCCGCGACCACGATCCGGTGCAGGCCCCCGGCGACGCCCCCGAGCGGGCCGCCGAGGCGATCGGCGCGGCGCGGGCGCTGACGATCGACGTCGCCGACTTCCACGCCGCGGGGGAGCCGGTGACCGTGCCCGGAAGCGCTCGGCATCGGCCCGTCGTGCGCGGGCTCTGGGCGCGCGTGGACGCGGCCGGCGAGCCCCTCCCGGTGGCCGTCTCCGAGGACGGCTCGTTCCTGCTGGAGCTGGGACCGCTCCCGGAAGGGCCGCACCGGCTCGACCTGCTCGACGGCCCGGACGGCCGGGCGATCATGAGCGACGTGGTCGAGGTCGGTTGATGGGCGAGGGCGTCCTCTGGCGGTGGCGGATCAAGGAGTACCGCAGTCTGGCGGCGCTGGTCGTGCCGTCGGTGTTCGAGGAGACCGACCTGATCCCGCGCAACGTCGCCGAGCTGCGCTCTCAGGACGGGGGCCACGCCCGGGCCGCCGAGGAGCTGTACGCCCGGATGTGCGGGCGCGACCTCTTCTACGACCTCGAACCGCTGCGCCCGGTGCCGGAGGTCCAGATGATCCGGCCGCCGCAGGCCGTCTTCCACGGCGGCCGCGGCACCTGCCTGGACCTGGTGCTGGCGTTCGCGGGCATGTGCGTGGCGGCCCGGCTGCGCCCGTTCGTCACCCTCATCGAGTACGACCGGCCCCGGGCGTCGCACGCCCTGCTCCTGCTGCCCCCCGCGTTCGCCGACGCCCCGATGCACGCGGCCCAGGACGGCCTGCGCGCCGAGGACGGACTCGGCGACGGGCTGGCGTGGGCGGAGGTGGACGGGCTGCTGCGGCTCGGCTGGATCGCCCTGGACGTCACCGGGGCCACCCGCTACGAGGAGGCCGACGACCGCCCGCTGGGGTTCGCGCAGGCGGGTCGGCAGGCCGCGCAACTGCTGGAGCGGGCCGACCGGATCACCCTGGTCGACGTCGTCCACCTGCAGGGCCGGGGGTTCGACGCCCGCGCCGACGCCGTCCCGGTGCTGGCGCGGGCGCCGTCGCTGGACGCCGGGGTCCGCCGCCGGTTCGCGGGCCTGCTCGGCGTCGTCGCCCGGCACGTCGGATGCGAACCGCCGGTCCGCTGGGACCCGGCCGAGCTGGCGCTGCTGCTGCGCCGGATCCCGGCCGCCGGGCCCGAGGCCGTTCCGGGGCATCCGCACGCCCACGACGCGCTCGCCGCGCTGCACGACGCGGTCGAGGCCAAGGGCGCGCTGGCGGCCCTGGGCGACCCGGTGGCGCTGGATCTCGGCATCGATCGGCTGCACGCGCTCTACCGCCGTCACGTGGGCCGCTGGCCGGAGGGCACCACCCTGGACGACCTGCTGGTCGAGGCGGCGTCGGCCGCGATCGTGGAGCGGCGCCCCGGCGCGGCGCGTCCCGCCGAGCACCTCACCGCGCTCGCCCGGCTCGTGCTCGGCCTGGCCCGCGCCGCCGGGGCGGACTCCCTCGACGGCGGTCTGGGGCGCTGGGTGACCGGCGGGCCCGGACACCAGCTCGCCGACGCCCGCGACTACCTGGCCGACCGGTGCGCCGAGCCGGGCTGGATGCTCATCGACCTCGGCGAGGACTCCCGTTCCGGGGAGCTGCGGTGGCCGACGGCGGTGTCCGCCGTCATCGTGGACGTGCGGGGCCGGCCGGAGTGGCGCGAATCCGTGGAGTGCCGACCCACCCGGGACGGCCTGGAGGACGGCCTGCGGCGCCTGTTGGCGGCCACGCCGGCGCGGCGGCGGATCTTCGTGGACCTGGTCGCGCCCCGCGCGCTGTTCGACGCGGGCATCGAGGACTGGCCGCTGGCCGACCTCGGCGGCGGTTTCTACGCGCCGTTGAGCGGCGACTGGTTCCGGCCGCGCTACCGATGGTCCATGCGCACCCGGCACGAGCGGCTGCGCGAGCTCTTGGAGCACCGCGCCGGACAGGCCTGCTGGACCGGCTCCCCGCCGGTGCTGAACGCGGAGTCCACGTCCGGCGAGTCCGCGTTCCGGCGCTGGGCGACGCGCAACCTCCAGCCCTACCTGGTGACGGGATCCGAGCGGCGGTCCGGGCCCGACCCCCTGCGGCTCATGCTCAAGGAGGGGTACGGTTACGCGTTCTGGTTCCCCGAGGGAATGGACGAGCGGGTGCCCGATCGGGCGGGCGCGGCCATGGCCGAGCTGGCGGGGGCCGCCGGATGCCGCAACGGCCTTCCCGACCGGCTGGCCGAGCTGGTCGACGACCGGATGGTGACCGTCTGGGAGGACCCGCGCGGTCGCGAGGGTTTCCCGATGCCGCACCGTCACGTCCTGGAGAACCCGCGCGGAGGCATGACGTGAGCTGGGAGCTGTTCACCGGGACCGGCACCTCGCCCCATCCCGAGCCGGCGTACGACGCGATCCCCGACCCGCCGCCCTGGCGGCTGCGGGACCGCGCCGAGCCGCCGTTCGTGGCGACCCCCGAGCTGGTGGACGCGGTGAACGCGGCGCTGCACCTGCGCCGCCCGCTGCTGCTGACCGGCCGCCCCGGCTCGGGCAAGTCCACGCTGGTCGACCGGATCGCGGCGGAGCTGCAGCTCGGTGAGGTGCTGCGCTGGCACGTCACCTCCAAGAGCGTGCTGACCGACGCGCTGTACCGGTACGACGCGCTGGGACGGCTGCACGCGGCCCAGGTCGCCGAGAGCCGGGTCAAGGCCGGCCTGGAGGTCGCGGCCGACGGCGACGTCGAGTCGTATGTGACGCTCGGGCCGCTCGGCACCGCGCTGGCCTCGCCGGACAGGCCCCGGGCCGTGCTGATCGACGAGATCGACAAGAGCGACCTCGACCTTCCCGGGGACCTGCTGAACGTGCTGGAGCTGGGGGAGTTCGACATCCCGCCGCTCGTCCGCGCCGACCCCACCGGCGAGCGGGTGTTCGAGGTCCGGGGCGCCGACCGCGGCCGCTATGAGGTCGGGGGCGTGGTCCGGGCGGTGCCGAGGCACTTCCCGGTGATCGTGTTCACCAGCAACGGGGAGCGCGCCTTCCCGCCGCCGTTCCTGCGCCGCTGCGTCCGCTTCGAGATGCCCGCGCCGGACACCGAGCGGCTCCGCGAGATCGTCCGCGCCCATCTGGGCGGCGCCGCCGACACCGAGACCGCGGCGATCGCCGGCTTCGCCGACCGGCTGCTGCGCGGCGGCAACCTGGCCGTCGACCAGCTCCTCAACCTGCTGCACCTGGTCACCGGGGAGGCCGCGCCCGGCACCGAGGCCCGCGGCCGGCTGGAGGCGGTCCTGTTGCGGGAGCTCGACGGACGATGACCGGCGGGGGCCGGACGCCGATCGACGCGATCGTGGACGCGCTGGTGGACGGGGTCGCCTCCCTGCCCGGCGAGTCGACGCCCACCCCGGAGCAGATCGCCGACGTGCTGTGGCTGGCCGCCATCCGGACAACGGCTCCGCACCCCGCGCCCCGCCGGGAAGAGGAGACCGGCCGGGACGCCCCCGCCGATCCCCCGGAGGACGTCCCGTCCGCCGACCCCGTCGCTCCACCGCCTCCGGAACCGGCCGGCCCGGAGCCGGCGCCCGCGCGGGACGGGGACGCCAAGCTCGATCTGCACGACCGGGCCGACGGGCCGGGGGAGGCCGCCGTCCCGGCCACCGAGGTGGCGCTCGGCTCCGTGCGCGCCCTGGCCGGCCCCCTGGAGCTGCCCCGGGCGCTGCGCCGCTTCAAACAGGTCAGCAGGCCCGGACGGCGGCGCGTCCTGGACGTCGAGGCCACCGTGGAGGCCTCGGCCGAGGCCCGAAGGCTGACGATCGTGTCCGCGCCCCGGCCGGAACGGGGCCTGGACGTGGCGCTGGTGGTCGAGAACGGCTCCTCGATGAGGGTCTGGCGGGAGATCTTCGACGAGTTCGAACGCGTTCTGGAGCAGGTGGGCGCGTTCCGCTCGGTGGTGCGCTGGGAGATGGAGGCCGGCGAGGACGGGGTGTGGCTGCGGGACGCGCACGGCACCCGCTCGACGCCGGCCCGTCTGGTGGACCCCTCCGGCTCCCGGCTGGTGCTGCTCGCCACCGACGCCGTGGACGGCCTCTGGTACGACGCCGCGGTGTGGCGGGAGCTGCGGGCCTGGTCGCGGGCGATGCCGACGGCGCTCGTTCAGGTGCTGCCGCCGCACTACTGGCCGGACACGGCGCTCGGCGACCTGTACGCCGCCGGGCGCGCCCCCTGGCCGGCGAGCCCCAACACGCTGCTGGACCGCGACGTCGCCTGGTGGGTCGAGGAGGGGGACCTCGCCCCGGACGCGATCGTGCTGCCCGTCGTCGCCTTCCAGCCGGAGGCGCTGGCGCTCTGGAGCCGGGCGGTCGTCGCCGGGACGGCCTGGGTCGACGGCGTGCTCGTCGGCACCGAGCCCCGGACGCCGCCCGCCCCCGCGACCCCCGACCCGGACGCGCGGGTGGACGCGTTCCTGGCGCGGGCCTCGCGCGGCGCCGAGCGCCTCGCCCGGGTCCTGGCGTCCGCGCAGATGCTCTCGCTGCCGCTCATCCACGTCCTGCGGGACCGGCTGGCCCTCGGCACGGGCGTCACCGAGTTGGCGGAGGTCCTGGTCGGCGGCCTGCTGGAGGAGATCCCCGCTCCGCCCGGCTGCGGTGCCCGCTACCGGTTCCGCGAGGGGGTCGCGGCCCGCCTCCGGGTCGGCGTCACCGCGTTCGAGGAGTGGGACGCGTTCACGGCCGTCAGCGAGCATCTGGCGGAACGGACCGGCGTGACGGGCCACGGCGCGCTGACGGCCCTGGTCGCCGACCCTGAGGGCCTGGCCGGCCTCGCCCCGGAGGACGAGCCGTTCGCGCACCTCCTGGGCGCCCTCGCCGCCCGCCTCGGTCTCGCCGCGCCCGCCTCCGTGCCCGCGCCCGGATCCGGCTCTCGGTCGGGCGGCGGCGGGCACGACGCGGAGCAGATCGTCCACGGCTCCCTCCCGGAGCCGCCCGCCGCCGCCCTCCCCAGGGAGGACCTGCTGGCGTCGCTGGCGCGGACGATCGACCGGCACGACCGGGTGGCGCTGTGGGGGAGGCCCTGGGTGGCGGGCGTGACCGTGCTGGCGGCCGACCACGCCCGGCGGTGCGCGGCGGAGGGCTGGCCGGTCGTCGCCTGGATCGAAGGCGGGGACGAGGCGGAGACCGAACGGCGGCTCGCGGGCCTCGCCGCCCGTCTGGGCGTGGAGCCGGACCGGCTCTGGGACGCCCTGGACGAGCGCGCGCCGGGCCGCTGCCTGATCGTCGTGGACACGCGCCCGTACCACGCCCGGCGGCCGACGGACACGGGCCGGACCAAGGTCCTCTGGCTCGCCGACGGGCCCCCCGACCCCGAGATCACCACCGCCATGGACCTCATCCCCTTCGAGGTGCCCGCGCTCGACCCCGGCGAGGCGGTCGAACTGCTGCGCCGGCTGACCGGCCTGGACGACGAGGCCGGGGCCCGCGAACTCGCCGAGCGGCTCGGCCGCTGGCCGGGGGAGCTGGCGGCGGCCGCCGCCCTCATCGGGGACGGCGGCATGACCTACGAGCAGTACCTGTCGACGGCCGTCTTCGTGGACGACCTCGGGCTCTCCGAGGCCGCCGACCCCTGGGCGTCCCGCGCCGTGCTGATCGGCGTGGGCACCGACATCCCCACCGTCGACGCCGACCTCCAGGGGATGGCCGACACGCTCCGCGACGCCGACCTGTGGGGCCTGCCTCCCGACCGGTGCGCCGTCGTGCGCGACCCGAGACGGCCGGAGCACGTTCTCGGCCCGCTCGCGCAGGCGGGCGAGGCGGCGACGGACACGCTGGTCGTCTACTACACGGGCGAGGCGCATTTGGAGGACGGCACGGGCGAGCTCGTCCTCGGGCTCGCCGGAGCGCGGGGCGACGGTGTCCCCTACCCGACGGTGCTGTCGGCGTTCAGGCGGAGCACGGCGCAACGCCGCATCATGATCCTGGACTGCCCCTACGCTTCCGTCGCCTGGGTGTCGGGCCCCGCCGACGACCACGCGACGGAGATCGTGCTGACCTCACCGGGGGGACACGTCTCGTCGCCGTACGGCGACGCCCACAGCGCCTTCACGGGGGCGCTCCTGGAAACGGTGCTGACCGGGCTTCCCGGCCTCGGCCGCCACCTCGACATCGAGGCGGTCCACGCGGGCGTCACCCGGGCACTGCGGGCGGGAGGCGTGCCCGAGCCCGCGGTCATGGTGCGGCACGGGAACCGCCCGGTCCGACTGTTCCGCAACATGGCCGGCGTTCCGGCGCGGCCCGAGAGCATCGGTCCCTACCGCGTCCTGGGCGTGCTGGGTTCCGGGTGGCTCGGGGACGTCTACCACGCCGTCGACCCGGAGGGTCGGGAGTACGCCGTCAGGGTCTTCTACCCGGCGGTCCTCCCGACGCGGGGCGCCATGGACGGCTTCGTCGCAAGCGCGGACGCGAGGCCGTGGGTCACCGGCCCCCGGCTCGCCCAGATCATCGAGGCCGGCGTGGGGGACGACGGGGCCTACGTGGTCGTCCAGTACGCCCGGGGCAGGAGGCTGGGAGACCTGGTCGAGGAGGGACGGCGCTTCTCCGGCGAGAGCCTCTGGGAGCTGGCGTCCGCCCTCGCCGCCTCGCTGGCGTCGATCCACGCGGTCTGGGTCCACGGTTCCTTCGGACCGGCGAACGTCGTCGTCGGCCCGGACGGCCCCGTCGTCAAGGACGTCGGGCTCGCGGCCGTGTTGTGGGACGAGCGGGGCGCGACGCCGCAAGGGGGGCCCCTCTTCCAGCAGGCGCCCGAACTCCTGCAGCGCGGCGACTCCACGGCACCGACCACGATGGCCGACGTCTTCGCCTTCGGCGTCCTGCTGGTGTACGCGGCGAGCGGACGGCGTCCCTTCCACGGCCCGACCCCGGCGGCCGAGGCGAACTTCGTCCTCTACGGCGAACCGGACCTGAGCGCCCTGACGGGGCCGATGCGCGACCTGGCGGCCGACTGCCTCAGGAAGGAGCCGGCGGAGCGCCCCACGGCCGAGGAGGTGGTGGCCAGGCTGAAGGCGATGCCCTACGCGGCCCGCACCCTGACCCCGCGAACACCCGACCCGCTGCGCCCGCGCGACCCCGTCGAGGTGGGCGGCTACCTGCTGAGGGCCAAGCTCGGCAGCGCCCCGTACGGCCCCGTCTACCTGTCGGCCCACAGGAACGGGACCGTCGTGGCGCTCCGTCTCGTACCGGGCCGCGCCTTCGCCGACGAGGCGGCCCGCCAGCGGTTCCTGGCCCTGGAGAGGTCCGCGGAGGGTCTGCGCTCGCGCAACGTGGCCCGGGTCGTGGAGGCGGGCGTCCACGGAGACGGCTACTTCGTCGCCGGGACGCATCCCGGGGAGTCCACGCTGGAGGGCGTGGTGCGCGAAGAGGGGCCCCTCACAGGCGCCGCACTGGCCGAACTGGCCGGGGACCTGTTGACCGGCCTGGTCGACCTCGCCCGCGCCGGGCTGGTCCATCACGATCTGCAGCCCGGCGGCGTCTTCGAACGGTCGGAGGGGTGGATCATGGCCGATCCGCGCTGCGAGGCGGGGGTCGGGGACGACCGGGCGGTCTGGGGGCTGGCCAGCGCCCGCCCGGGGTACCAGGCCCCCGAGACGCTCGTTCACGGGCGCATGACGTCCGCCTCCGACGTGTTCGCCTGGGGGGCGACCGTCTACTACGCGGCGACCGGGGCGCCGCCCTTCGGTGACGGACAGGGCCAGAGCGTCATCGCCGCGGTCCTCACCGCGGAGCCCGACGTGTCCCGGCTGCACGGCCCGCTGCAGTACGCGGTGACGCTCGCCCTGGCCAAGAGCCCACAGGACCGCCCGAGCGCGCAGCGACTGCTCCGGATCCTCCGGTCGGCCGAGGGGAGGGCCTCTTCCGAGCAGACCTCAGGGCGCCCGTCGGTGCTGCGGAGGCTGCTGCCCGTCCGAGGCCGCCAGGTCGGTCGCTATCGCATCGAACAGGTGATCTCCGACCAGCCCTGGGCGACGGTCTACCGTGCCGAGGACACCCGACGGAGACGGACGGTGGCCGTCAAACGCCTTCACGACCCCCTCGACGCGGACGACGTTCTCGCGCTGCCGCGCTCCATCCTGCAATTGCGCCACCCGTCGATCGTCGGCGTCCGAGAGGTGGGCGCCCAACTGAGCGACGACCTCCCGGGGCCGTACATCGTCACCGATTTCGTGGAGGGCGTGTCCCTGAACGTGCTGATCGCACGGGGAGAGCCGTTCTCCCTTGAGGCCGCGATGGCCGCCGCCTCGGGGATCCTGGCCGGGCTGTCGCACGCGCACGGCAGGGGCGTCGTCCATGGAGCGGTGCGCCCGTCCAACGTGCTCGTCACCGAGACCGGCGAGCCGCGGGTCAAGGGCTTCGGTCTCCACACCGCGTACCCGGTGACCGACCTCGTGCGCGCCGAGGACGCGGCGACGTGCGTGTCACCCGAGCAGGCGGAGGGCGGCGCGGCCGACGTCCTCAGCGACGTGTACGCGGCCGGTTGCGTCCTCTACGAGATGCTCACGGGGTTCGCGCCCTTCTCCGGCTCCGGCCCCATGGACACGAGGGAACGGCATCGCTGGGAGACCCCCCGGCCTCCCTCGTCGTACGGCACGGGGCTGGCCGGATGGGTGGACGACCTGGTGCTGCGGGCCATGGCGAAGGACCCCGCGGAGCGGTACCGGAGCGCCAAGGACTTCCGCACGGCGATCCGACGCGCCATGGAGCCCTGACGTCAGGACGTCCGGCGGACCTTCGTAGGGTGTTGAACCGGCTACCGGCCGCGCCCGTGGTGATGGGCGTGGGCAAGGGGGCGGGCGCCCCGCGACCGATACGGAGGACGACATGACGGAACGGACACCGGAGATCGACTCGGGCAGCACCCGGCGCGCGGTGCTGGCGGGCGCGGGCCTGCTGGGCGTGGCCGGGGTGGCGGCGGCCTGCGGGAGCGACGACGGCACCGCCGGCAAGGCGGGCGACGTGCTGGCGCGGACCGGTGAGATCCCGGTCGGCGGCGGCAAGATCATCAAGGATCGGAAGGTGGTGGTCACCCAGCCGGTCCAGGGGCGGTTCAAGGCGTTCGACATCAAGTGCACCCACCAGGGGTGCCCGGTGGACTCCGTCAAGGGGGGCACCATCAACTGTCCCTGCCACGGCAGCAAGTTCGCCATCGCCGACGGCTCCGTGAAGGCCGGGCCCGCCGACGCGCCGCTCGGCGGCAAGGACATCACCGTCGAGGGCGACGTCATCAGGCTCGCGTGATCCCGGAGGGCAGCTCGGCGCGGAACCGGGGGAGCGCCTCCGGGTGCTCCCGCCGCAGGTAGCCGACGACGTGCTCGCGGGCGTCACAGCGCAGGTCCCACGCGCTGGCGGCGTCCGCGGCGCTCATCAGGGCCCGGAGCTGGATCAGACCGTTGGGCAGCACCTCGGTCACCTGGAGCACCCAGTCCCGCTGGTCCCACAACGGATGCCCGCGCAGGAACCGGTACAGCTCCGTGCGCAGGTCGTCCACCGGCACCGTCCAGTCCACATGGAACAGCACCGAGCCGACCACCCGGCTGCCCTGCCGCGTCCAGTTCTCGAACGGCTGCTCGGTGAAGTACGACACCGGCAGGATGATGCGCCGCTCGTCCCAGGCCAGCACCACCACGTACGACAGGGTCAGCTCCTCGATGCGGCCCCACTCGCCGTCGACCACCACGACGTCGTCCAGCCGCAGCGCGTCGCTGAACGCCAGTTGCAGGCCGGCCAGCAGGTTGCCCAGCACCGGCCGGGCGGCGATGCCGACGACCAGGCCCGCGACGCCGGCCGAGGCCAGCATCCCCGCGCCGAGCGCCCGCACCGCCGGGAACGAGAACAGCACGAGGCCGACGGCCACGATCACCACTGCCACGCCGGCGATCCGGCGCAGCAGCAGCATCTGGGTCCTGGCCCGGCGGGCGCGGCGGTTGCGCTCGCCCTCGATCCTGGTCAGCCGGTTCAGCGCCGGATCGGTCAGCGCGTAGGTGATCCGCATCAGCAGCCAGGTGGCGGTGGCGACCGCCCCGATCCACAGCAGATGGCGGATCACCCGGTCGGCGTCGGACCCGCCGAGGTACTCGGCGGAGGGCAGCGCGGCCCGCACGCTGAACATCACCGCCGCCGCGAACGCCGGGCGGGCGCACCTGCGGGCCGCCTCGGCCGCGCCGGGCCGGCGCACCGCCAGCCGTCCCGCCAGCAGCCGGCGGGCGGCCTCCACCACGGTCACCGAGACCACGACGGCGATGCCGAAGATCATCCAAGCCCAGAACGCGGACAACCGTGAACCTTCCTTTGCCGATCGTTGACCGGACGTCTGTTTCCGCTCAGCGCTCCGCCGAACGAGATTCAGGTCACATCGGGGCCGGGAGCGGCCGCCGCCGGCGCGTCCGGCCGCACGTTTCTGTCACGGGTCCGCACTAGGCTTTTCGTGTGGCAGATCCGGCGAACTACCGACCGGCCCCGGGCTCGATCCCCGACTCGCCGGGGGTCTATCGCTTCCGCGACGAGCACGACCGGGTGATCTACGTCGGCAAGGCCAAGAGCCTGCGCTCCCGGCTGAACTCCTACTTCGCCGACTTCGCGGGGCTGCACCCCCGGACCCAGACGATGCTGCAGACCGCCACCCGGGTCGACTGGACGGTGGTCGGCACCGAGGTGGAGGCCCTCCAGCTCGAGTACTCCTGGATCAAGGAGTTCGACCCCCGGTTCAACGTCCGTTACCGCGACGACAAGTCCTACCCGTACCTTGCGGTGACGCTGGACGAGGAGTTTCCGCGGGTGATGGTCATGCGGGGGGCCAGGCGCAAGGGCGTGCGGTACTTCGGGCCCTACTCCCACGCCTGGGCGATCAGGGAGACGGTGGACCTGCTGCTGCGGGTCTTCCCGGTGCGCACCTGCAAGGCCGGCGTGTTCAAGCGGGCCCGGCAGATCGACCGGCCCTGTCTGCTGGGCTACATCGACAAGTGCTCCGCGCCCTGCGTGGGCCGGGTCGGCGAGGCCGAGCACCGGCTGCTGGCCGAGGACTTCTGCGCCTTCATGGCCGGCGACACCACCCGCTTCATCAGGCGCATCGAGCAGGACATGCGCGCCGCCGCCCGGGTCGAGGAGTACGAGCGGGCCGCCCGGCTGCGCGACGACATGCGGGCGCTGGAGCGCGCCCTGGAGAAGCAGGCCGTGGTCCTGGGGGAGGGCACCGACTGCGACGTGATCGCCCTCGCCGAGGACCAGCTCGAGGCCGCCGTCCAGGTGTTCTACGTGCGCGGCGGACGGATCCGCGGCCAGCGCGGCTGGGTGGTCGACAAGGTCGAGGAGGTCACCACCGCCGACCTGGTCGAGCACTTCCTCATCCAGGCCTACGGCGAGAGCGAGTCGGTGCCCCGCGAGGTGCTGGTGCCCGCCCGGCCGCCCGACGCCGAGGCCATGACCGAGCTGCTCGCCGAGCAGCGCGGCGGCCCGGTGCACATCCGGGTGCCGCAGCGCGGCGACAAGCGGGCCCTGCTGGAGACCGTGGGCCGCAACGCCATGGAGGCGCTCAAACAGCACAAGACCCGCCGCGCGGGCGACCTGACCACCCGCAGCCGGGCGCTGCAGGAGATCCAGGAGGCGCTCGAGCTCGACGAGGCCCCCCTGCGGATCGAGTGCTACGACGTCTCCAACCTGCAGGGCACCCACGTGGTGGCCTCCATGGTGGTGTTCGAGGACGGCATGGCCCGCAAGGGCGAGTACCGCCGGTTCAGCATCAAGGCGGTCGAGGGCCAGGACGACGTCCGCTCCATCCACGAGGTGATCACCCGACGGTTCCGGCGCTACCTGGCCGAGCGCGACAAGGCCGCCCGGGAGGCGGCCGAGGGGCCCGAGGTCGATGCCGCCGTCGACGACGTGCTGGCCTCCTACGGCTTCGACGACGCCGACGACGCCGCGGAGGGGGCGGGGGCCCGCGGCCCGGTCGACCCGGAGACCGGACGCGCCCGCAAGTTCGCCTACCCGCCCAACCTGGTCGTGGTCGACGGCGGCCCGCCGCAGGTCGCCGCCGCGCAGCGCGCCCTCGACGAGCTCGGCGTCCCGGAGATCGCGGTCTGCGGGCTCGCCAAGCGGATGGAGGAGATCTGGCTGCCCGGCGACGACGAGCCGGTGATCCTGCCGCGCGGCGGCGAGGGCCTGTTCCTGATGCAGCGGCTGCGCGACGAGGCGCACCGGTTCGCGATCACCTACCACCGGCAGCGGCGCTCGGCGGCCCTGACGGTGAGCGAACTGGACGACGTGCCCGGGCTGGGGCCCGCCCGTCGCACCGCCCTGCTCAAGCACTTCGGCTCGGTGCGGCGGCTGCGGGCCGCCAACGCCGAGCAGATCGCCGAGGTCCCGGGCATCGGACGGCAGACCGCCGACGTGATCGTGACCGCGTTGCGGGGGGCCCCGACGGGGGGCCCGCCGGACTCACGCGCTGATGGGGGAGGCTCATGACCACCGAGGGGCAGCAGCACATACCCGACATCGTCATCGTCACCGGGATGTCCGGGGCGGGCCGGAGCACGGCGGCCAAGTCCCTGGAGGACCTCGACTGGTTCGTGGTCGACAACCTCCCCCCGGGACTGCTGGCGACCATGGCCGACCTGGGCGGCCGGGTCCGGGACGCGGTGCCCCGCATCGCCGTCGTGGTCGACGTGCGCAGCCGGGCCTTCACCAGCGACCTGCACTCCTCCATCGCCGAGCTGGAGGCCCGCGGCGTCCACCCCCGGGTGATCTTCCTGGAGGCGGGCGACGACGAGCTGGTGCGCCGGTTCGAGGCCGTCCGGCGCCCGCACCCGCTGCAGGGCGACGGGCGGCTGGTCGACGGGATCGCCCGGGAGCGCGATCTGGTCCGCGAGGTGCGCGCCGAGGCCGACCTGGTGCTCGACACCAGCGCGCTGAACGTGCACGAGCTGCGGGCCAAGATCGTCGGCTTCTTCGGCACAGGCACCGGCGAGTCCAGCCTGCGGGCGACGGTGGTCTCCTTCGGCTACAAGTACGGCCTGCCGGTCGACGCCGACCTGGTCGTCGACTGCCGGTTCCTGCCCAACCCGCACTGGGTCCCGGAACTGCGCCCCATGAACGGCCGCGACGCCCCCGTCCGCGACTACGTCCTCGGCCGTCCCGGCGCCAAGGAGTTCCTCGACTCCTACACCGACGTGCTGCGCCTGTTGGCCGACGGGTACGAGCGCGAGGGCAAGCACTACATGACCCTGGCCGTCGGCTGCACCGGCGGCAAGCACCGCAGCGTCGCCATGGCCGAGCAACTCGCCGCCCGGCTCCGCGACACCGGCATCGAGGTCCAGGTCGCCCACCGCGACCTCGGCCGCGAGTAACCCCCGAACACCATCGCCGCCCCGAAGCCCGAGGCTCGGCCGCCGGGCCCTGCACCGTGACATGCGCCCGGAGTGACCCCGGGAAGTGGGGTGGCGCGGCGCGGTCTCGGTCGGGAGTGGCTTCGGGGTGCGCCGTGGCGTCCTCGATGTCCGGATGTGATCCACTATGGTGCCGGTCGTCCGTCGTGCCGGGTTGGTGCTCGACGTCCTCCGGGCGGAGGATGGGCGTGACACCGCCTCCGGGGCGGGCGTTGGCCTTCCCCGGGGTGGGGTAGGTGGTGCTGGAGTGCGGTCCGCGGCGGGAGGGACGAGCGGCCAGGTGCGAGCAGAGCGAGCGACGGCGGGGCACACGGGCGACGACGACGGCGGGGTGACGTCCCCCACCCGGGGGAGCGACAGGGTCGTGGCCCTCGGCGGGGGGCACGGGCTGTACGCGTCGCTGTCGGCGCTGCGGCGGGTCACCGATCGCCTCACCGCCGTGGTCACGGTCGCCGACGACGGCGGGTCCAGCGGCAGGCTCCGCCGCGAGTTGGGGGTCCTTCCCCCCGGTGACCTGCGGATGGCGTTGGCGGCGCTGTGCGGCGACGACGAGTGGGGCCAGACCTGGAGCCGGGTGGTCCAGCACCGCTTCCGCAGCCAGGGCGACCTGCACGAGCACGCGGTCGGCAACCTCCTCATCGTGGCCCTGTGGGAGCTGCTGGGCGACGACGCGGCCGGCCCGATGAGCGCGTCCGGTTCCACGGTGGCCGGGCTGGACTGGGTGGGCCGGCTGCTCGGCGCGCAGGGCCGCGTGCTGCCGATGGCCTCCGTCCCGCTCGACATCGTCGCCGAGGTGCGGGGCGCCGATCCGGCCAGACCCGAGGAGACCAGCCAGGTGAGGGGGCAGGTGGCGTGCGCGGGGACGCCCGGCAAGGTGCTGAGCGTGTCCCTGGTGCCGCCCGACCCGCCCGCCTGCCCGGAGGCGCTGGCGGCGATCGAGGACGCCGACTGGGTGGTGTTCGGCCCCGGGTCCTGGTTCACCAGCGTGCTCCCGCACCTCAAGGTGCCGGAGCTGGCCCGGGCGCTGACCCGCACCCGCGCCCGCCGGGCGGTGGCGCTCAACCTGGCGCCGCAGCCCGGCGAGACCGACGACTTCTCCCCGCAGACCCATCTGGAGGTCCTCCAGGCGCACGCGCCCGACCTGCGGATCGACGTGGTGCTGGCCGACCGGGGCGTGGTCGAGGACACCGACGCGCTCGACAAGGCCGTCCGGATGCTCGGCGGGCGGCTGGAGTTGGCCGACGTGGCCGCCGCCGACGGCACGCCGCGTCATGATCCGGCCCGGCTGGCCCAAGCTTTCGCACAGATATTCCGTTGAGCGGGGACCCGCCCGTCGGGAATCGGCGAAACTGCTGAACGGCTGAACTGCTGGACGGGTTCGACAAGGGGGAGGTTCGTCTATGGCGATGACCGGTGTGGTGAAGGACGAGCTGAGCAGGCTGTCCATCATGAAGCCCTGCTGTCGCAAGGCCGAGGTGTCGACGCTGCTGCGGTTCGCCGGGGGGCTGCATCTGGTCAGCGGCCGGATCGTGATCGAGGCCGAGATCGACACGGGGGCCGCCGCCCGACGGCTGCGCAAGGACATCACGGAGGTGTTCGGCCACACCTCCGACGTGGTGGTGCTGGCGCCGAGCGGGCTGCGCAAGGGCAACCGTTACGTGGTCCGGGTGTTCCGCGACGGGGAGTCGCTGGCCCGGCAGACAGGGCTGGTCGACAACCACGGCCGTCCGGTGCGGGGGCTGCCCCGGCACGTGGTGGCGGGGGCGGCCTGCGACGCCGAGTCGGCCTGGCGGGGGGCGTTCCTGGCACACGGCTCGCTGACCGAGCCCGGCCGTTCCATGTCGCTGGAGGTGACCTGCCCCGGCCCGGAGGCCGCGCTGGCCCTGGTCGGCGCCGCCCGGCGGCTGAAGGTGCACGCCAAGGCCCGGGAGGTCCGCGGGGTGGACCGGGTGGTGGTCCGCGACGGCGACGCCATCAGCGTGCTGCTCACCCGGCTCGGCGCGCACGACAGCGTGCTGGCCTGGGAGGAGCGCCGGATGCGCCGGGAGGTGCGGGCGACCGCCAACCGGCTGGCCAACTTCGACGACGCCAACCTGCGCCGCTCGGCCCGCGCCGCGGTGGCCGCCGGCGCCCGGGTGGCCCGGGCCCTGGAGATCCTCGGCGACGAGGCCCCCGAGCACCTGGTGGCGGCCGGGCGGCTGCGGCTGGAGCACAAGCAGGCGTCCCTGGAGGAGCTGGGCCAGCTCGCCGACCCGCCGCTGACCAAGGACGCCATCGCCGGCCGGATCCGGCGGCTGCTGGCCATGGCCGACAAGCGCGCCGGCGACCAGGGCATCGCGGGCACCGAGGCCAACCTGACCGCCGAGATGCTGGCTCCCTGACCGCCGGGTGATCGCCGTATGACCGCCGGGGTCGGGTCCGCGCGGGGCTCGACCCGGTCATTGGTCTAGACCAAAGGGGTCTCGACCCACGCCGGAGGGGCGATCCCCCGTCCGAGTGAGTCCGTCTCACCCCCCGCTTCACCCACGGTCGGTGTCGGAGTGCGCGGGGTCCATTGGATAGGGTCGCGAACAGGGAGGGACGGCCCCGGCCGTTCACCCGATGGACGTAGCGGGCCCGGACGACACCGGGCGGACGAGGTACGAGGAGAGCGGTTCGGTGACCATCCGCGTAGGCATCAACGGGTTCGGCCGGATCGGCCGTAACTTCTTCCGCGCCCTGCTGGCCAGCGGGGCCGACGTCGAGATCGTGGCGGTCAACGACCTGACCGACAACGCGACGCTCGCCCACCTGCTCAAGTACGACAGCATCCTCGGCCGGCTCGGCGAGGAGGTGAAGGCGGCCGCGGACGAGATCACCGTCGGCGGGCGCACGTTCAAGGTGTTCGCCGAGCGCGACCCCGGCGCCCTCAAGTGGGGCGATCTCGGCGTCGACGTCGTGGTCGAGTCGACCGGCCTGTTCACCGACGCCGCCAAGGCCAGGGTGCACGCCGACAACGGCGCCAAGAAGGTGATCATCTCCGCGCCCGCCAAGAACGAGGACGTCACCGTCGTGATGGGCGTCAACGACGACTCCTACGACCCGGCCGCGCACACGGTCATCTCCAACGCGTCGTGCACCACCAACTGTCTGGCCCCGATGGCCAAGGTGCTGCACGACACGTTCGGCATCAAGCACGGGCTGATGACGACCATCCACGCCTACACGGCCGACCAGAACCTGCAGGACGGCCCGCACAAGGACCTGCGTCGGGCGCGCGCCGCCGCGCTGAACATCGTGCCGACCTCCACCGGCGCCGCCAAGGCCATCGGCCTGGTGCTGCCGGAGCTCAAGGGCAAGCTGGACGGCTTCGCGCTGCGGGTGCCGATCCCCACCGGCTCGGCCACCGACCTGACCGTCGATCTGGGCCGCGACACCACCGTCGAGGAGGTCAACGCGGCCCTGCGCGCGGCCGCCGAGGGCCCCCTCCGCGGCGTCCTCACCTACACCGAGGACCCGATCGTCTCCTCCGACATCGTCACCGACCCCGCCTCCTGCATCCTGGACGCCGGCCTGACCAAGGTCATCGGCAACCAGGCCAAGGTCGTCGGCTGGTACGACAACGAGTGGGGCTACTCCAACCGCCTGGTGGACCTGGTCAAGCTGGTCGGCTCGCAGCTCTGAGCCCTTCCGCCCGCCGTGATCGCGCCCAGACCGCGCGGTCACGGCGGGCCCGTTCACGCAGCCGGCGAGGAGCAGGGAAGGACATCGATGCGCACCATTGACGATCTCGACGTACGCGGGAGGCGGGTGCTGGTCCGGGCGGACCTGAACGTTCCGCTGGACGGGGATCGGATCACCGACGACGGCCGGATCCGGGCGAGCCTGCCGACGATCGAGACGCTGCGCGGGCGCGGCGCCAAGGTGATCGTCTGCGCCCACCTGGGCCGGCCCCAGGGCGAGGTGAAGCCGGAGTTCTCGCTGGCCCCGGTCGCCCGGCGGCTCGGTGAGCTGCTCGGCGCGGACGTCGCGTTCGCGTCCGACGTGGTCGGCGACGGCGCCGCCGCCACCGTGGCCGGGCTCGCCGACGGTCAGGTGGCGCTGCTGGAGAACCTGCGCTTCGAGGGGGGCGAGACCAGCAAGGACGACACCGAGCGCGGCGCGTTCGCCGACCGGCTGGCCGCCCTCGCCGACCTGTACGTCGGCGACGGCTTCGGCGCCGTTCACCGCAGGCACGCCAGCGTCTACGACGTGCCGCAGCGGCTGCCGCACGCCGCCGGCGGGCTGATCACCACCGAGGTGGACGTCCTCGAGCGGCTCACCGAGGACGTCGAACGGCCCTACGCGGTCGTGCTGGGCGGCTCCAAGGTCTCCGACAAGCTCGGGGTCATCGACAACCTGCTGGGCAAGGCCGACCGCATCCTCATCGGCGGCGGCATGGTCTTCACGTTCCTGGCGGCCCAGGGCCACGAGGTCGGCAGGAGCCTGCTGGAGAAGGACCAGCTCGGCACCGTGGAGGAGTACCTCCGGCGGGCCGAGAAGACCGGCGTGGAGTTCGTGCTCCCCGTGGACGTGGTGGCCGCCACCGCGTTCGCCGCCGACGCCGAGCACGCCGTGGTGGCCGCCGACGCGATCCCCGCCGACCGGCTGGGCCTGGACATCGGCCCCGCCTCGGGCCGGCTGTTCGCCGAGCGCCTGGCCGGCGCGAAGACCGTGTTCTGGAACGGCCCCATGGGCGTGTTCGAGATGGAGCCGTACTCGCACGGCACCCGCGCGGTCGCCCAGGGCCTGATCGACTCCGGGGCGTTCACCGTGGTCGGCGGCGGCGACTCGGCCGCGGCGGTGCGCAGCCTGGGCTTCGACGAGAAGGCGTTCTCGCACATCTCGACCGGCGGCGGCGCCAGCCTGGAGTATCTCGAAGGCAAGACGCTGCCCGGTCTCTCGGCACTGGAGGACTGAACGACGATGGCCGCTGCCAAGACCCCTTCCCGCAAGCCGATCATGGCCGGCAACTGGAAGATGAACAACAACCACCTCGAGGCGATCGCGCTGGTGCAGAAGCTGGCGTTCGCGCTCAAGGAGGCCGACCACGACGCCGTCGACGTCGTGGTGCTGCCGCCGTTCACCGCCCTCCGCTCCGTGCAGACCCTGGTGGACGCCGACCGGCTCCCGATCACCTACGGGGCCCAGGACGTCTCCCAGCACGCCTCGGGCGCCTACACGGGCGAGGTGTCCGGCCCGATGCTGGCCAAGCTGGGCTGCTCGTACGCGGTGATCGGGCACTCCGAGCGCCGCCAGTACCACCACGAGGACGACGCGGTGGTCAACGCCAAGATCAAGGCCGCCTACGCCGCCGAGATCACCCCGATCGTGTGCGTGGGGGAGGGCCTGGAGGTCCGCAGGGCGGGCGAGCAGGTCTCCCACACGCTGGCGCAGATCGATGGCGCCCTGGAGAAGATCCCGGCCGAGCAGGCCCGCTCCATCGTGATCGCGTACGAGCCCGTCTGGGCGATCGGCACCGGCGAGGTCGCCACCCCCGCGGACGCGCAAGAGGTCTGCGCGGCGATCCGGGGCCGGCTGGCCGAACTGTACGACGCCGAACTGGCCGCCGGGGTGCGGATCCAGTACGGCGGCTCGGTCAAGGGGAGCAACATCGCCGGCATCATGGCCGAGCCCGACGTGGACGGTGCGCTGGTCGGCGGGGCGAGTCTGGACGCGGCCGAGTTCGTCAGGATCTGCCGCTACCGGGAGTCGCCGGTCTGAGAAGATCTCGTCACAAGCAGGTGACACGCCGGTCTGTACCGGGGTTCTTGCTGAACCAGGCTTCACTTCGTCGTACCCTCGATACCTGACGGTAAACCGCCGGGCTCCGTCAGCCGTTGTTCACCAGGGCCCCGCAACCGCGGGGCGGGCCAGAGAAGGCGTTGAAACACCGTGATCCTTGCAACCGCGATCGTTCTCATCGGCACCAGCCTGCTGATGATCATGCTCGTCCTCATGCACAAGGGCAAGGGCGGCGGACTGTCGGACATGTTCGGTGGGGGGATCTCCTCCTCGCTGGGAGGGTCCTCCGTGGTCGAGCGCAACCTCGACCGGCTGACGATCGGGACCGGGATCATCTGGTTCGCGTCCATCATTGTTCTCGGCCTGCTGCTGAAGTCCAACGGTGCGGCCTGAGCCCTCCGCAGGCAGGTAGTACGAGCGCCGCCGCTCCCGACCGGGCGCGGCGGCCGACGAATCAAGGAGTAGTCCGTGGGTAGTGGCAACGCCATTCGGGGCAGCCGGGTCGGGGCCGGCCCGATGGGAGAGGCCGAGCGCGGGGACGCCGCGCCCCGGGTCTGGGTCAGCTTCTACTGCGCCAACCAGCATGAGACCCGTCCCAGCTTCGCCACGGACGTGGCGATTCCCGACACGTGGGACTGCCCGCGCTGCGGCTTCCCGGCGGGCAAGGACGCCGAGAACCCGCCCGCCCCGCCCAAGACGGAGCCGTACAAGACCCATCTGGCGTACGTGAAGGAACGGCGCAGCGACGCCGACGGCGAGGCCATCCTCGAGGAGGCCCTCACCAAGCTGCGCGAGAAGCGGGCCGCGGTGAAGGCCGCGATGGAGGCGGCCGCCCGGGGCTGAGCCCCCGTTCCCCCACCACGTCACGACCCGGTTCCCCGAGCACGGTGGGGCCGGGTCGTCGTCGTACTCGGGTCAGCCTGCGGGCACCCGGCGTTCGACCTCCGCGCCCGCCGGGCGCGCGGACGCCTCGACGGAGGGCAGGCGGCGCGCCAGACGGCGGCCCAGCCGCCGGCCGGGCCGCTCCACCAGCCGCTGGGTGAGCACCGAGGCCGGCAGCAGCACGGCCAGGAAGACCGCGAGCAGGACCGGCGAGTCCCCGTCGGGCCTGCCGAACAGCCCGTCGGCCGCCACCAGCAGCACCGGATGCAGCAGGTACACCGAGTAGCTGACGACGCCCAGGCCGGTCAGCCACCGGGGCATCCGATGGCCGCTCAGCGCCAGACCCGCCGCGAACGTCACCGCCGCCAGCAGCAGACTGCTCGCCCACGCCCGCCGCAGGTCCAGCACGACGGCGTCCGGCAGCCCCCAGCCGCCCAGCGTCCACAGCCCGGTGGCCAGAGCGGCGACCAGCACCGCACCCGAGGCGAGCACCGCGGTGCGGACCCGGGCCCCGCCGTGCCGCGCCCGGTGGATCGCGGTCCCGGTGAACATCACCGCGATGATGACCAGGCCCTCCCAGGCCGGCACCCGGCCGTTGACGACCAGCAGCCCGGCGGCGAGCAGCCCGCCGAGCACGGGCCCCACGGTGCGGACGCGCGGCCTGCGGGAGAACGCGCAGCCGACCGCGACGGCCATCATCAGCGCCGTGCCCGTCACCACCGGGGTCACCCCGACCGCGTCGGACAGGGCGGCGGCCGGGAGCACCCCGAAGAGCCCCACCGCGGCCACCGAGGCCCCGGCGAGCCCGGTGGCGATCGCGGCCGAGCGCAGGTGCAGGCCGACCGCGAACAACGCCGCGACCAGCAGATAGAACGCCATCTCGTACGACAGCGTCCAGAGGACGTTGAGGGCGTTGGGCACCGCCGTCAGGTCCTGGAGCATCGTGAGGTGCGCCAGCACCGCCGTCCAGCCGGGGTCGGCCACGGCGGGGCGCAGCGGTTGGACGCCGGTCGCCGCGATCAGCAGGAGCGCCGCCAGGGCGACCAGCAGCAGCGGGTAGATCCGGAAGGCCCGCCCCACCCAGAACCGGCCGGGCGAACGCGAGCGCTCCAGCGAGGCCGGGATGATGTAGCCGCTGACCAGGAAGAACACCATGACGCCGTACAGGCCGGGGTCGAACCAGGCGGTGATCTCCCGCCGCAGCGCCGGCGTGTAGTGGTAGGCGGCGTGATGGAGGGCCACGGCGAGGGCGGCCAGCCCGCGCAACGCGTCCAGCCATGCCAGACGCGCGGTTCCCTCCTTCACCCGGGGAGAATCCATCTCCCGAGCGACCCTATAGGCACTTCTGAACGGTGTGTTCCCCGCTGATCGATTTTGCGAAAACCCGCATCGGCCCCCCGGCGGCTCTTCCCGTTCTGGGGAGGTTCGTTACCATGGCCCGTACGTGACTGGCGCACACAAGGTGGGATCGACCACCGGGGAGCGAAGAGCCGTCCGCACGCCGCGCGCCTGGGCGTACGGGCCCCCTGCCGGGGGCCTGTGCACCCTTCCGCTACGCACGGGTCCCCGGCGCGACCAGCGCGGAGGAACCATGCACCAACCGGCCGTCCCCCATCTGCACGCCGCCGATCCCGATCTCGCCGGCCTCGTCGAGGCCGAGGCGCGCCGCCAGTTCGAGAAGGTCCGCCTCATCGCCTCGGAGAACTACGTGTCGCCCGCGGTCCTGGAGGCCACCGGGTCCGTGCTCACCAACAAGTACTCCGAGGGCTACACCGGCCGGCGCTACTACGAGGGCCAGCAGAACGTCGACCCGATCGAGACCCTCGCCGTGGAGCGCGCCAAGGCCCTGTTCGGCGTCGACCACGCCAACGTCCAGCCCTACTCCGGCTCGCCCGCCAACCTGGCGGTCTACCTGGCCTTCGCCCGACCCGGCGACACCGTGATGGGCATGGCGCTGCCGATGGGCGGCCACCTCACCCACGGCTGGTCCGTCTCGGCCACCGGCAGGTGGTTCAACCCCGTCCGGTACGGCGTGCGCGCCGACACCGGCCGGGTGGACCTGGACGAGGTGCGCGACCTGGCCCTGCGGGAACGGCCGAAGATCATCTGGTGCGGCGGCACGGCCGTCCCGCGCACCATCGACTTCGCGGCCTTCGCCGAGATCGCCCGTGAGGCGGGCGCGATCCTGGCCGCCGACGTCGCGCACATCGCCGGGCTGATCGCCGGCGGCGCCCACCCGTCCCCGGTCGGCCACGCCGACGTGATCACCACGACCACCCACAAGACGCTGCGGGGCCCGCGCGGCGCCATGATCATGTCCACCGCCGAGCACGCGACCGCCGTCGACAAGGCCGTCTTCCCCGGGCTGCAGGGCGGCCCGCACAACCACACCACCGCCGCCATCGCGGTGTCCCTCCGGGAGGCCGCCGCCCCCGAGTTCGGCGACTACGCCCGGCGGGTCGTGGCGAACGCGGCGGCGCTGGCGGCGGCGCTGGGCGAGCGCGGGTTCGACCTGGTCTCCGGAGGCACCGACAACCACCTCATCCTGATCGATCTGACCGGCAAGGGCGTGGCGGGCAAGCCGGCCGCGCGGGCCCTCGACCGTGCCGGGATCGAGCTGAACCACAACACGGTGCCGTTCGACCCGCGCAAGCCGTTCGACCCGTCCGGGCTGCGGCTGGGCACCGCGGCGATCACCACCCGGGGCCTCACCGAGGCCCACATGCCGCAACTGGCGGCCTGGATCGACGAGGCCGTCCAGGCGACCGCCGAGCAGGACGAGGCCACCCTGGGCCGGATCGCGGCCGAGATCCGCGGGCTGCTGGCCGACTTCCCAATGCCCGGCTGGGCCGCGGCCTGACCCGCCCCCGGGTGACGGCGGGCCGTTTATCGCCGTCACCCGGGGGAACGCGCCGTAGAGGTGCGATGCGGCCCATCGGGAAGGCGCGGACAGTGGAGGGCATTTCCGGCGGCGGTGAGACCCTCGAGCAGTCGCTCATCCAACAGGCGGCCCGCGTTCTGGCGTCGAGGTACAACGGCGACCCGGCCGACGGCTACCAGTACCTCAGCGCGCTGGCCCGCGACCGCGGCACCACCCTCACCCGGACGGCGCGCTCGGTGCTGGGCGAACGGGACGCGGCGCGCGACGGCGCCCGGGGCGAGGGCGCCGGTCACGTGTTCGACTCCTCCCGGTATCTGCGGCGGACCCACCCGAAGGCCATGGAACGGTCCGACAAGGAACCGCCGTCCTTCGACGACGTCCCGGACCCGCCGGAGTGGGTCGACAGCGTCCTGGCCGCGATCCACGTCTACGGCTGCTACTGCCTGCCGCTGCGGATCGACGGCCGGATCGCCGACTTCGTGGTCGTCCGCGCCAACGAGCGGGCGGCCGACATCGCCGCGCCGGGCTCCTCGCTGATCGGGTGCCGGCTGACCGACATCAATCCCAACGTGCTGTCCAGCGGGCTGTTCGACGAGCACGTGCGCGCCTTCGAGAGCGGCGAGCCGTTCTCCCGCGGGCCCTTCGAGTACATCGGGGTCCGCAACGGCAGGTTCGAGCCGTCCACCGCGACGATGAAGTCGGTCCGCGCCGGGCCGGGCCTGCTGATCACCTGGGAGCTGCAGCCGGAGGAGGACCAGTTGCTGGCCCGCTGGCGGCAGAGCGAGCGGCTGGCCGGCCTGGGCTGGGCGGAGTGGAACCTCTTCACCGACGAGATCGTGTGGACCCGTCGGATGTACGACATCTTCGGCCGCGACCCGGCGTCCGGACCGCTGCGGATGGACGAGATGCCGGCGCTGCTGCTGCCGGAGGACCTGGCCGAGATGGAGGAGGCCGTCCGGACCGTCTTCGAGCACCGCGAGGCCACCACCGGCGAGTACCGGATCAAGCAGCGCACCGGCATCCGCCACGTCACCCTGATGATGGAACCGGTCCTGGACGCCGACGCCGATCCGGTGGCCGTCCGGATCCTCGCCCAGGAGATCACCGGCCGCCGCCGTCGGGAGCGCGCGCTGGCCGCCACCCAGCAGCGGATGCTGGACGAGCACCGGCGCGCCGAGGAGGAACGCCGGTTCGCGACCCGGCTGCGCGAGGTGATCCTGCCGCTGCAGGCGTTCCCCATGACGCTTCCCGGTCTGGTGGTGGGCGCCCGCTACCTGGCCACCGAGCGGATCGGCGGCGACTGGCACAAGGCCCGGCCGCTGCCGGACGGCCGTGTCCTGCTGGCGATCGGCGACGCCATGGGCCACGGGTTGGAGGCGGCCACCCTCATGGCGCAGATGCGGGCCGGGCTCGCCGGCCTGGCGTACACGGGGGCCGAGGCGGACCACCTGATGACCTGGCTGAACGAGCTGGTCCGCGCCGAGGCGGGGGGCGAGGTGATCACCGGCACCGCGCTCCTCGGCCACTTCGAGGTCGAGACCCGACACCTGAGCTGGGTACGGGCCGGCCACCCGCCGCCCATCCTGGTCCGCGGCGGGGACGCCTGGCTGCTGGAGGCCGAGGCGGGCCCCCTGCTGGGCGTCCTGCACGACCCGGAGTACCCGCTGACGGAGACGTCGCTGGAGCCGGACGACCTGCTGCTCCTGTACACCGACGGGATCGTCGACCGCCGCGACGAGGACCTCGACGGCGCCACCGAGCGGCTGATGGAGGCCGCCGCGGTGGCCACCGGCTCCGTCGAGGACCGCCTCGACGCGGTCATCAGGGCCATGCGCGCCGACCGGACCGAGGACGACGTCTGTCTGATGGCGGCCTGGATCCGCTGACCGCCGGGGCTAGGCCGGCCGTCGGAGCAACGTGATCAGCCGCCAGGCGTCCGGGTCGCCGGGCCCGACACCGGTGAAGTCGCCGTACTGGGCGACGATCTCCAGCGCCCCGCTGAGCCGCACCGCCGCCGTCAGCTCGGTGGCCGTCCAGAACCGGTAGGGCACCACCCCGCCGATCACCTCGACGGTGCCGTCCGCCCGGGCGACGTCGATCGTGACGTGCTCCCGCACCACCTGCGTGATCGGGTCGATCCGGTCGCCGGGCGCGCCCCACCGCACGTTCGCCCGCGTCCCGTCGCGCTCCACGCTCCAGGCGGTGCCGGTGGACGGCTCGTCGGTGAGCCGGTCGGCGGGATGGCTCATCTCCAGCACGTAGAGCCCGCCGTCGCCCAGGTGGGCGGCCACCCGGTCGAGGTGCGCGACGAACGCGTCCAGGGTCATCAGGTGGGCCGTCGAGTCCAGCATGGTCACGACCAGGTCGAACGGGCGGCCGAGGTCGAACGTCGTCATGTCCGCCTCGACCACCTCCAACGGCACCCCGTCCGCCTTGGCGCGCTCCTCGGCGTAGGCGCACATGGCGGGGCTGAGATCCAGCGCGGTCGCCGCCACGCCCCGCCGCGCGAACTCGCGGGCGTGCTCGGCCGGCCCGGCGGCCAACTCCAGCACCGTCGCGGGCCGTCGCGCGGCCCCCGAGCCGCGCCCGACCGAAGCCGCGTCCGTGGAGCGCCGGACGGGCGGCGCGGGCTCGTGGGCGTGGCCCGCCGGTGGGCGACCGTGCGGCGTTCCAGGAGGACCGGCGGGACCGGCGTACCAGGCCAGCAGGGCGTCCACCTCGACGGCGACGTCGCGGAACGCGCAGGCCAGGTCGTACGCCCACGGGTTGTCGTAGATCGGGTTGTCGGCGGCGCCGAGGGACTCGTCCGGGATCACCGGCCTATCCTGCCGGCGACGCCCCCGTGGAGGTCCGGGCCGGGGTGGCGGTGGCGCGCCCGGCGCGGCCGTCGAGCCGCACCCTGACCTCCACCACCGAAGCGTCGTCGGTGCGCCGCACCCGGCCGCCCACCGAGGCCAGCAGGCGCCGCATCCGCGCGTTGCCGCCCAGCACCGTGGCCCGCAGCTCCACCAGCCCCCGGTCGCGGCCCAGGACCAGCATCAGCTCCGTCAGCTCCCGACCGAGACCGCGGCCCTGCCAGGCGTCCTCCACGAGGAAGGCCAGCTCGGCCACCCCCGGATCCAGCACGTGGACCAGGTGGGCCAGCGCCAGGATCGAGCCGTCCGGGCCTTCGGCGACGAGCGTGAGCCCGTACGACGGCTCGCAGAACAGCTCCAGCGCCCGGCGGGGGAGGGACGGCTTGGGGGAGAAGTACCGGGACCGGCGGCTCTCCTGAGAGCATCGCTCGTGCATGGCCTGCACGGCGGGGCCGTCCCGTGGTTCCAGGGGCCGCACCACGATCTCGGTCCCGTCGCGCAGCAGCACCCGCCGGGAGATGGGGCGCGGCTCGTCCGTCGGCATCGCCGCCCGCACCAGCGCGTCCGCGCGGGCCGCCTCCGTCGCCGTGAACGGCAGGCCCGAACGGCGCAACCGCACCGCCCGCAGCGGCCCCACCGGCACCGACAGGGCGTCCCCGGACTCCTGCAGGGCCGCCGCCCCGGTCACCCAGGCGGCGTCGTCGGCGCGCAGCAGCTCGGCCAGCACGCGCGGCAGGGAACGGGGCTCGGCGCGCAGCCGGGCGGCCAGCGTCAGGGCCCGGGTGGGCTCGTCGATCAGCTCGTGCGGGCGGGCGGGCAGCACGACGGTGTGCCGCCCCCCGGCCGCCTCGACCGCCGCCGCCAGCTCACGGGGCCAGGCGTCCCCGGCGTCCACGACGAACTCGTCCACGACGCCCTCGGTGTCCATCTGGACGGAGAGGCCGAGGATGTTGGCACCGCGCTCGGCCAGCGCGGTCGTGAGATCGGCCAGCCGGCCCGGACGGTCCTCGATCTGGGTGCGGATGCGCAGCAGCGCCATTGGAGCGTTCCCCTCTCCGGGGTCAACGGGTCCTCCCCACGGTGCACCCGAGGTGTTACGGAACCGCTACACCCCCGTGAGCGCCCGGTTTCCCCTGGGGGCGTGGACTACCGTGCGGTGGATGATCGAGGCGCATCCCACCGGGGCCGACGACGAACGGGCGGAGCGGCTCCCTCCGCTGTCCCCGCGCACGCTCAGCGAGGCGCAGCGCGAGGTGTACGACGCGATCACCTCAGGTCCCCGGGCCGCCGACCCTCCGGTGTTCCGGGCCGTCGACGACGACGGGCGGCTGCTGGGGCCGTTCAACGCCATGCTGTACAGCCCCGCGGTCGGCCTGCCGCTCCAGGACCTCGGGGAGGCGCTGCGGTTCCGCACCGGCTTCACCGGACGCGAGCGGGAGATCGCCGTCCTGACCGTCGCGGCCCACTGGCGCTCGGACTACGAGTGGTACGCGCATGAGCGCGTCGGCCGCCGTGCCGGGCTGACGGACGCCGAGGCGGACGCGTTGCGCCGCGGCGACGACCCCGTTCTGGCCGACGCCCGCGAGCGCGTCGTCCACGCCGTCGCCCACGACCTGGTCGCCCATGGGGACCTGGGCGACGCGCTGTACGCGGAGGCGTCCGCCACCCTCGGCCGGGCGGCCCTGGTCGAGCTGGTGACCCTGGTCGGCCACTACGGGGCGCTGGCCCTGCAGATGCGGGTCTTCCGGGTCGGCGTCCCCGCCGGCGAGCCCGCCCCGCGCTGGCGGGAGCGGTCGACGCCGTGAACCCCACGCTGCGGACCGGCCGCCTGGAGCTGCGGCCGGTGGGTCCCTCCGACCTTGCGGCGCTGCTGGAGCACTGGGGCGACCCTCGGGTGGCCCGCTTCCTCTTCGACGACACTCCGCCCACGTCCGAGCAGGTCGTCGCCATCATCGAGGCCGCCCGCCGGGACTTCGCCGCCGTCGGCTACGGCGTCTGGACGCTGCGGCCGGTCGACCGGGAGGGGCCGGGGCGCGAGCTGACCGGCACGACCGGGCTGCGCCGGCTGGAGGAGGAGGGGCGGCCCGGCGACGACGCCGACGTGGAGATCCTCTACAGCCTGCGGCCCGACCGGTGGGGGAGGGGCCTGGCGGCCGAGGCCGCCGAGGCCGTGCTGGAGCACGCCTTCGCGACGCTGGGACTGCCGCGCGTGCTCGCCCGGGCCGACGAGGGCAACACGGCCTCGGTGGCGCTCGCCCTGCGGCTCGGCCTGCGCCCCACGGGCACCGAGCCCGGCACGCTGGGCCCGGTCACCCGCCTGGCCGTGGAGCGGGACCGCTGGCTCGCGGCCCGCCGCCCCCGTGAGGGTCGGGCGGGCCGCTGACCCTCGTCCGTCAGGGCGAGCCGATCCGCTCCAGGCCCGGGGGCAGCTTGGCGGCCGCCCCCCGGTCCAGCAGGAACAGCGTGCGCTGCCGTCCCCGGGCCCCGGCGACCGGTACCTGCACCGGCCCCGCCTCCGACAGCCCGAACCGCACCGCCTCGGCCTTGGACTCGCCCGCCGCGATCAGCCACACCTCGCGGGCCGCCCGGATCGTGGGCAGCGTCATGCTGATCCGGGTGGGCGGCGGCTTGGGCGCGCCCCGCACCGCCACCACCGGGCGTTCGTCGTACAGCGCGGGCATCTCCGGGAACAGCGACGCCACGTGCGCGTCCGGCCCCACCCCGAGCATCAGGACGTCGAACGACGGCACCGGCGCGTGGTCCTCCGGCTGGGAGGCCGCCCGCAGCAGCGTCGCGTAACGCTCGGCCGCCGCCTCCGGGTCGTCGCCGTCGGGCCCGTCCGCGGCGGGCATGGGGTGCAGGCGCGCCGGGTCCAGCGGCACGTGGTCGAGCAGCGCCTCGCGGGCGCCGGTCTCGTTGCGCTCCGGATCGCCGGTGGGCAGGAACCGCTCGTCCCCCCACCACACGTCGAGGCGGCCCCAGTCGATGGCGTCGCGGGCCCCGGTGGCGGCCAGCTCCGCCAGCACCGCGGTCCCGACGCCGCCGCCGGTCAGCACGATCGAGGCGGCGCCCCGGGCGGCCTGCACGTCGACGATCCGGGTGACCAGCCGGGCCGCCGCCGACCTGGCCAGCAGGGTCTGGTCGCGATGGATCAGGACGGTGGGCGTGGCGGTCATTCGGCGGCCTTCTTCCGCCCCCGCGGCGCCGGGGCCGGCGCGGGGGGCTCCGCCTCGGCGAGCTGCTGGGCGGCCAGGTCCTTGGCGAACCGGGTGGCGGCCTCCTGGTAGACCTCGTCGGGGTCGAGCCGGCGCAGCTCCTCGGCGAGCAGCTCCGCCATCGGCCGGCGGTGCAGCGCCACCTGCCGGTCGGGCTGCCCCGGGCGCGACAGCGTGGCCACCCGGCCGTCCGGTCGGGTGACGGCGATGGGGCCCTCCTTGGTGCCGAGGACCACGCCCGTGATGCCCGGCCCGTCGGACACCTCCCGGCCCACGGGCACCCCCAGCCGGACCGACAGCCAGGCCGCCAGCAGCTCGGCGCTGGGGCTGTCCGGCTCGGCGGACACGATCCCGTCGGTGATGTCGGCGTGCGCCTGGTCCAGCGCGGCGGCCAGCAGGGTGCGCCAGGGGGTCAGCCGGGTCCAGGTGAAGTCGGTGTCGCCCTCGGTGTAGCCGTCGGCGAGGCGGGCCAGCGTGCCGAGCCGGTCCTGCGAGGCGTACGCGTCGGTGACGCGGCGCTGGGCGAGCGCGCCGAGGGGGTCGGCGCCGGGCCGCGCGGGGGCCTTGCCCGGCCACCAGGTGACCACGGGGGTGTCGGGCACGAGCAGCGGGACGACCACCGTGTCGGCGTGCTCGGCCAGCGGTCCGTACATGCGCAGCAGGACGGTCTCGCCGGGGCCGGTCTCGCCGATCCGGATCTCGGCGTCCAGCCGGGAGGAGTTGCCGCGCGCGTCCCGGGAGATCACCGTCAGCAGCCGGCACGGGTTCTCCCGGGCGGCCTCGTTGGCGGCCCGGACCGCGTCGTACTGGGCGGACTCGTCGGTCACGATCACCAGGGTCAGCACCATGCCGACGGCCGGTCCGCCCATGAGGTGGCGGGCCTGCCGCAGCGACTTGAGGATGCGGCGGGTCGAGGTGTCGGCCAGGTCGATGTTCATCGATCGAACTCCAGAGTCTCCAGGGTGTCCGGGGGGTTCGTCACAGACGTCGCCAGGCGCGCCCGTCGCGCGCCATCATGAGGTCGGCCGACTCGGGCCCGTAGCCCCCGGACTTGTACTGGTCGGGTCGGCCGTGCTCGGCCCAGTGCTCCTCCACCGGGTCGAGGATGCCCCACGACAGCTCGACCTCCTCCTGCCGGGGGAACAGCGGGGGGTCGCCGACCAGCACGTCCAGCAGCAGCCGCTCGTAGGCCTCGGGGGAGTGCTCGGTGAACGACTCGCCGTAGGCGAAGTCCATGTTGACGTCGCGGATCTCCATGGCCGTGCCCGGAACCTTGGAGCCGAACCGCACCGTGATGCCCTCGTCCGGCTGCACCCGCATGACCAGCGCGTTCTGCCCGAGCTCCTCGGTCTCGGTGTGCGAGAACGGCAGGTGGGGGGCGCGCTGGAAGATCATCGCGACCTCGGTCACCCGCCGGCTGAGCCGCTTGCCGGTCCGCAGGTAGAACGGCACCCCGGCCCAGCGGCGCGACTCGATCTCCAGCTTGACGGCGGCGTAGGTCTCGGTGCGGGAGTCGGCGGGGATGCCCTCCTCCTCCAGGTAGCCGACCACCTTGTCGCCGCCCTGCCAGCCCGCCGCGTACTGGCCGCGCGCGGTCGCCGTCCCCAGGTCCGCGGGCAGCTTCACCGAGGAGAGCACCTTGGCCTTCTCGGCCCGGACGGCCTCGGCGCTGAACGAGGTGGGCTCCTCCATCGCGGTCAGCGCCAGCAACTGCAGCAGGTGGTTCTGGATCACGTCGCGGGCCGCGCCGATGCCGTCGTAGTAGCCCGCCCGGCCGCCGATCCCGATGTCCTCGGCCATGGTGATCTGCACGTGGTCGACGTACGAGCGGTTCCAGATGGGCTCGTACATCGTGTTGGCGAACCGGATCGCCAGGATGTTCTGCACCGTCTCCTTGCCGAGGTAGTGGTCGATCCGGAAGATCGACTCCTCGGGGAACACCCGGTGCACGATGTTGTTGAGCTCCCGGGCGCTCGCCAGGTCGTGCCCGAAGGGCTTCTCGATCACCACCCGGCGCCACGAGCCCGGGGTGCTCTGCGCCAGCCCCGACCGCTGCAGTTGCTCCACCACCTCGGGGAAGAACTTGGGCGGGATGGACAGGTAGAACGCGTAGTTGCCGCCGGTGCCGCGGGTGGCGTCCAACTCCTTGACCGCCATCGCCAGCGTGTCGAACGCCCCGGGGTCGCTGAACTCGCCGGGCACGAAGTGCATGCCCTCGGCCAGGTGCGTCCAGACGTCCTCGCGGAACGGGGTGCGCGCGTGCGCCTTGACCGCCTCGTAGGCGACCTGGCGGAAGTCCTGGTGCTCCCATTCGCGACGGGCGAACCCGACCAGCGAGAAGCCCGGCGGGAGCAGCCCCCGGTTGGCCAGGTCGTAGATCGCCGGCAGCAGCTTCTTGCGGGACAGGTCGCCGGTCACCCCGAACAGGACCAGCACGCTGGGCCCGGCCACCCGGGGCAGTCGCTTGTCGCGCGGATCCCGCAACGGATTGGGTGTCTTGCTCACCTTCGGGTCCCCCTGCCAGGTTCCTGGAACGTTCCGGTCGGTTCCGTGGTCCTCATCGGTGCGGTCGGGCGCATCGCCGCGACGCCCCCTTCGGCCTCGTCATGTCTCTCCTCGGGCGGCTTTCGGCGGTCGGCGGGACCGGCCCGGCGACCGCCCCGTTCCGGGACCGGCACGTCGTGCAAGACGTTCCCGGTCAACATCAGGTATACGCCCTTCTCTCGACGGCGGTTCGGGCTGCGCACGGCGGCCCTCGCCGCGCCGCGCCCGGACGGGCGCGGCGTGTGGTCGCTTCCCCGAGACGACGGCGATGAACGCGGTCACGGCTCACGGCCCCGCACCGCCTCCAGGAGCCGCGCGGCCCCCTCGGCCGGCTCCCGCAGGTGGAGCCACAGGACCGGCAGGCCCCGGCCGCGCAGCGCCCGCACGTCGGCCAACGCCCGCGCCGTCTGGAGCCCGCCGAGCGAGTACGGGCGGCCCGGCACCGGCACGTCGTCGGGCATCGCGCCCGTCACCACGAGGAACGAGCCGTTGCGCGGCCCCTCCTTGTGGAACGGGCCCGTCCCGTGCAGATATCCGGGCCCCGGCCCGTACGACACCGGCCTGCCGGAGCGCCGGGCCAGCGACGGCGCCAGGTAGCGACCGGACAGGTCACCGGACAGGTACGTCACGACCGACAGGTAGCCGGACGCGGGGATGCCGCGCAGCAGCGCGTCGATCGCCGCGTCCAGGCCCGCCGCCCCGGCGCCGCCGAACACCGCGTCCGCGTGGATCTCGATGCCGCCGTCCACCGCGTCCGGCGGCCCGGCGGGCGAGGGCTCGCCCGCGGTGCGGTTCAGCATCGCCGCCGCGTCGTCCTCGGCCTCCTGCGCCAGGGCGATGGCGCCCTCGAACGGGTTGACGCCCAGCAGCCAACCCGCGACCGCGGTGGCGTACTCCCACAACAGGAACTGCGCCCCCAGCGGCCCCCAGACCGAACTGTCGGCCTCGGGCGCGGAGGTGCCGAGCGCCACCGAATGCGCGTCCGGCGTGACCTCGGGGGCGGGACGGCCGGGCGCCTCCATCGGCAGGATGCCCCGGCCCCGCCGGCCCGTCCCGGTGGCCACCAACTGGGTCACCCAATCGGTCAGCGCCGCGGACCCGCCGCGCAGCACCAACTTGTCGCGGACGGGCGAGCCGGGCGTCTGCTGGGCGCAGCCGCCGAGGACCGCGCCGAGCAGCAGACCGGGATTGTCCTCGTCCTCGCCCAGCGACGGCACCACCGAGGCCGCGTCCGCCAGCAGACCGCTCACGTCCGTGCCCGCCAGCACCGCCGGGACCAGCCCGTAGGCCGACAGCGCCCCGAAGTGCCCGGGCAGGTGCGGGTCGGTCAGGCCGAGCCGGTAGCCGCAGCGGCGGGCGAAGTCGTGCAGCGGACTGCCGTGGTCGGTGATCACCAGGAACCGCCCGGCGATCTCCCGCTCGGACAGTCCGTGCTCGCGGAACGCCTGCACGAAGATCCGGCGGTAGGCGTCCCCCTCGATGGAGACCCCCGCCTTGCTGGACAGCACCACCAGCGTGCGGTCCAGCCGGTCCAGCGCCGGCCCCAGCGCCGCCGTGTCGCCCCCGTCCAGCACCGTCAGAGCGCCCTGGCCGCCCGCGGCGTTCCCGGCCCCGGCGACGGCCCGGGGCGCCAGGCCCTCCGCGCCCACCCCGATCAGCACCACGTGGTCGAGCCCGGCGTGGCCGAGCTCGGCGGCCAGCGGCTCGATCCGCGCCACCAGCGACGAGGAGGTGAACGGCAGGTCCAGCCAGCCGAGCCGGCTGTGGTCGACCGCGCGACGGCCCCACAGCCGCGGCTCCTTGCCCGCCAGCGCGGCCGGCACTCCGCAGGTCACCAGATAGTCATGGGCCTGGAGGGCCGCGTCGAGAACGCCGCCGCGGGTGATCACGTCGAAGGCCGGCACGGTTCCTCCCTCCAGGCCCCAATCGTTTCAGGGCCGCGGGCCCCCGCGCGACCGAAAACGCCGTGATCCATCCCGAAGGTGACATCGGGATGGATCACGGCGGATGGTGTGACCCGGTGAGAACCGACCTTTCGGGAGTCGGGCCTCAGGCGAGGGCGGTCAACAGCTCGTCCACACCGGTGGAACGGTCCCGAAGGTGCAGACGGACGGCCGGGCGGCCCCGCGAGCGCAACGCCCGCAGATCTCCGAACGCCTGCGCCAACTGCAGCTCCTTGAGCGAGTACGGCTTGCCCGGCACCGGGACGTCCTGCGAGGACTCACCGGTGATCTGCAGGAACACCCCGTTCTGCGGGCCCCCCTTGTGGTACTGGCCGGTGGAGTGCAGGAACCGGGGCCCCCACCCGAACGTCACGGCCACCGGGGACTTGCGGATCCGCTCCGCGCACGACGCCAGCAGCGGGCGCAGCTGCTCCGCGCCGGCGTCGCCGTCGCGGTCCAGATACGCCATGACGGCCAGGTAGCCGTGCTCGGGCACCGCGGCGACGATCGCCTCCAGCGCCCCGGTCAGATCCTTGGCGCCCTTGAGCAGCTCCGCCGGGGCGTGCACCTCCACGGCGCCGACGACCAGCGCGGGCGCGCCCGCCACGACCGTCGGCGCGCTGCCCTCGGCGCTGCCGCGCAACAGCGCCGCCGTGTTGTCCTTGGACTCCTGCACGTTGGGCTGGTCGAACGGGTTGATGGCCAGCACCCGCCCGGCCACCGCCGTCGCGTACTCCCACAGCAGGAACTGTGCGCCCAGCGGACCGGCCACCGACAGCCCGACGTCCTCGGGCCCCGAGCCCAGCACCACGCGGCGGACGTCCTCGACCTCCTCGAAGCCGGGGGCGTCCACCCCCTCGACCACCACCGGCAGGATGCCCTTGCCCTCCTTGCCGGTGGACTCGGCGATCAACTGCTCGGCCCAGTCGCCGAACCCGGCGATCCCCGATCCGTCGTCGGCGATGACCAGCTTGTCCCGGCCGGCCAGGGCCGAGGCGCCCAGGGCCGCGCCCAGCGCCAGCCCCGGGTTGTCGTACGGCTGCCGCAGCGCCGGGGTCAGCGCCGCGGCCTCGTCCAACAGCCGTTCCACGTCCACGCCCGCCAACGCGCTGGGCACCAGCCCGAAGGCGGTCAGCGCGCTGTAGCGCCCGCCGACCTCGGGGTCGGCGAGCACCACCGCGTAACCGGCCTCGTTCGCGGCGGCCTCCAGCGGGGAGCCGGGGTCGGTGACGATCACGAAGCGGCGGCGCAGGGCGTCGCCGGTGATCCCGGCGTCGGCGAACGCGCCCTCGAAGATCCGCCGGTGACCGTCCGTCTCGACGGTGCCGCCGCTCTTGCTGGACACCACCACGATCGTCCGGTCGAGCCGGTCGGCGACCACCGCCGCGACCTGCTGCGGATCGGTGGTGTCCAGCACCGTCAGCGCCGCCCCGGCGGTCCGGGTGATCACCTCCGGGGCCAGCGAGGAGCCGCCCATCCCGGCCAGCACCACGTGGTCCAGGCCGTCCTCCCGGGCCCTGGCCACCAGCTCGGCCAGCCGGGGGAGCAGGGCTCGGGAGGACTCGGCCAGATCCAGCCAGCCCAGCCGCTTGGCCGCCTCGTCGACCGCCGCCGGGCCCCACAGGCGTGCGTTCTTGGCCACCAGGGCGGCCGGTACGCCGTCGGTGACCAGCCGCTCCAGCACGCTCTCGGCCTCGTCGACCACCGGGCCGCGCATCGTGACCGACACGCCGCCCGCGGTGACGACGGACGTCACTTGGCGGCCCCCTTGTCGTTCAGCTCGTTCTGGATGGTGCCGAGCAGTTCCCTCCACGACACCTCGAACTTGTCGACGCCCTCGTCCTCCAGGACGCGCACGACGTCGTCGTAGTCGACGCCCGCGTCCTTGAGGGCGGCCATGTGGGCGCGGGCCCCGTCGTAGGCGCCGCGAACGGTGTCGCCGCGGACCTCGCCGTGGTCGGCCTCGGCCTCCAGGGTCGCCTCAGGCATCGTGTTCACGGTGCCGGGGGCCACCAGCTCGTCGACGTACAGGGTGTCGGGGAGGGCCGGGTCCTTCACGCCGGTGGAGGCCCACAGCGGGCGCTGCGGGCGGGCCCCGGCGTCCTTGAGGGCCTTCCACCGGTCGGAGGCGAACCTCTCCTCGTACAGCGCGTAGGCCAGCCGTGCGTTGGCGACGCCGGCCTTGCTCTTGAGGGCCTTGGCCTCCTCCGAACCGAGCTTGTCCAGGCGCTTGTCGATCTCGGTGTCCACCCGGCTGACGAAGAACGACGCCACCGACGCGATCTGCGACAGGTCGCGCCCGGCCGCGCGGGCCTGCTCCAGCCCGGTGAAGTAGGCGTCGATCACCTCGCCGTAGCGCTCCAGCGAGAAGATCAGCGTCACGTTCACGCTGATGCCCTCACCGATGGCCGTGGTGATGGCCGGCAGACCCTCCCGGGTGGCGGGGATCTTGATGTACAGGTTCGGCCGCTCGACCATCCACCACAGCGCGCGCGCCTCGGCGACGGTCTTCTCGGTCTCCCGCGCCAGCCGGGGGTCCACCTCGATCGACACGCGGCCGTCGAGGTGGTCGGTGCGCTCGTACACCGGGCGCAGCACGTCGCAGCCCCAGCGGATGTCGTAGGTGGTGATGGCCCGGGCGGCCTCCTCGACGTCCACGCCGCGCACCGCGAGGTCGCGCAACTGGTCGTCGTAGGCGGTGCCCTTGCTCAGCGCCTTCGCGAAGATCGTGGGGTTGGAGGTGACCCCGACGACCTGCCGGTCGCGGACCAGGTCCTCCAGGTTCCCGGTCCGCAGCCGGTCGCGGCTGATGTCGTCCAGCCAGATGGATACGCCCTCGTCAGAGAGCTTCTTGAGTGTCTCGCTCACCGGTGTCTCCTCATTGAGTCGGGACGCCTGGAATTCAGTTGCCGGTCGTCTCCCCGCGCCCCTGGCCCTCGACGCCCGCCCGGATCAGGGCGGCGTGGGCGGCGGCGACGACCCGGTCGGGGGTGAAGCCGAACTGCTGGAAGAGCGTCTTGTAGTCGGCCGAGGCCCCGAAGTGCTCCAGGCTGACGGTCTCGCCCGCGTCGCCGACGAACGCCCGCCAGCCCAGCCCGATCCCGGCCTCCACCGACACGCGGGCGCGCACCGAGTGCGGCAGCACGTGCTGCCGGTAGGCCTCGTCCTGGGCCTGGAACCACTCCACGCACGGCATCGACACCACCCGGGTCGGGGTGCCCTCCGTCTCCAGGGTGCGTCGCGCCTCGAGCGCGATCGCGACCTCGCTGCCCGTTGCGATCAAGATCACGTCCGGTCGGCCGTTGCCGGCGTCGGCCAGCACGTAGCCGCCCTTGGCCGCGCCCTCGGCCGCGCCCAGCTCCCCGCCGCGCTCCAGCGTGGGCAGCTTCTGCCTGGTCAGGGCCAGGGCCGCGGGCCGGTCGGTGTGCTCCAGGATGGTCCGCCAGACGACCGTGGTCTCGTTGGCGTCGGCCGGGCGGACGACGTCCAGGCCCGGGATGGCGCGCAGCGACCACAGGTGCTCCACCGGCTGGTGGGTGGGCCCGTCCTCGCCGAGGCCGATCGAGTCGTGCGTCCACACGTACGTCACCGGCAGCTTCATCAGCGCCGCCAGCCGCACCGACGGGCGCATGTAGTCGCTGAACACCAGGAACGTGCCGCCGTACGGGCGGGTGCCGCCGTGCAGGGCGATGCCGTTGAGGATCGCGCCCATCGCGTGCTCGCGGACACCGAAGTGCAGGGTGCGGCCGTACCGGTTGCCGGGGAACTCCTTGGTCTGGAACTCCTCGGGGATGAAGGACGGCTCGCCCTTCATCGTGGTGTTGTTGCTCTCGGCCAGGTCGGCCGAGCCGCCCCACAGCTCCGGCAGCACCGGGGCCAGCGCGGTGAGGACCTCCCCGGACGCGGCGCGGGTGGCGATCTCCTTGCCCGCGGGGAACGTCGGCAGCGCCTCCGTCCAGCCCGCCGGCAGCCGCCGCTCGGCGATCCGGTCGAAGTCGGCGGCGCGGGCCGGCTGGGCCGCACGCCAGGACCGGTACCCCTTCTCCCACTCGGCGCGCCGCTCCCGGCCCCGGTCGACGACCTCGCGGGCGTGCGCCAGCACCTCGGCGGGCACCGCGAACACCTGCTCGGGGTCCATGCCCATGATCCGCTTGGTGGCGGCCACCTCGTCGGAGCCGAGCGCCGCGCCGTGGATCTTGCCGGTGTTCTTCTTGTTGGGGGCGGGCCAGCCGATGATGGTGCGCAGCGCGATGAACGTCGGCCGGTCGGACTCGGCCTCGGCGTCCTCGAACGCGCGGGCCAGCGCCTCGACGTTCTCGTGGTACTCGCCGTCGGCGGCCCAGTCCACCGCCCGCACGTGCCAGCCGTACGCCTCGTAGCGGGCGACCACGTCCTCGGAGAAGGCGATGGCGGTGTCGTCCTCGATCGAGATGCGGTTGTCGTCCCAGAGCACCGTGAGGTTGCCCAGCCGCTGGTGGGCGGCCAGCGCGGACGCCTCGTGGCTGATGCCCTCCTCGATGTCGCCGTCGGAGGCGATCACCCAGACCCGGTGGTCGAACGGGCTCTGCCCGGGCTCGGCGTCCGGGTCGAACAGGCCGCGCTCGCGGCGGGCGGCCATCGCCATCCCGACCGCGTTGCCGATGCCCTGCCCCAGCGGCCCGGTGGTGGTCTCCACACCCGCGGTGTGGCCGTGCTCGGGGTGCCCCGGCGTCTGGCTGCCCCACTTGCGCAACGCCTTCAGGTCGCCGAGGTCCAGCCCGTACCCGGACAGGTAGAGCTGGATGTACAGGGTCAGACTGGAGTGCCCGGCCGACAGCACGAACCGGTCCCGGCCCGGCCACGCCGGATCGGTCGGGTCGTGCCGCAGGAAGCGCTGGAAGAGCAGGTACGCGGCCGGCGCCAGGCTCATCGCGGTGCCCGGGTGGCCGGATCCCGCCTCTTCGACCGCGTCCATCGCCAGGGCGCGGATCACGTCCACGGCCCGCCGGTCCAGGTCGGACCACTCAAACGTGCTGCTGTCCGTAGTCACCGGAACGCTCAGCTTCCTCTCTCAGGGTCCGCGTCCGTCCCCGTGAGGACGGTCGCCGTCTCAACACTCCGCCGCACTGCCCGGGCCGCCGTCCGGATCACGCCGCCGTCCCGGGACGGGCGGGGGGACGCGCCGGGGCCGCCTCCCGCCATGGCCGGGCGCCATGGCGTTCCGCTCTCCGACCTTATCCAAGAAGCGCCCGCCGCCCATCGGCGCCGAGGTGACGGGAACCGGTCGTTTCCACGGCGTCTCCACGACGCGTCGCCGTACGGTTCGACCCTTGCCCGATCACCCTCGCGACTAACCACCCCGCCGGGTGAACCGAGGGGTGGGCCGGGCCTCACTCGGACGGGGCGGCAGGCCCCCGTCGGGAACCGGGCGACGCGCGTCCGGTGACCCGGTGCACGACCCTCGTGGGGTGCGCATTACAGTGATTGCGCGGTTGACCAGAGTGGCCGCGGAGTTGACCACAAGCTTCACAAGCCGAGGTGCGGCCCAGTCGCGGGGGCACCGCCGGGGGGCGGGGTGCCCCCGGGATACGTACATGGACATGGACCAGTTGTGACGGTGCTCATTAACAAGCCCGAGACCGAGGTCGAGGGGGCCGCCGGGGTCGTCCCGGCGGACGTCGTGCCGGCCGTGCCGGCCCGCCGCCCGATCGGCGCGCTCGTGCGCGCCTACGTGGGGCTCACCAAGCCGCGCGTCATCGAGCTGCTGCTGATCACGACGCTGCCGCCGATGTTCGTGGCCGCCGGGGGTCTGCCGCCGCTGGCGACCGTGCTGGCCACCCTCGCGTTCGGCACCATGTCCGCCGGGGCGGCCAACGCGATCAACTGCTTCATCGACCGCGACATCGACGCCAAGATGCGCCGCACGCGGCGGCGGCCGCTGGCGCGCGCCCAGGTCAGCCCCGCCGAGGCGCTGGTCTTCGGGATCGTGCTGGCGGTGGCGTCCACGGTCGGCTTCCTCGTCACGGTGAACGCGCTCGCGGCGGGCCTGTCGGTCGCCGCCATCGCCTACTACGTGTTCGTGTACTCGCTGCTGCTCAAGCGGCGGACCTCGCAGAACGTGGTGTGGGGCGGCATCGCCGGGTGCATGCCGGTCCTCATCGGCTGGGCGGCGATCACCGACGGCCTGGACTGGACCCCGTTCGTGCTGTTCCTGGTGGTGTTCCTGTGGACGCCGCCGCACACCTGGACGCTGGCCATGCGGTACCGCGAGGACTACGCGGTCGCCAACGTCCCGATGCTGCCGGTCGTGGCCACGGAGCGGCGGGTGATCGTCGAGAGCCTGCTCTACACGTGGGCCACCGTGGCGGCCTCGCTGGCGCTGTGGCCGGTCGCCGGGATGAGCGCGGTGTACGGGACGGTCGCGGTCGTGCTCGGCGCGGTCCTGCTGGCGGAGGGCCACCGGCTGTTGCACAACGTCCGCTCCGGGATGACCGGGGTGAAGCTGCGGCCGATGCGGTTCTTCCACCTGTCGAACGTCTACCTGGCGCTGCTGTTCTCGGCCGTCGCGATCGACCCGCTGCTGTTCTGACCTCACGCGGGGGGACGCCGGTCTCGCCGTCCGGTGCGGGTGCCCCCGGCGACCCGTCGATTACCCTCGCCTCATGGTGCCCATGGATCCCCAGGCGGTGCTCGAGGGACGCGTGCCCGGGCGGCCGACCGCCGGGCTCATCATCGCGCTGACCGTCTCGACCCTGTGCGCCCTGGGCGTGCTGGGCCTGTACGGGTGGTTCGGCGGCGGCATGGGGTTCGTCGCGGCGCTGCTGCTGGCCATCCTGCCGATCCCGCTGCTCATCTCGCTCGTGCTCACCCTCGACCGGGTGGAGCCCGAGCCGCCCCGCACCCTGGCGCTGGCGTTCATGTGGGGCGCGGGTGTGGCGGTGCTGGGCGCGCTGGTCCTCAACACCGCCGGGCTGATCTACGTCACCGTGCCGGTCTTCGGCGAGGCCGAGGGCCACTTCGTGAGCGCCACGGTGGGCGCGCCGCTCATCGAGGAGACCCTCAAGGGCGCGGTGCTGTTCCTGCTGCTGTGGCTGCGGCGCACCGAGATCGACGGCTTCGCCGACGGGATCATCTACGCCGCCATGGTGGGGCTGGGCTTCGCGATGATGGAGAACGTCACCTATTACATGCGGGCCTTCGACGAGGGCGGCGCCGACCAGCTCACCGCCGTGTTCGTGCTGCGGGGCGTGATCGCGCCGTTCAGCCACCCGCTGTTCACCTCGATGCTTGGTCTGGGCGTCGCCTGGGCGGCCACCCACCGCAACGGGCGCGTCGCCGCCCCGCTGGTGGGGCTGATCGCCGCGATGGCGCTGCACGCCCTGTGGAACGGGGCCACCACCTTCGGGCTCGGCGGGCTCGCCGTCGTCTACGCGGTGGACTTCGTGCTGGTGCTGGTCCTCATCGCGATCGTGTTCGTGGAGCGGCGCGGCACCCTCCAGCGGATCGGACGGTACCTGCCGATGTACGAGCCCACCGGGCTGGTGACACCGCAGGACGTGCGGATGCTCGTCCGCATGTCCAGCCGGCGCGCGGCGCGGCGCTGGGCGCGGGAGGTCGGCGGTCAGGGGGCGGCCCGCGCGATGGACGACTACCAGCTCGCCGCCACCGAGCTGGCGCTGGTGCACAAGCGCGCCGAACGGGGGACCGCCGACCCCGTCTGGCTCGCCGAGCGGCGGGACGCGCTGCTGAGCCTCATGGCGGTGGCGCGGCAGGCGTTCCTGCGGGCGCCCAAGCCCCTGCCGGAGGGGCCGCCGTGGGCGCCCGGCGGCGGCCCGTCCGGCTTCCGGCGGTCCGAGGAAGCGCCCGGCGACGTGCCCGACGTGCCCGGCCCCTGACCGCTCCGCGCCGTGCGGGGGTGGGGACGGGGCCTGCCGGGGTCGCCCCTACCATGAGTCCCGTGGCTGACCGTTCCGTGAATCCCCTGGCCAGAGTCCGTGACGCGGTCTGGCGGCCGACACCCGCCTCGCTGCGACTGCTGGCCCTGCTGTCGGTGATCGCCAACGCGGGCATCATCGTCACCGGCGGCGCGGTCCGGCTCACCAAGTCCGGTCTGGGCTGTCCGACCTGGCCGCAGTGCACGCCGGACAGCATGATCCCGACGTCCTCGCCCGAGCACTCGGCGGTCAACATGGCCATCGAGTTCGGCAACCGGACGCTGACCTTCCTGGTCCTGGCGTCGGCGGCGGCCGTCTTCGTGGCGGCCGTGCGGTCCGTGCCCCGGCGCCGCGACCTGGTGCGCCTGGCGGCCGTCCAGCCGATCGGCGTCCTGGCGCAGGCGGGCTGGGGCGGTGTCACGGTGCTGACCGACCTCCACCCGGCGGTCGTCGCCTCGCACTTCATGCTGTCGCCCGTCCTGATCATCGCCGCCGTGGCCCTCTACGTCCGCTCCGGCGAGGGCGACGAGCCCGTGCGCCCCCTGGTCGGCCCCCGGCTCCGCGCCCTGGCCCTGTCCCTGGTGCCGGTGGCGGCGCTGCTGATGGTCGCCGGCACGATCGTCACCGGTACCGGCCCGCACGCGGGCGACGACCGGGCCGAACGGTTCGGCTTCGACATCGCGCAGGTCACCCGTGTGCACGGCGCGCTGGCCTGGATCACGGTCGCGCTCACCGTCGCCGTGCTGATCGCCGTTCGGCGCACCGACGCGCCACGCGCCCTGCGACGCCGGGTCTGGGACCTGGTGGCGATCGAGCTGGCCCAGGGCGCGGTGGGCTACGTCCAGTACTTCACGGGCGTCCCGGCGCTCTTGGTGGGCCTGCACATGCTCGGCTCGGCCCTCCTGTGGATCGCCGTCCTCCGCGTCGCCTTCGCCACCCGCGATCGCGGCCCGCTCGCGGCGACCCCGGCCCCCGAGCCCACCACCGCCGCCTCCGCCGAGCCCGCCGCCTCGCAGCCGGCCCCGCACCCCGCCTGAGCCCGTTCGCGGTCAGGCCGGCGTCTCGCCGCCGAGGAAGGCCCGGAGCCGGTCGAGGGGCCAGGCGTTGATGACGTCCTCCGGGGTCAGCCAGCCTCGCTGGGCGGTGCCGACGCCGTAGCGGACGTTGCGGAAGTGGCCGACGGCGTGGGCGTCGGAGTCGATGGCGAACTTCACGCCGAAGCGGCGGGCCCGGCGGATCAGGTCGGCGGGCAGGTCGAGCCGGTCGGGGAAGCAGTCGATCTCCAGAGCGGTGCCGGTGCGGGCGCACGCGCGGAACACCTCGTCCCAGTCGGCGTCCAGCGGCGCCCGCCTGCCGATGAGGCGGGCGGTCGGGTGGCCGATGACGTGCACGTGCGGGTTCTCGCAGGCGCGCAGCAGACGGCGGGTGGCCTCCGCCGTCGTCTGGGTGAAGTGGCTGTGGACCGAGGCCACGCACACGTCGAAGCCCGCCAGGAAGTCGGCGTCCCAGTCGACGCCGCCGTCGGGCCCGATGTTCAGCTCGGTGCCGTGCAGCAGCGTCATGCCGGGGTGCCGCGCCTGCAGCGCGCGGATCGCCTCGCGCTGGGCGAGCGCCTTCTCGTCGGTCATCCGCTGCATGAACAGGTCGGGCGCGTGGTCGGTGATCGCGAAGTACTCCAGGCCCCGGGCCTCGGCGGCGGCGACCATGTCCTCCAGGGAGGCCGTCCCGTCGGTGAGGTCGGTGTGGGAGTGCAGGTCGCCGCGCAGGTCCTCCTCGGTCACCAGGCGCGGCAGCGTGCCGTCGAGGGCCGCCTCGATCTCCCCGGAGTCCTCGCGCAGGGTCGGCGGGATCCACGGCAGACCCAGGCGCGCGTAGACCTCCTCCTCGGTGGCGGAGACGATCAGCCCGCCGTCCTCCTCCGAGGCGGAGAACAACCCGTACTCCGACAGCTTCAGCCCGGCCCGGACCGCCCTCTCGCGGATGCGGACGTTGTGCTGCCTGCTCCCGGTGAAGTACTGCAGGGCGGCGCCCCACGCCTCGGGCGGCACCACCCGCAGGTCGACCTGGAGGCCCTTGACCGTCCGGACGGAGGTCTTCTTGTCGCCACGGGCGATCACCTCGGCGACCTGGGGGAGCGCGGTGAACGCCGCCATGATCGGGCCGGGGTCGTCGGAGGCGGCCAGCACGTCGAGGTCCCCGATGGTCTCCCGCATGCGCCGCAGCGAGCCCGCGTACACGCAACGGCGGCATCCGTCGACCCGCGAGAGGGCGGCCACGATGTCGGAGGCGAGCCCCATCGCCGTGTCGACGAGGACCCGGTCGCCCGCCCGACGCATCAACTCGATGCCGCGCAGGATGTTCTCCTCGGTCTTGGCGCCGAAGCCGCGCAGCCCACGGAGCCGACCGTCCTCGATGGCCCGGGCCAGCTCGGGGACGGAGGAGACGCCGAGCTCCTCGTAGACGGCCATCGCCTTCTTGGGGCCGAGGGTGGGGATGGAGGTCAGCGCCCGCACCCCGGCGGGGATCTCGGCGCGCAGCTCCTCCACCTGGCGGATGGTGCCGGTGGCGTTGTAGTCGGCGATCTTCTTGGCGATGGCCGCGCCGACGTTCGGGATGCGCCGGAGCCCCTCGAGGTCGAGGGCGGCGATGTCCTCCGGATGGCCGGCGATGGCCCGGGCGGCCTTCTCGTACGCCCGGACCTTGAAGGCCTCCCCGCCCGTGATCGACAGCAGGTCCGCCAGCTCTTGGACCAGCTCCGCCGCCTCGTCGTTCGCCCTGGCCATACGCCGAGTGTACGAACCGGGCTCAGACCTCGGCGGCCTCGGGCGGATCCTGCTGCCCTCGGGTGGCCCCGACGCAGGCGATCATGACGCAGCCGATGGCGATCCACTCCGAACCCGACAGCACCTCGTTCAGCACGACCAGACCCACCAGCGCGGCCACGGCGGGCTCCATGCTCATCAGGATCCCGAACGCCCGGGCCGGCATCCGCCGCAGCGCCTCCAGCTCCAGCGTGTAGGGGATCACCGACGACAGCAGCCCCACCCCGAGGCCCAACAACAGCAGCTCCGGGCTGAGCAGCGCCGACCCTCCCGTGGCGACGCCCATCGGCAGCACCACCACGGCGGCCACCACGCTCGCCGCGGCCAGACCGGTCGAGCCCGCGAACCGGCGACCGGTGGCGGCGCTGAGCAGGATGTAGCCCGCCCACGCCACGCCCGCCAGCAGCGCGAAGCCCACACCCACCAGGTCGACGTCACCGTCGCCCCGGGCGAGCAGCAGCACCCCCGTGAAGGCCAGCACCGCCCACAGCACGTCCCTCACCCGCCGCGAGGCCGCGATGGCGATCGCCAGCGGGCCGAGGAACTCGATGGTCACCGCCACGCCCAGCGGGATCCGCGCGAACGCCTGGTAGAACGAGACGTTCATGATCGCCAGCGTGAGCCCGAACCCGGCGGCGACGGCGAGATCACGCCGCGAGTGGTCGCGCAGCACACCGCGCAGCGCCCGGCGACCGAGGAAGCCCAGCACCAACGCCGAGGTCGCCAGCCGCAGCAGCACCACCGCCGAGGGCGGCAGCACGTCGAACAACTGCTTGGCGATCCCGGCGCCCACCTGGACCGACACCACCCCCAGCAGCACCAGCGCGGGCGGCGGAACGGCGGCCGGCGACAGCATCCGCGCCCCGCGAACGTTCCAACGGCGCGGGCGGTACGGACCGGGTGCCTCGGCGAGCGCCATCGAGCTCACTCCCACTTGAAGAACCGCGCGGCCAGGCCGAGCCCCGCCACCGCCCAGGCGCCCAGGGTCACCAGCGCCCCGACGGGCGGGCCCGCCCCCTGCTGCAGCACGTCGCGAAGGCCCTCGGCCAGCGCCGCGATCGGCAGCAGCTCCAACGCCGAGGCCATCCCGGAGGGGAACTCCGTCAGCGGGAACACCACGCCGCCCAGCACCAGCAACAGCAGGTACACCAGGTTCGCGGCGCCCAGGGTGGCCTCCGCGCGCAGCGTCCCCGCCATCAGCAGCCCGAACCCGCTGAACGCCGCCGTGCCGGCCAGCACCAGCGCCAGGACGGCGAGCGCCCCGCCCGCCCCGCCGTGCGGGCTCCAGCCGAGCGCCAGCGCCACCGCGAGGATCAGCGCGGTCTGGACGACCTCGACCGCCAGCACTGCCAGCGTCTTGGCGGTGATCAGCCCCCCGCGCGGCAGCGGGGTCGCGCCCAGCCGCTTGAGCGCGCCGTAGCGCCGCTCGAAGCCGGTGGCGATCGCCTGTCCGGTGAACGCGGTCGACATCACCGCCAGCGCCAGCACCCCGGGGGCGAGGAAGTCGACGCGCTCGCCGGGACCGACGTCCACCAGCGAGGTCGAGGAGAACAGCACCAGCAGCAGCACCGGGATGATCATGGTGAGCAGCAACTGCTCGCCGTTGCGGAGCATCCCGCGCAGCTCGAAGGACGCCTGCGCGAGCACCATCCGGGACAGCGGCGCCGCCGCCGGCGCGGGGGTCAGGTCCAGGGACGCGGTGTTCACGAGCGCAGCTCCCGTCCGGTCAGCTCCAGGAAGACGTCCTCCAGCGTGCGGCGCTCGATCCGCAGGTCCTCGGTGAGCACCCCGTGGGAGGCGCACCAGGCCGTCACGGTGGCGAGCAGCCCCGGCTGCACGTCGCCCTCGATCAGGTAGTGCCCGGCGGGCGACTCCTTGGCGGCGCTGCCCACCGGCAGCGCCGACAGCAGCTCGTCCAGCCCCAGCCCCGGCCGGGCGCGGAAGCGCAATTGCCGTTCGGCCCCGGTCAGCTCGGCGGGCGTGCCCTGGGCCACCACGCGGCCCCGGTCGACGACGACCACCCGATCGGCCAGCCGTTCGGCCTCGTCCATGTGGTGGGTGGTGAGGATGACGGCCACCCCGGCGGCCCGCAGCCCCTCCACCAGCTCCCAGGTGGCGTGCCGGGCCTGGGGGTCCAGCCCGGCCGTCGGCTCGTCCAGGAACACCAGCTCGGGCCGGCCGACCACCGCGGCGGCCAGCGACAGCCGTTGCTGCTGCCCGCCCGACAACCGCCGGAACGGCGTGCGGGCCTGTGCCGTGAGACCGAGCCGCTCCAACAGGACGGCCGGCTCGAGCGGGTCGGCGTAGAACGAGGCGACCAGTCGCAGGAACTCCCCGGCGCGCGCGGTGCCCGGCACGCCGCCCGACTGGAGCATCACCCCGACCCTCGGCCGCAGCGCCCGCGCGTCGCGGACCGGGTCCAGTCCGAGCACGCGGACGGTCCCGGTGTCCGGCCGCCGGTAGCCCTCGCAGATCTCGATCGTGGTGGTCTTGCCCGCGCCGTTCGGGCCGAGCAGCGCGGTGACGGTGCCGCGCGCGGCCCGCAGCGAGACGCCGTCGACGGCGGTCGTCGCGCCGTACCGCTTCACCAGCGCGTCCAGCTCGACCGCGTCGGGGGGTGTCATGACCCCGAGTGTAAGTGGGCGCGGTCGGAGGCCACGGCACGGGCCCGCCGATCACCCTCCGTGTCCGTTCCCGTGTTTGCGGTGATCACGCGCGGGCATGTCTCGCGTGTCCCCCCACCATCGAGGAGGGGACCGCGATGACGTTCCGGGTCGAGTCCGAGGTCGGGCGCCTCAAGCGGGTGCTGCTGCATCGGCCGGAGCTGTCGCTCAAGCGGCTGACCCCGTCCAACATGAACGACCTGCTGTTCGACGACGTGCTGTGGGTGCGGCGGGCGGGCGAGGAGCACGACGAGTTCCAGGACGTGCTGCGCGCCCAGGGCGTCCAGGTCCATCTGCTGCTCGACCTGTTGCGGGAGACGGTGGAGATCCCCGAGGCCCGCCGGCACGTCCTCGACCGCGTGATCGACGAACGCTGGTTCGGGCCGATGGCGATCGACCCGATCCGCAACTGCTTCGACCAGATGGACCCGGTGAGCCTGACCTCGTTCCTCGTCGGCGGGATCACGAAGCGGGAGCTGCTGGAGCGGATCGAGGAGCCCAACAGCCTCGCGTTCCACTCCCTGGACCCGGACGCCTTCGTGCTGCCGCCGCTGCCGAACCACCTGTTCACCAGGGACACCTCCTGCTGGATCTACGACGGGGTGTCGATCAACCCCATGCGCAAGAAGGCGCGAATGCGGGAGACGGTGAACATGGAGGCCGTCTACCGCTGGCACCCGCTGTTCGCCGACGGGTACGGGCGGCCCGAGGCCGGCGGGTTCCACGTCTGGACACCGGGCACGCCGATGGCCCCGGCGACCATCGAGGGCGGGGACGTCCTGGTCATCGGCAACGGGGCGGTCCTCGTCGGGATGAGCGAGCGGACCCAGCCGCAGGCCGTGGAGATGCTCGCCCGGTCGCTGTTCGCGGCGGGCTCGGCCCGGCGGATCGTGGCGCTGCGGATGCCGGTCAGGCGCGCGTTCATGCATCTGGACACCGTCCTCACCATGTGCGACCACGGGGTGTTCACCAAGTTCGCCGGCCTCGGCATGCTGCCCTCCTACACGGTCGAGCCCGGCGACAACCCCAAGGAGCTGAAGGTCGCCGACCATCCGCCCGAGGACATGCACCGGGCCATCGCCGCCGCCCTCGACCTGGACGACATCAAGATCCTCACCCCCGTCCAGGACGTGCACGCCGCCGAACGCGAGCAGTGGGACGACGGCTGCAACGTGCTGGCGCTGAGCCCGGGCACGGTGGTCGCCTACGAGCGCAACGCCACGTCCAACAACTTCCTGGCCCGCAACGGGATCGACGTCATCACCATCCGCGGCAGCGAGCTGGGCCGCGGGCGGGGCGGCCCCCGCTGCATGAGCTGCCCGCTGGAACGCGGAGCCTGAGCGGAGGACGCGATGCGGATCCTGGTGGCGCTGGGAGGGAACGCGCTGCTGCGGCGGGGCCAACCGCCGGACGCCGACGTGCAGCGCGCCAACGCGATGGGCGCGGTGCGCGCCCTGGCGCCGCTCGCCGCCGGCCACGAGCTGATCATCACCCACGGGAACGGGCCCCAGGTGGGGGTGCTGGCGGTGCAGAGCGCCGCCGACCCCGGGCTGAGCCGGCCCTACCCCTTCGACACCCTCGGCGCCCAGACCCAGGGGATGATCGGCTACTGGCTGCTGCAGGCCCTGCAGAACGCGCTGCCCGGCACGCAGGTGGTCTCCCTGCTCACCCAGACGCTGGTGTCGGCCGTCGACCCCGCGTTCGACGACCCCACCAAGTTCGTCGGGCAGGTCTACGAGCAGGACGAGGCCGAGAAGCTGGCGGCCGAGCACGGCTGGACGGTCCGCCGCGACGGCCGCTTCTGGCGTCGGGTGGTGCCCTCGCCGCGGCCCCAGCGGGTCGTGGAGACCAGGCTGATCCACCAGTTGGTGCGCGGCGGGGCGGTGGTGGTGTGCGCCGGCGGCGGGGGCGTCCCGGTGGTCCGCAACGACGTCGGCCGGCTGGAGGGCGTCGAGGCCGTCATCGACAAGGACCTGACCGGTGCGCTGCTGGCCGAGTCCCTGGAGGTCGACGCGTTCCTCATCCTGACCGACGTGCCCGAGGTCATGCGCCATCACGGCACGCCCCGCCAGGAGCCCATCCGGCACACGACCCCGTACGAGCTGCGGGCCCAGCGGTTCCCGGCGGGCTCGATGGGCCCGAAGGTGGACGCGGTCTGCGGGTTCGTGGAGCGCACCGGCGACATGGCGGCGATCGGCGCCCTGGACCGGTGCGCGGACATCCTCGAGGGCGCCTCGGGGACGATCGTCACGCCCGGCGCGACCTGGCCGCTGACCAGCACCCTGTGAGGACGAGGATCCCGTGGCGACCGGACCGATGACGCGCCCCCGCGCCGGCGGCGTGCTGCGGACCAAGCCCGTCGACCGCATCGTCGCCGAGGGCGGCCAGGGCGAGGGCGGCGAACTGCGCCGCTCCATGGGGCTGCTGCAGCTCACCTTCTTCAGCGTGGGCGCCACCCTCGGGACCGGGATCTTCGTCGTGCTCGGCGAGGCCGTCCCGCTGGTCGGCCCGGCGATCGTGGTGGCGTTCCTGCTGGCGGCCCTGACGGCGCTGTTCTCCGCCCTGTCGTACGCGGAGCTGGCGGGCACCATCCCCGTGTCGGGATCCTCGTACTCCTACACCTACGCCACCCTCGGCGAGATCGTCGCGTGGGTCTGCGGCTGGTGCCTGTTGTTGGAGTACGCCGTCTCGGTGTCGGCGGTCGCGGTCGGCTGGGGGCAGTACCTCAACGAGTTCTTCGACAAGACGTTCGGGTTCACCATGCCGGCGGCGGTGAGCGGTCCGCCCGGCGACGGCGGCGTGATCAACCTGCCCGCCGTCGCGGTGGTCCTGATCGCGACGTTCCTCCTGCTGCGCGGCACCTCCGAGAGCGCCACGGCCAACACGATCATGGTGTTCCTCAAGATGGGCGTGCTGGTCTTCTTCTGCGCGGTCGCCTTCACCGCGTTCCGGTCCGCGAACCTGACGCCGTTCGCGCCGATGGGCATGGCCGGGATCAGCGCCGCCGGATCGAAGGTCTTCTTCTCCTACATCGGGTTCGACGCCGCGTCCACGGCCGGTGAGGAGGCCAAGAATCCGCGCCGGGACCTGCCGCTGGCCATCCTCCTCAGCCTGCTCATCGTCACGGTGCTGTACGTGGCCGTCGGTCTGGCGGCCGTGGCGGCGGAGCCCTGGCAGGAGTTCGAGGACGCGGAGGCGTCGCTGGCGATGGTCCTGGACCGGGCCGTGGGGATGGCGTGGCCGTCGGCGGTGCTGTCGCTGGGGGCGGTCATCGCGATCGCCAGCGTCGTCCTCACCGTGATGTACGGGCAGACCCGGATCCTGTTCGCGATGTCCCGGGACGGGCTGATGCCGCCGATCTTCAAGAGGGTGAGCCCGCGCACCGCCGTGCCGGTCGCCAACACCCTCCTCGTCGCCCTGTTCATCTCCACCCTGGCGGCGCTGGTCCCGCTGGGGCGCCTGGCCGACGCCACCAGCATCGGCACCCTGTTCGCGTTCGCCCTGGTGAACGTGGGGGTGATGGTCCTGCGCAGGACCCGGCCGGAGATGCCGCGCAGCTTCCGGACCCCGCTGTTCCCCGTCACGCCGCTGCTGGGCTTCGGGTTCTGCGTCTATCTGATGTTCAAGCTCGACAACGCCACCTGGGTCGTCTTCCTGGTGTGGATGGCGGCCGGGTTGATCGCCTACTTCGCGTACGGCCACCGGCACTCCCTCCTGGCCAGGCAGGACGTGCCCGAGGGAAGGGGACCGACATGACCGAACGGGTCGTCGCCGGCTACGTGCCGGACGAACGCGGCGACGACGCACTGGCCCTCGCGGGGCTCGTGGTCGCCGCCGACCGGTCGCCGCTGACCGTCGCCAACGTCTACCCGCCGTCCTGGCCGACACCCGGCCCCGGCCGGGTGGACGCCGAGTGGCTGCGCTTCGTCAAGGAGCAGTCCCGTGAGGCCCTCGACCTGGCGGCGGGGCGGCTCGCCGGGAGGGTCCCCAAGAGCCGGCTCCGGTACGTCACCCATCCGAACCGGGGCAGCGGACGGGGCCTGATCGAGGTGGCCGAGGAGTCCGACGCGGGGCTGATCGTGATCGGCTCGGCCCCGCGCGGGCGTCCCGGCCGGATCGCCATCGGCAGCACCGCCGACCAACTCCTGCACGGCGCCCCCGTCCCGGTGCTGATGGCGCCGCGCGGGTACGCCGAGGACCCGCCGGAGCGGTTCGACCGGCTGACCGTGGCCTACTGGCCGCGGCGGGGGGCCGAGCTGGGGCTGGCCGCCGCCGTCGAGGTCGCCCGGCGGCTGGAGATCCCGGTGCGGCTGCTGACCCTGCTGGTCCGGCCGGCCGGCCTCGGCGTCCGGCTGCGCGGCGGCGAGGACTTCATGCACCTTCAGCACGAGTACGCCGTGCGCGACCTGAACCTGGCGGCGCAGCGGGTGACCGGTCTGGGGCAGGTGGTCACCGAGGCGGCCGAGGGCGCGGGTGTCGACAAGGCCCTGCGGCACTGCGATTGGCTGCCCGGGGAGATTCTGGTGTGCATGTCGAGCGCGGAGGGGCCGCTGCGCAAGGTATTCCTCGGCAGCGTCTCCGGAAAGATCGTCCGGGCGGCACCCTGCCCGGTCGTGGTGCTCCCCAGCGCGACGCTCAAATGAACGTTCGGTAAGGCTTAGGTAAGGCTTACCTGCGTGAGGGACCGCACGTGGAACCGTTTGTGCGCCGGGAAGGAATTAGGCCACACTGATGTTGTGAAAAACGTGGGTGAGCGGACGAACACGGATGCGGGCGGCGCACGGCCGTCCGACGTGCCGTCGTTCGCCGGTGCGCACGGCGAGCGCGACACCCGCGCCCGGGTCGCCCGGCTCATCCTCGAACAGGGTCCCATCACCGCGTCCGCGCTGGGCGAGCGGGTCGGCCTCACGCCCGCCGCCGTCCGGCGGCACCTGGACGCGCTGCTGGCCGAGGGCATGATCGAGGTCCGGCGGGCGCGCCCGCAGGCGCACCGGGGTCGGGGGCGTCCGGCGAAGTGGTTCGCCATCACCGACGCCGGCCGCAACGCCTTCGTGCACGCCTACGACGACCTGGCGAGCGCGGCCCTGCGCTTCCTCGCCGAGAAGGCCGGCGGCGCGGCCGTCGCCGAGTTCGCCCGACGGCAGATCGCCGACCTGGAGCGGCGCTACCATCCGGTGGTCCGCGCCGCCCCGCCGCAGCAACGGGTGAGGGCGCTGGCCGAGGCGCTGTCGGCCGACGGCTACGCGGCCGCGGCGGGCAAGGCCCCCCGGGCGGGCGGCGGCGAGCAGCTCTGCCAGCACCACTGCCCGGTCGCGCACGTGGCCGCGGAGTTCCCGCAGCTCTGCGAGGCCGAGACGGAGGCGTTCAGCAGGCTGCTGGGCACCCCGGTGCAGCGGCTGGCCACCATCGCCCACGGCGACGGCATCTGCACCACCCACGTCAGCCGGCCCGACCTGCGCGCCGAGCGCGACGGCGAGCACGACACCACGCAAGACACCGATGACGAGGAGTCCGGGAGGACCTCCCTATGACTATCGAAACCCACCCCGAGTTGGAGGGGTTCGACAGGTACAAGTTCGGCTGGGCCGACTCCGACACCGCCGGGGCCGCCGCCAAACGAGGCCTGAACGAAGAGGTCGTCCGTGACATCTCGGGCAAGAAGAACGAGCCCGAGTGGATGCTGGACCTGCGCCTGAAGGGCCTGCGGCTGTTCGGCCGCAAGCCCATGCCGGCCTGGGGCTCGGACCTGTCCGGCATCGACTTCGACAACATCAAGTACTTCGTCCGCTCCACCGAGAAGCAGGCCGCCTCCTGGGAGGACCTGCCCGAGGACATCAAGAACACCTACGACAGGCTCGGCATCCCCGAGGCGGAGAAGCAGCGCCTGGTCGCCGGGGTGGCCGCCCAGTACGAGTCCGAGGTCGTCTATCACAAGATCCGTGACGACCTGGAGGAGAAGGGCGTCATCTTCGTCGACACCGACACCGGCCTGCGCGAGCACCCGGAGATCTTCCAGGAGTACTTCGGCTCCGTGATCCCGGTCGGCGACAACAAGTTCGCCGCGCTCAACACCTCCGTGTGGTCGGGCGGCTCGTTCATCTACGTGCCCCCGGGCGTGAACGTGGAGATCCCGCTGCAGGCCTACTTCCGGATCAACACCGAGAACATGGGCCAGTTCGAGCGGACCCTGATCATCGTCGACGAGGGCGCCTACGTGCACTACGTCGAGGGCTGTACCGCGCCGATCTACTCCTCGGACTCGCTGCACTCGGCGGTCGTGGAGATCATCGTCAAGAAGGACGCCCGCTGCCGTTACACGACCATCCAGAACTGGTCGAACAACGTCTACAACCTCGTCACCAAGCGCGCCGTCGCCTACGAGGGCGCCACCATGGAGTGGGTCGACGGCAACATCGGCTCCAAGGTGACCATGAAGTACCCGGCCGTCTACCTGCTGGGCGAGCACGCCAAGGGCGAAACCCTGTCGATCGCCTTCGCCGGCGAGGGCCAGCACCAGGACGCGGGCGCCAAGATGGTGCACGCCGCGCCGCACACCTCCAGCACCATCGTGTCCAAGTCGGTGGCGCGCGGCGGCGGCCGGACCTCCTACCGGGGGCTCGTCCAGATCCAGGAGGGCGCGGCGCACTCCAAGTCCACGGTCAAGTGCGACGCGCTGCTGGTCGACCAGATCAGCCGGTCCGACACCTACCCCTACGTCGACGTCCGCGAGGACGACGTGGAGATGGGCCACGAGGCCACCGTCTCCAAGGTGTCGGAGGACCAGCTCTTCTACCTGATGAGCCGGGGCATGACCGAGGACGAGGCCATGGCCATGATCGTGCGCGGGTTCGTCGAGCCCATCGCGCGCGAGCTGCCCATGGAGTACGCCCTCGAGCTGAACCGCCTGATCGAGCTGCAGATGGAAGGAGCCGTCGGCTGATGGGGCTCGATTCCCGCCCGCTGTCGACCTTGCACGAGAGGTCCTCGTACGAGGTGGCCGACTTCGAGGTGCCCACCGGCCGTGAGGAGGAGTGGCGGTTCACCCCGCTGCGCCGCCTGCGGAACCTCCACAAGGGCGCCGAGGCCCTCGGCAAAGTGATCGTGGAGTTCGACGCCGCGCCCGAGGTCAAGGTCGAGCGCGTCGGTCGCGACGACCCGCGCCTCGGCCGGGCGTACACGCCCGGTGACCGGGCCAGCGCCCAGGCGTGGGCCTCGTTCACCGAGGCCACCGTCGTCACCGTGCCGAAGGAGGCGGTCGCCTCCGTGCCGACCGTCCTGCGGCTGCGCGGCGAGGACGCCGGGCAGGCCGCGTACGGCCACACCACGGTGATCGTCGAGCCGTTCGGGCAGGCCACGGTCGTGCTCGACCACCGCGGCTCGGCCACCTACGCCGACAACGTGGAGTTCGTGGTCGGCGACGGCGCCCGCCTGTCGGTGATCAGCCTGCAGGACTGGGACGACGACGCGGTCCACCTGTCGCACCAGCACGCGCGGCTCTCCCGCGACGCGAGGTTCACGAGCTTCGTGGTGTCGCTGGGCGGCGACGTGGTGCGGCTGGCGCCGACGGTCTCCTACGACGCGCCCGGCGGCGACGCCGAGCTGTACGGGGTCTACTTCGTCGACGCGGGCCAGCACCTGGAGCACCGGCTGCTGGTCGACCACACGGTCCCGCACTGCCGCAGCCGCGTCGACTACCGGGGAGCGCTCCAGGGGACCGACGCCCACGCCGTCTGGATCGGCGACGTGATCATCCGTGCCGAGGGCGAGGGCACCGACACCTACGAGTACAACCGCAACCTGGTGCTCAGCGACGGCACCCGGGTGGACTCCGTGCCCAACCTGGAGATCCTCACGGGAGAGGTCGTCGGCGCGGGTCACGCCAGCGCCAGCGGCCGTCTCGACGACGAGCACCTGTTCTATCTGCAGGCGCGGGGCATCTCCCACGACGAGGCCCGGCGCATGGTCGTGCGCGGCTTCCTCGGTCAGCTCATCGAGCGGATCGAGGTCCCCGAGGTGCGCGACCAGGTGATCACCGCGATCGAGGCGGAGCTGGACCGATGACCGACGAGGGCTTCGTCAAGGTGTGCGCGCTGGCGGAGATCCCCGAGGACGGGGCGCTCGCCGTGGAGATCGACGACACCCCGGTGGCGCTGGTGCGCACCGGCGGCGAGGTCTTCGCGCTGCGCGACGTCTGCTCGCACGCCGAGGTCGCGCTGACGGAGGGCGAGGTGTACGACGGCACGATCGAGTGCTGGCTGCACGGCTCGTGCTTCGACCTGCGCACCGGAAAGCCCACCAACCCGCCGGCCACCCGGCCGGTGCCCACCTACCGGGTCCGGGTCGACGACGGCGACGTGCACGTGTCGCTGCGCCCCGGCCCCGGCGACCGACCCACCCCAGACACGCCCTGATATAGAGGTTCGAGAGACATATGGCCACGCTAGAGATCCGCGACCTCCACGTCTCCGTCGGCGACGGCTCCGACGGGTCCAAGGAGATCCTGCGCGGCGTCGACCTGACCGTCCGGTCCGGCGAGACCCACGCGATCATGGGGCCCAACGGCTCCGGCAAGTCCACCCTGGCGTACGCGATCGCCGGGCACCCCAAGTACGACATCACCTCCGGCGCCGTCACCCTTGACGGCGAGGACGTGCTGGCGATGAGCGTGGACGAGCGCGCCCGCGCCGGGCTGTTCCTGGCGATGCAGTACCCGGTCGAGGTGCCCGGCGTCTCGGTGTCGAACTTCCTGCGCTCCGCGGTGACCGCGGTGCGCGGCGAGGCGCCGAAGCTGCGTCAGTTCACCAAGGAGATGAAGGCGGCGATGGACGCGCTGGCCATCGACCCGGCCTTCGCCCAGCGCAGCCTGAACGAGGGCTTCTCCGGCGGTGAGAAGAAGCGGCACGAGATCCTCCAGTTGGAGCTGCTCAAGCCCAAGATCGCGGTGCTGGACGAGACCGACTCCGGCCTCGACGTGGACGCCCTGAAGGTCGTCTCCGAGGGCATCAACCGGTTCGGCTCCAGCGGCGAGACGGGCGTGCTGCTGATCACGCACTACACCCGGATCCTGCGCTACGTGAAGCCCGACTTCGTGCACGTGTTCTCCGGCGGACGGATCGTCGAGCAGGGCGGTTCGGAGCTGGCGGAGGTGCTGGAGAACGAGGGTTACGAGAAGTACGTGAAGGCGGGCGCGTCCTCATGACCCTGCTCCCCGAGGAGATCAAGAAGGACTTCCCCCTCCTGTCGCGGACGGTGCGCGGCGGACGTCCCCTGGTCTACCTCGACTCGGGCGCCACCTCGCAGAAGCCCCGCGCCGTGCTGGACGCCGAGCGGAACTTCTACGAGCGGCACAACGCGGCCGTGCACCGGGGCGCGCACCTGCTCGCCGAGGAGGCCACCGACGCGTTCGAGGGCGCCCGGGCGACCATCGCGACGTTCATCGGGGCGGTGCCGGGCGAGATCGTGTTCACCAAGAACGCCACCGAGGGCATCAACCTGGTGGCGTACGCGATGAGCAACGCCGCCACGGCCGGTCCCGAGTCGGAGCGGTTCCGGGTCGGTCCCGGCGACGAGATCGTCGTCACCGAGATGGAGCACCACGCCAACCTGGTGCCCTGGCAGCAGTTGTGCCGGCGGACCGGGGCGACGCTGCGCTGGTTCGGCATCACCGACGACGGCCGCCTCGATCTGGACGAGCTGGACGCGCTCGTGAACGAGCGGACGAAGCTCGTGGCGCTGACCCACCAGTCCAACGTGCTGGGCACCGTCCCGCCGGTCCGGGGCATCATCGACCGCGCCCGCGAGGTCGGGGCGCTGGTGCTGCTGGACGCGGCGCAGTCGGTCCCGCACCAGCCGGTGGACGTGGCCGCGCTGGACGCCGACTTCCTGGTGTTCTCCGGGCACAAGATGCTCGGGCCGTCCGGGGTGGGCGTGCTGTGGGGCCGCCGCGGTCTGCTGGAGACCATGCCCCCGTTCATCACCGGCGGGTCGATGATCGAGGTGGTGCGGATGGAGGGCTCCACGTTCCTGCCGCCGCCGCAGCGCTTCGAGGCCGGGGTGCCGATGACGGCCCAGGCCGTCGGGCTCGCCGCCGCCTGCGACTATCTGTCCGAGCTGGGCATGGCGGAGGTGCACGCGCACGAGGAGGCCCTCACCGCGTACGCGCTGGAGCGGGTCGGCGAGATCTCCGGGGTCCGCCTCATCGGGCCGCGCACCACCGAGGCGCGGGGCGGCACCGTCTCGTTCGTGGTCGACGACCTGCACCCGCACGACGTGGGTCAGGTGCTGGACGAGCTCGGCGTGGCCGTGCGGGTGGGGCACCACTGCGCCTGGCCGATCTGCCGGCGGTTCGGCATCCCGGCCACCACCCGGGCGTCGTTCTACGTCTACAACACGCTGTCGGACGTGGACGCGCTCACCGACGGGATCCGGCACGCGCAGAAGTTCTTCGGAACGGCCTGAGCCCCGCATCCGTTCAACCAGATCGACGCAAGGACGAGGAAGGACCGGAAGGACCGCATGGAGCTCGAGTCGATGTACCAGGAGATCATCCTGGACCACTACCGCAACCCCCTGCACAAGGGGCTGCGGGAGCCGTTCGAGGCCGAGGTCCACCATGTCAACCCGACCTGCGGCGACGAGGTGACCCTGCGGGTCCACCTGGAGGGGGACGGGGACGACACGCGCGTCGCCGACGTCTCCTACGACTCCATGGGCTGCTCGATCAGCCAGGCCAGCGCCTCCGTGATGGCCGAGCTGGTGATCGGGAAGCCGGTCAAGGAGGCGATGGTGGTGGAGGAGGAGTTCCTGGCCCTGATGCAGTCGCGGGGGCAGGCCGAGCCCGACGAGGACGTCCTGGAGGACGCCGTCGCCTTCGTCGGGGTGTCGAAGTACCCGGCCCGAGTCAAATGCGCCCTGCTCGCCTGGATGGCGTGGAAGGACGCGACCGCCCGAGCCCTGGGAGGGGTGGCATCATGAGCGAGACCGAGACCACGGCGCCGGAGCGCGGCGCCGAGCCCGAGAACGCCGTCGGCGTCATCGCCGAGGAGCACGAGGACATCCTCGAGGCGCTGCGGGACGTCGTGGACCCCGAACTCGGCATCAACGTCGTCGATCTCGGCCTGATCTACGGCATCGACGTCGTGGACGAGGTGGCGATCCTGGACATGACGCTGACCAGCGCGGCCTGTCCGCTCACCGACGTGATCGAGGACCAGGCGAACAGCGCGCTGGACGGCCTGGTCAAGGACGTGAAGATCAACTGGGTCTGGCTGCCGCCGTGGGGACCGGACAAGATCAGCGAGGACGGCCGCGAGCAGTTGCGCGCCCTCGGCTTCAACGTCTGACGACACCCGAACGCGCCGCCCCCGGAGTCCCGGCGGGCGGCGCGTCCGTGTCGTCAGCCCCGCTTGGGCCTGGCGGGCCACAGGGTGTAGGTGATCGGCCACAGGGACCAGATCGCCAGCACGAACGACAGCCGCGCGATCCACCCGGACAGCGCCTCGGTGCGGTCGGCGTCGCCCACCAGCGCGATCCCGCCCAGCAGGAGCAGGCAGCTCACCGCCCAGGCGACCAGCGCCTTCCCGAACTCCCGCCACTCGTGACGGGCGCGGGCCATCCCGTACCTCGGGGGCTTGGACGGCGGCGGCCCGTCGGCGAACCGGTGCGCGAACCGGGCGTCGGTCCACCTGATGAGGCTGTGCCCGAACGCCACCGAGAACCCGATGTAGGCGGCGGCCAGGCCGTGGGTGACGTCGGCGGTCGCGCCGCCGCGCAGGTCGATCACGGTGGCCGCCAGCAGCACGACGTCGACCAGCGGCACGCACACCAGCAGCGCGGCGCCGGTCCGCCGCCACCGCAGCAGGTAACGGGCGGCCAGTCCGGCCACCAGGAAGATCCAGAAGCCGATCTCACAGGCGGCGATGATCGCAAGAATCACGATGTCTCCTCGTAGTGCGTCCTTCCATGCTTCCGGCCGGAGGGCGCCGAAACCTCCGCGCGCGCGACGAGATCGGGGGTCGTACGAAGGATGTACGCGCCTCGTCCCCCGGACCTGCCGGGCACGGCGGCCGAGGTGGTGAGATGGACGGGTGCGATTCACCACCCGCCAGGACGCCCTGTTCGCCGTCGCGGCGCTGGCCGGCGGGCTCCTCTTCCTGAGCGCCCACGGGTACACCGACTGGGAGTCCGACGGCACGGGTCCGGGCGTGGGCTGGCGGGTGCCGTCGCTGTTGGGCGTGTCCGGGGCGATGCTGTTCCGGCGGACGCGGCCGCTGGTGGGGCTGGCCGTCGCGACCCCGGCGAGCCTCCTCGACATCGCCCTGGGGCCCAGCCTCGGCACGATGCTGATCTACACCGACTCCCTCTACGCCGCCGGGCTCTACGGCCCCCGGCGGACGGCCGAGCGGCTGCTGGGCGTCACGGCTACGGTGACCGTGCTGCTGGCCGGGGGCGTGGGTCTGTGGTTCGCGCAGTGGAGCGTCATCGTGGTGACCGGCGGGGTCGCCGGGATGACCTGGGTGGGCCCGGTGCTGACCGCGATGGTCGTCCGCGCCCACCGCGACAAGGCCGAGCTGGAACGGCAGCGGGCCGAGCAACTGGCCAGGCTGGGCGAGCTGGACCGGCGCAACGCGGTCGTCGCCGAACGCGCCCGGATGGCCCGCGAGCTGCACGACGTGATCGCCAACCACCTCAGCGCGGTCGCGCTGCACTCCTCGGCGGTGCTGCGGCTGCCCGACCTGGACCGTGAGGGGATCCGGCAGGCGATGCAGGTGATCAGGGACAACAGCGTCCAGGGCCTGGCGGAGATGCGGCGGATGATCGGCTTGCTGCGCGAGGAGCCCGACCGGGCGGCCGACCCGCCGGCCGCGCCCCGCCTCACCGACCTGAAGGGCCTGGTGGAGCGCGCCGCCCGCCCCGACCTGACGGTGGGCCTGGAGGTCTCCGGCACGGTGCGCGAGCTGCCCGCAGCCGTGGAGCTGGCCGCCTACCGGATCGTCCAGGAGTCCCTGACCAACGTGCTCAAGCACGCGGGGCCCGGCCGCGCCGAGGTGGTCGTCGAGCACCGGCCCGACCGGGTCCGCGTGCGGGTCGACAGCCCGCTCGGGGCCGAGCGCACGGAGCTGCCCGGCGCGGGCAGCGGTCTCGTCGGGATGCGCGAACGGGCCTCGATCCTGCGCGGCGGCTTCACCGCGGGGCGGGACGGGGACCGGTGGGTGGTGCGTGCGGAGCTGCCGACCTCCGTCTCGGAGGACGGCGTGGACGGAGGTCTCGCGTGATCAGGGTGCTGGTGGCCGACGACCAGGCGGCGGTGCGCGCCGGGCTGGTGCTGATCCTGCGGTCGGCCCCCGACATGGAGGTGGTCGGGGAGGCCGCCGACGGGCGGCGGGCGGTGGCGCTGGCCCGGGAGCTGCTGCCGGACGTGGTCCTGATGGACGTGCGGATGCCGGAGCTGGACGGCATCGCCGCCACCCGGGAGCTGGCCGGCACCGGCGTGGACGTGCTGGTCCTGACGACGTTCGACGTGGACGAGTACGTGTTCGGCGCGCTGCGGGCGGGGGCGGCGGGCTTCCTGCTCAAGGACATCGACGCCGACCGGCTGTTGGACGCCGTGCGCACGGTGGCCTCCGGCGAGGGCGTGCTGGCGCCCGCCGTCACCCGGCGGCTGATCAGCGCGTTCGCCACCCGTCCGCGCACGTCCGCGACCCTCCCGCCGCCGGGGTTGGCCGAGCTGACGCCCCGGGAGCGGGAGGTCTTCCGGTGCCTGGGCGAGGGGATGTCCAACGGACAGATCGCGGCCCGGCTGAGCATGGCCGAGACCACCACCAAGACCCATGTGAGCCGGATCCTGGGCAAGCTCGGTCTGCGCAGCCGCGTCCAGGCCGCGATCCTGGCGCAGGAGCTCGCCGAGGAGGGCCGAGCGGACGTTCCCCCGCATGATGAGGCCGGGGAGCCCCTCTGACCGCTCTGCGGCCCGCTCAGGCGGTCAGGGCGACAGGCTGCGGATCAGGTCGCTGACCCGGACGATGCCCAGACAGCGGCCCACCTCGTCGGTCACCACCAGATCGTCGTAGACCCGTTCCTGCTCACGACCCGCCGCCCGCAGCGCGGCGATGGCCGGGACCGTCTTGGGCACCACCCGAGGCGGATCGGCCAGCCGGGCCGCCGGCTTCTGGGCGTGCAGCGCGTGTCCGTAGGCGCCCGACAGCGTCAGCAGGAACCGGGTCCGGTCGATGGTGTGGCGGGGCCGCCGGTGGCCGTCGACCAGGACGATGCTGGAGGTGCCCCGCTCGGAGTCGAAGGCGTCCAGCACCATTCCCGCGGTGGCGTCCAGGGACATCGTCACCGCCGGCACGGTGAACTCCGACACCCGCGGCCCCAGATCGGCGCGCGGACGGGGGACCGCCTCGGCGGCGGCCACGGGGACGGTGACGCGCATCCCCGGCCGCCACTCCGGCGGCGCGAGCACCGGGCCCTGCACCAGGCGCACGCCCAACTCCCGCAGGTGCAGCACCTGGGACTCGTTCGCCAGTCCGGGGGCCAGCACGTGCGTGCCGATCCGGTGGGCCAGCTCCACCAGCGAGGCGACCAGCGCCGACCGGCGCGGATCGGTGGACGACCGGCGGGCCAGCTCGGCGTCCAGCCGCACCAGGTACGGCACCCCGTCCACCAGCAGGTCCAGCGGTGTGTAGGCGGCCCCGAGCCCGGCCAGCCCGATCAGGTAGCCGGCCTTGCGCAGATCGTGCAGGGCGGAGCTCAGCACCGGGCGCTGGGCCGGGGCGAAGCCCCCGGTGACGGAGATGATGATCTCGTTGGGACGACGGCCGGTCTCGACCAGTCCCTGATGCAGCTCGGCCAGCGTGGGGCGGCCTTGGGCGACGGTCTCGGCGCGCAGCGACAACTGGAGCGGGAGCGAGGTCCGCAGCTCCGTGACCGCGCGGGCGGCCAGCAGCGCCCGTCGTACGTCCTCGCGGGCGGGATCGGCCATGGGGAGCGCGGCGGGCGGGCCCACGGGCTCGCACTGGGCGGCGACCGCCACCACGGCGCCCGTGCCGAGGTCCACCACCGGGTGGAACGCGGCGGGAGCCGGGAGCAGGACATCCATGGGGGACACACCCGAATGATGCCGCGTTGAACAGGGCAAACGTAATAAGTGTGTAGAAGTTAACCCAAAATTCGGACAACCTACACGCCACGCCCCGTTACCATCGCGGACAGCGCGTATACGCCCCCGGCCAGCGCGGCGAGCCAGGCATAGGGCGTCACCTCGGCGCCGCGCAACGCCTGCACCACCACCGCGCCGACGAGGGCCAGGACCAGCACGTCCCCGGTCATCGCGGCGGCCCGCAGATGGGCCCGCGCCCGATGACCGCCGCCGAACGCGGCGCCGATGGGCAGGGCGGGCTCGTCGCGCCGGTACCCCAGATGGGCCGCGTACCCGGCCAGCACCGCCAGCGAGGCCAGCCCGGCGCCGGTGCGGTCCCGGGACGCCAGCAGGGCCGCCACCCCCACGCCCGCGGCCAACGCCAGCACCGGCACGATCCAGCGCCGTCCGCCGCGGCGCTCGCGTGTGAACCACATGGGGGCCATCCTCCACGATCCGGCGCGCGGGGGTGATCGATGCGGCGGGCCGCCACGGTACCGTCACGGTGTGGCGAGGTCAGGCCCGGCCGCCGGGGGAGGACGCCGGCTCGAGGTGTCCCCCGAGCGCACCGAGAGATGGGTGGCGGGGTTCGCCGAGCGGCACGGCGGTCTCGCCGTGACCGAGACCGGGCTGCGGGCGGTGACGTTCACCGCCGCCGACGGCTCCGTCGCCGAATGCCACGTCCCCTTCCCGCCGCTCACGGTCCGCTCCGGCCTGGAGGGGCTCGTCGCGCACGCCCTCCGGGACCGGCGCGTCGGGGTCCTGCTGGTGCGGCTGGGCGGCTATGCGGCCGGGGTCTTCGAGGGCGAGCGACTGGTGGCGTCCAAGGTCGGCGCGCGGCAGGTCCACGGGCGCAGCGCCGCCGGGGGCCAGTCGCAGCAGCGGTTCGCCCGCCGCCGGGACAAGCAGGCCAGGGAGGCCCTGGCCGCCGCCGCCGACGTCGCGGTCCGCGTGCTGGGGCCCGAGACCGCCGGGCGCACCCCTCTGGAGGCCGTCGTGCTGGGCGGGGATCGCCGGGCGATCGCCGCGCTGCGCGAGGACCGGCGGCTGGCGGCGGTGTTCGCCCTGGCGGTCGACGAGCCCTTCCTGACCGTCCCGGACCCCCGACTGGCGGTGCTGCGGCAGACGACCGTCCACTTCCGCGCCGTCCGGATCCTGCTGACGGAGCGAACGGCCGGTTGATCCGCGGTCTGGGCCACTCGGCCGTCGAGTCGGTATGTTGTCGCTTCGTGGCGCGATTTCGGCTGAACGGTTCCAGGATGCTGGCCGTGGACCTCATGAACGAGACGATCCGGGCGCTGAACGGGTCCATGGTCGCCTACGACGGCCAGATGACCTTCAAGCGGCAGGGCATGACCGGGGGCGAGGGCCTGCGGGGCTTCGTGCGCCGCCGGGTGGCGGGCGAGGGCATGACCCTCATGGAGGTCACCGGCCAGGGGACGGTCTACCTCGCCGCCGAGGCCGCCGAGATCACCCTCATCCCCCTCCAGGGCGACACGCTGTTCGTGGAGTCCGAGAGCCTGCTGGCGCTCGACGCGGGGCTGCAGACCGGAGTGCAGTTCGTCGGGCTGCGGGGGATGGGCACCGGCCAGGGCCTGGCCACCACCAAGGTCGACGGGCACGGCATGGTGGCGATCCTGTCCGACGGCCCCGCCATCGCCCTGGAGGTGGCCCCGGGCATGCCGCTGTGCGTCGACCCGCACGCGTACGTGGGGCACCGGGGGCAGCTCCAGCAGGACGTGGTCACCGACGTCAACTGGCGGACGGTGCTGGGCCAGGGCTCGGGGGAGAGCGTGCAGTTCCGGTATCAGGGCCACGGGCTGGTGTACGTCCAGCCGGCCGAGCGCGGCGGCGGGATCATGGAGGTCTGACATGCCGGCATTCAGCCCGATCAACCACAAGATGATCCAGGCGCCGGTCGGTCCCGGCCAGGAGCTCTACAGCAAGCGCGGCGCGATGCTCGCCTACGTCGGCCGCGTCCGCTTCGAGCCGACCGCCACGGCGGGCGCGGGCATCGGCGGCATGATCGGCCGCGCGGTCGCCGGCGAGAGCGCGCCGCTCATGCACGTCACCGGGCAGGGCAGCGCGATGTTCGGGCACGGCGGCCTGCACGTGAACGTGGTGGAGCTCGCGGGCGACACCCTCTACGTGGAGGCCGACCGCCTGCTGGTGTACGACGCGAGCCTGCAGGCGGGGACCATGTTCATGGGCGAGCAGGGCGGCCTGAGCGGGGTCATCCGGGGCCAGGTGACCGGGCAGGGCCTGTTCACCACCACGCTCACCGGCCACGGCTCGTGCGCGGTGCTGTCGCACGGCGGTGTCGTCGAGCTGCCGATCAGTCCCGACCGGCCCGTTCACGTCGACCCGCAGGCGTACGTGGCCCACCGCGGCCAGGTGCGCAACAAGCTGTCCACCTCCCTGGGCCTGCGCGACATGGTCGGCCGCGGCTCCGGCGAGGCGTTCCAGCTCGAGCTGAGCGGCCACGGCCTGGTCTACGTGCAGGCCAGCGAGAAGAAGATCTGAGGCGTCCCGTGAGCACTCCCACGTTCAACCCGGCGACCCTGCCGTCCAACGACAACGTCAACCCGTACGCCTTCTCGGTGGACCTCAGCGGTCAGTGGTTCTGCCAGAAGGGCAAGATGATCGCCTACTACGGGCAGATCAGGTTCGAGGCGCTGTCCGCCGGGCCGCTGGACGCGCTGGTGGCCTCGCACTTCCACTCGCCGCTGTACGCCCACGACTGGATCGTCGCCCAGGGGCAGGGCAAGCTGCTGCTGGCCGACCGGGGCTTCGACGTCAACTCCTACGACCTCGACGACGGCAACCTGACGGTGCGGGCGGGCAACCTGCTGGCCTTCGAGCCCGGCCTGGAGCTCAAGCAGTCGATCATCCCCGGGTTCCTCACCCTGATCGGCACCGGCCGGTTCGTCGCCGCCTCCAACGGGCCGGTGCACTTCGTCGAGCCGCCCATCCGGGTGGACCCCCAGGCGTTGCTGGGCTGGGCCGACTGCCCGTCCCCCTGCCATCACTACGACCACTCCTACATGCGCGGCGCCCTCGGGGCGGCCCGCATGGCGTTCGGGATCGGCGGCAGCTCGGGGGAGGAGCACCAGTTCGACTTCACCGGCCAGGGCACCGTGCTGATGCAGTCGTCGGAGGTCGTCGCCGACGCCGACACGATGGTGCGCGACCTGGAGGGCCAGATCGGCATGCTCGGCGTCGGCGGCCTGCAGCGCCTGCAGGGAGTCATCCAGCAGCGCCTCTCCGCCGAACGGCAATGACGGCCCCCACACCGATCAGGACGCCGGCCACGATCGCGTAGCCCGCCGGGACGCCCAGGAACGTGACGTACTCCGTCTCGTACTCGACCTCCCGGTGGGCGCGGTCGGCCGTGTACCGGTAGCGGAAGTCGTCGTCGATCGTCTCCGGGTCGATCCACCCGTTCACCACCTCGGTGAGGAACAGCCGCCCGCCGAGGAACTCCCGCAGCCCCGGCGCGGCCACCTGCCGGGGCTCCACCCAGCCCGCGAACGTCACCCGGGACGCCCGGCCGCGCGGCCCGTGGTGCTCCACCCGGTGCGCGCCGAGGACGTACAGGTGAACGGACTGGTCCGTCCGGGCCAGACGGGACAGGCGCATCGGGTACACGATCTCGTCGCTGCGGAACGCGACGCGCAGCGGATCGAGGTCGCCGATCAGCGCCCTTCCCGCGTCCGGGGCGAGCTTCACCGCGACGTACGTCCACTTCAGCCGCACGTACGGCTCCAGCGCCCCCTCCAGCCGGGGGCTCAGCCGGTAGCCGTTGCGCTCCAGCCAGCCGGCCAGCGCCCCCGAGTCGCCAGAGGCCAGGGTGGCGACCTGGAACGGCCCCAGCCGCTTCTCCCCGAGCACCTCGACGCCCCCACGGCCGCCGGCGGCCCCCGGCGCCGCGCCCGACGTCTCGTTCCCGCCCGGCCGGCCCCACCACTTGCGGCGCTTGACGACCCGGGGCTCGGTCAGCGCGTCCAACTGCCGGAACCATCCCCGGTCGCCCAGCTCCACCTCGGCGGGCGACGGCGTGGGGAACAGCCAGGCCGCGTCGCGCGCCTCCGACCGCACCGACAGCCGCATCACGATCTCCTCGGTCCGGGTCCGGTCGTCGTAGCGGACGATCGAGGTCTCGCGGTCGACGCTCAGCTCCGAGCCGGCGGTGACCATCGCGCCGCATCCGCAGGACCACGAGGGATCGGCCAGCCCCGCCCCGCCCCAGGCGAGGACCAGACCGGCGACGGCCGCAAGGCGCGGGAGAGGACGCATGAACCACCTCGGAGGGACGTGACGATGATCGCCACGATCCTGACGCGCCCCGGGCGCGTGCGGTTCCCCCGCGCGTGAGGCCCGTCACGGCCACCCGCGCCCGCGCCGGGGTCCCGTACACTGATCGGGTGCCGCTCCCGACATGACAGGCCCTCCCGACGCGCCACGGTGAACGACCCCGGGCGCGTCGCGTCATGACCAGGCCGTCCGGCCGTCCGTCATCTGTCACCCTCCACGCCGTGAGCGGCCGTTCGCCCTGGGAGCCATGCCACTGTGATCACTGCCACCGATGTCGAGCTGCGCGCCGGGTCCCGGCTGCTCATCGAGAAGGCCGCCTTCCGGGTCAACCCGGGCGACCGGGTGGGGCTGGTGGGCCGCAACGGCGCCGGCAAGACCACCCTGACCAAGGTGCTGGCCGGCGAGGCGCTGCCGGCGGCCGGCTCGGTGACCACCTCCGGGTCCATCGGTTACCTGCCCCAGGACCCGCGGGGCGTGGACCTGTCCGAGCTGGCCCGCGACCGCATCCTGTCGTCCCGGGGTCTGGACGAGGTGATGCGGGGCCTGCGCGCCGCCGAGGAGGCCATGGCCACCGCCACCGGCGACGAGCGGGACCGCGCCGTGCGCCGCTACGGACGCCTGGAGGACCGGCTGCACGTTCTCGGCGGGTACGCGGCCGACGCCGAGGCCGCCGCCATCGCCTCCAGCCTGGGGTTGCCCGACCGGGTGCTGGGACAGCCCCTGGGCACCCTGTCCGGCGGGCAGCGGCGGCGGGTGGAGCTGGCCCGGATCCTGTTCTCCGGCGCCGAGACCCTGCTGCTGGACGAGCCGACGAACCACCTGGACGCCGACTCCATCGTGTGGCTGCGCGAGTTCCTGCGCTCGCACTCCGGCGGCCTCGTGGTGATCAGCCACGACGTGGAGCTGCTGGACGCCGTGGTCAACCGGGTCTTCCACCTCGACGCCAACCGCTGCGTGATCGACGTCTACAACATCGGCTGGAAGGCGTACCTGGAGCAGCGCGAGACCGACGAGCGCCGCCGCAAGCGGGAGCAGAGCAACGCCCAGCGGCAGGCGACGGCGCTGCTGACCCAGGCCGACAAGATGCGCGCCAAGGCCACCAAGGCCAAGGCGGCGCAGCAGATGGACCGGCGCGCCAAGCAGCTCCTGGCCGGGGTCGAGGGCGAGCGGCAGTCCGACCGGGTGGCCCGGATCCGCTTCCCGGACCCCGCCCCCTGCGGCCGGACGCCGCTCACCGCGGAGGGTTTGTCGAAATCGTACGGATCCTTGGAGATCTTCACGGATGTCGACCTCGCCATCGACCGCGGCAGCCGGGTGGTCATCCTGGGCCTGAACGGCGCGGGCAAGACCACCCTGCTGCGGCTGCTGGGGGGCGTCGACGAGCCCGACACCGGCAAGGTCATCGCGGGGCACGGGCTGCGGCTGGGCTACTACGCCCAGGAGCACGAGACGCTCGACGTGGAGCGCACGGTGCTGGAGAACATGCGGTCCTCGGCGCCCGACCTCGCCGACGTGGAGGTCCGCAGGATCCTGGGCTCGTTCCTGTTCACCGGGGACGACGTGGACAAGGCGGCCGGGGTGCTGTCCGGCGGCGAGAAGACCCGGCTGGCGCTGGCCATGCTGGTGGTCTCCAGCGCCAACGTGCTGCTGCTGGACGAGCCGACCAACAACCTCGACCCGGCGAGCCGCGCGGAGATCCTGGCCGCGCTGCGCACCTTCGCGGGCGCGATCGTGCTGGTGACGCACGATGAGGGGGCGGTGGAGGCGCTCCGGCCGGAAAGAGTGATTTTGCTGCCGGATGGTGTTGAGGACATCTGGAGTGACGAGTTTGCCGATCTGGTGGCACTTGCGTGACCAGCACAGCAAGGAAGCAGATCTTTTCTGGCGTAGTGGGTAGCCGATCCGGCGGGAATGACTGATCATGGCGGGGGATAACGCAGCGGTCACCACATCACTACGGGAGGTACTCGTGGCCGAGACCCTCAAGAAGGGCACCCGCGTGACCGGTGCCGAGCGCGACAAGCTGGCGGCGGAACTCAAGAAGAGGTACGACTCCGGCGAGAGCATCCGCGCCCTGGCTGCCGCCACCGGCCGCTCCTACGGCTTCATCCACCGGATTCTGACCGAGTCCGGGGTCAACCTGCGCGGTCGCGGAGGGGCGACCCGCGGCAAGAAGGCCTGATCCGCCCCACCCCCGATCGAGCGTGAGACCGCCTGACCGCCGTCGCGGCCGACCGAGTAGGGTTCGGTCCGCGACGGCGGACAGGCGGGCGCCCGGTCCGCCCGGTCGCCGCCGGCGTGCACGCCGCGGACGAGGGAGGACTGAGGGTGGAACGGGATTCGCTGGACGGTAAGGACCCGATCCCGGCCGGGGCCCTGGCGGAGGCGGGGCTGCGGCTGGAGATCGAGGGTCCGGTGGTCACCATCACACTGGACCGTCCGGAACGGCGGAACGCCATGACGCCGCTGATGTGGCGGACCATGGCCGAGATCGGCGACGCCCTGCCGGAGGCGGTCCGCATCGTGGTGCTGCGCGGCGCGGGCCCGTCGTTCTCTTCGGGCATCGACCTGAAGACGTTCTCCGGAGGCGACGGCGGCGGTCTGCCCACCACCGGCGACCCCGAGGAGGGCGACCGTTTCATCGCCGGTCTGCAGGCCGGGTTCACCTGGCTGCGCCGCCCGGAGATCGTGTCGATCGCGGCCGTGCACGGGCACGCCATCGGCGCCGGCTTCCAGTTGGCGCTGGCCTGCGACCTGCGGATCATCGCCGACGACACCCGGTACTGCATGAAGGAGCCGGCCCTGGGGCTGGTGCCCGACCTCACCGGCACCAAGCCGCTGGTGGAGATCGTCGGGGTCTCCCGCGCCATCGAGATCTGCCTGACCGCCCGGACGGTGGAGGCCGAGGAGGCGGCCCGGCTGGGGCTGGCCGAGCGCGTGGTGCCCCGCGAAGGGCTGGACGCCGCCGTGGCGGAGCTCGTCGCCGCGCTGCTGCCGATCGACGCCGGGGCGGCGGCGGCCACCAAGCGGCTGCTGCGCCAGGCCCCCGACAACACGCTGGCGGAGCAGTGCGCCGCCGAGCGCCGCGAGCAGCTCGGACGGCTGAAGGCCATGTTCGGCGGCTGACGTCCGTTACGCCCTGAGCGGAGCGGGGAAGCGGTCCGGTGCCCGATGTGTTGGGGTACTTCACTCGCTACTCGTTGGATGACCGTTCGGGAGGCCGATGTGGGGATGCCGGGCATGCCGGGCAACGGCTGGCAGGTGATGGCGTCGTTCCGCCGGGACGGCTCGGTCACCGGCCAGAAGCTGAAGCCGGGGACGGTCCGACGGATCGCCGGCTACGCGCGCCCCTATGTCCGGGAACTGGTCCTGTTCCTGATCCTGAACTCCATCGCGGCGGCCATCGTGGTCGCCGGTCCGCTGCTGCTCAAGTCGATCATCGACCGGGGCGTGCTGCCCGGCCGCTCCTCGGTGGTGATCTGGCTGGCGGCGGCCGTGGCGGGGCTCGCGCTGGTGGAGGCGGTGCTGTCGCTGGCCCAGCGCTGGTACTCGGCGCGCATCGGCGAGGGCCTGATCTACGACCTGCGCACCCAGGTGTTCGACCACGTCCAGCGGATGCCGGTGGCGTTCTTCATGCGGGCGCAGACCGGATCCCTGATCAGCCGGCTCAACAGCGACGTGATCGGCGCGCAGCGGGCGCTGACCACCACGCTGTCCTCCGTGGTCTCCAACGTGATCAGCCTGGTGCTGGTGCTGGCCGCGATGCTCTGGCTGTCGTGGCAGGTCACGTTGATCGCGCTGGTGCTGCTGCCGATCTTCATCCTGCCCGCCAAGTGGGTGGGCCGGCGGCTGCAGCACATCAGCCGCGAGCAGATGCAGTTGGACGCCGACATGAGCTCGCTGATGACCGAGCGGTTCAACGTCGCCGGGGCGATGCTCGCCAAGCTGTACGGGCGGCCCGCCGAGGAGTCGCAGGTGTTCTCCGAGCGCGCCGCGCGGGTCCGCGACATCGGCGTGGTGGCGGCCATGTACGGGCGGGTCTTCTTCACCGCGCTCACCCTGGTCGCCGCGCTGGCCACCGCGATGGTCTACGGCGTCGGCGGCGTGCTGGTGGTCGACGGCGGCTTCGAGCTCGGCACGCTGGTCGCGCTCGCCGCCCTGCTGACCCGGATGTACGGGCCCCTGACGGCGCTGTCCAACGTCCAGGTCGACGTGATGACCGCGCTGGTGAGCTTCGACCGGGTCTTCGAGGTGCTGGACCTCAAGCCGATGATCGACGAGCGTCCGGGCGCGACACCGCTCAAGGGCGTGGGCCCGCGGCGGGCCCCGGCGGTGCGCTTCGAGCGTGTCGGCTTCCGGTACCCGGCCGCCGAGGAGGTGTCGCTGGCGTCGCTGGAGTCCATCGCCCGCACCGACACCGCCCCGAGCCGGGAGGTGCTGCGGGACGTGACGTTCACCGCCGAGCCCGGTGAACTGGTCGCCCTGGTCGGCCCGTCCGGCGCGGGCAAGACCACCATCACGCACCTGGTCTCCCGGCTGTACGACGTCACCGAGGGGGCCGTCCGGATCGGCGGCCGGGACGTCCGCGACCTCACCCTGGAGTCGCTGCGCGCGACCGTCGGCGTCGTCTCCCAGGACGCCCACCTCTTCCACGACTCCATCCGCGCCAACCTGCTGTACGCGCGGCCCGGTGCCACCGACGAGGAGATCGTCGAGGCGCTGCGGGGCGCGCACATCTGGAACCTGGTGGCCTCGATGCCCGACGGCCTCGACACGGTGGTGGGGGACCGCGGCTACCGGCTGTCCGGCGGCGAGAAGCAGCGGCTGGCGATCGCCCGGCTGCTGCTCAAGGCCCCGTCGGTGGTGATCCTGGACGAGGCGACCGCGCACCTGGACTCCGAGTCCGAGGCCGCCGTCCAGCGGGCGCTGAAGACCGCGCTGGCCGGGCGGACCTCGCTGGTGATCGCGCACCGGCTGTCGACCATCCGCGAGGCCGACCAGATCCTGGTGGTCCAGGACGGACGGATCGCCGAGCGCGGGCGGCACGAGGAGCTGCTGCTCGAGGGCGGCCTGTACGCCGAGCTGTACCGCACCCAGTTCGCCCCCCAGGCCGGTCGGCGGGAGCCCGAGCCGGAGAACGAGCCGGAGCCCATGGGCGCGGAATGACCCTTCCCATGACCGATCGTGGTGAGAAAGTTACCCAAGGTCAGCAGAAGGAGCGTGTCGGCGGGGTAGATCCGCCCTTGTGACTCATGGGGTGTTCGGTGACCGGCGGTGGCTGTGGGGCATGGTGTCCGCAGGTGTCCTGGCCGCCCTGGTCCTCACCGTGCCCCGGGCCTGCGGCCGTGAGCCGGCCGTGACGACGCCGACCGGGGTCGTCCACGCCGTCACGGTGCCTGCTGCCCCCGCCGCCTCACGGGTGACCGGGGTCGCGGTGTTCGGTCTGGTGCAGCCCGGTGAACGCCCCGGCGAGGTCCTGTTCGCCCGGGCCCGCCGGCAGCGTCCGGGCGGCCCCGAGACCCTGCGCGCCGTGGCGGTCCGGCCCGAGCAGTCCCTGACCGCGGCCCCCGGCGCCGCCGTGCGCCTCACCGTGCCGCTCGCGGACGTCGAGCCCTCCGACCCGCGCCGCGGCGTCCCGGTGGCGGCCGAACGCCTTCCGACGCTGTTCCGGGCCGCCCAGGAGCGGCTCGGGGCCCTGCACGACCGGGCCCGCATGTTCGACCTGTGGCTCGACGACCGGGGCCGGGTCGTGCGGATGCACCATCACTTCTCCCCCTGACAGACCGGGGTTTCCCCGATGGCGGCACGACGGCAAACCGTCGGTCACCGGAGAACGTCATAGTCGACACGGGCACGTCGGGCGGCCGACGGGACGCGCCCCAGGGAGGTGCGCATCATGCGTCCAGCCATCAAGATCGCCAATCCGCTCAAGAGCGGCCTCGGGCGCTACACCCTGCTGCTGGTGGGGCTGAGCGCCGCGGGCGTCGCGATCGGTTACGCCGGGCCGGACGCGGCGGCCGGGGCGGGTTCGCTCATACGACGCCGCTGAGGGTGTAGCCCAGGCGTCGCAGCTCCTCGCCGGCGACCCGTTCCACCTGGACGACCTGCCGGGGCGTGAGCCGGTCGCGCCAGGCCCCCACGACGCCGTCCGCGGTGCGCCGGTCGCCGGGCCGCACCAGCCCGGAGCCGGCCGCCGCCGTCACCGGGGCCCCCAGGAACGCCGACACGTCCTCGGCGACCCGGCCCGGGCTGCCCACCAGGTCCTCGTACCGCACGGTGTAGAGCTGCTCCTCCGGGGTCTGGGCGCGCAGTCGGGCGCTGAGACGCACCGCGCCGCGCCAGCGCAGCGCGCACTTGACCGCCGTCGCCGCCTTCGGCCACCGGTTCAGGTCGGTGAAGTCCTCCACCCCGAGGAACGGGTTCGGGAAGACGTCCTCCAGGTTGGCGACGCCGGGCTTGAACCAGGCCAGGGTGCGCTCGTCGGCGAGCATGTCGGCCACCACGTCCCGGCCGTCCCGGATGACCTGGATCAGTTGGGCGTCGGGAAAGGCGTCCAGCAGCACGTCGGCGCTGTAGAGGAGATCGGGGGAGGCGTCGCCGAACCGGTACACCCCGTCCGTCCCCACACAGGTCGCGCCGGGGCCGCCCGCCGTCTCGGCGGGCGGGAGACCCGCCGCCTCCCGGCACTCCGGCGGGCAGTCCGCGCAGCCCTGCGCGGAGACCTGCCACGCCTCGGCGTACGCGTCCCGCAGCACCCGGGCGGCGCCCCGGCCGCGTTCGGCGGCGATCGCGGGCCGACGGGCGAACGCGTACGTCACCCGGAGCACCCCGGGCCGGCCCTGCGTCAGATGGAACCCCACCGTCCGCTTCACGGCGCGCGCCAACAGGTGCGTGCCCGAGTGCGGGGCGCCGAGGATGAACACCGGCCGACGGACCTTCGTGCCGTTGATCACCAGGATGTGCGGGGTGGGCCTCATAGCGGTCATCAGTGTCGCACCCCGGATCGGGTGACGTGGCGGGTGTCGCGCCATGAAGTCGATCAACCTCGAACGGTCAGCGCGCCTCCGTTCGGATCTTCGTCCTGTTCCCGGACCGTTCGGACATCATCGGATCTTTCCTCCGGGGCGGTCGCGTGACCGTGAGGTCACCGTCGGCGGTTCGTGACCATCGGGACTTTCCTTCGTGACCTTCTCCTGACAAGCTCTATCCGTTGCGGAGCGAGAAGGGGTGGGGGTCGATGCGCGGGGGCGCGCTGAACGGGGCGGACGGCGCGTTGGATTCGCTCGTCGTGCTGGTGGCGGAGAACCTCGGCTACGCCTGCCGGCGGGTGCCGGGCGACGTCATGCTGCTGGAGGGGGCCAACCGGCTGCACGTGAGCATGCGGAACCTGCGACAGCTCGCGCGGCTGGTCCCGCGCGACGACTGGCCCGCGCTGGTGTCCGACCACGTCACCACGATCGTCACGGCGATCGAGGAGCCGTTGGACCTCAGCGACTTCGAGCTGGCGCAGCACCTGCTGCGCACCCGGATCTATCCGGCGGAGGCCGACAACGGGGTGCTGGCGGCCCGGCCGTTCGCGCCGGGGCTGATCGAGGCGGTGGTGGTCGACACGCCGACCACCGTGCGCACGGTGACCGTGGAGGAGATGGACGGCTGGCCGGTCTCCGGCGACGCGCTGTTCATGCTGGGCCGCGCCAACGTGCGCGCCGACGGACCGCTCCAGGTGGACGACTCCGAGCTCGGCGGGGTGCCGGTCGCGGTGCTGCACGGCTGGAGCTTCTACACCGCCACCCATCTGGCGTGGCTGGAGGAGTACGTCGACATCGGCCCGTACGGGGCGCTGGTGGCCGCGCCGAGCCGGGGCCTGATCATGGCGCACGCGATCCGGCCGCGCGCCGGCTACCGGGGCACGGTCGAGGCGGCCCGCGAGCTCCAGGCGCAGGCCCACCAGGCGTACGAGGACGGGCCGGGGTCGTTGAGCCCGCACCTGTTCTGGTGGCGGACCGGTGAGCTGACCCTCCTGGAGACCCGCTACGACGGCGACGCGCTGGTGCTGCCGCGCGACTTCCTGCAGGTGCTGACCACCCTGACCGCCGAGTCCTGATCTCGAACGTCCGAGAGGGGGACGGGCCGATGCGCGTCGTCGTGGCGCCCGACTCGTTCAAGGGGAGCCTGAGCGCGGCGCGGGTGTGCGCGGCGGTCGGCGCGGGGGTGCGCCGCGCGCTGCCGGACGCCGACGTCGTGGCCGTCCCGATGGCCGACGGCGGCGAGGGCACCCTCGACTGCTTCCTGGCCGCCCTCGGAGGCACCGAGATCGCCCTCGACGTCACCGACCCGCTCGGCCGGCCCGTGCGGGCCCGCTACGGGCTGTCGGGGGACGGTCGGTCGGCGGTGGTGGAGCTGGCCGCCGCGTCGGGGCTCCCGCTGCTCGCCGAAGGCGAGCTCGACGCCGGGCGCGCCGACACGGGAGGCACCGGCCTGCTGGTCGCCGACGCGATCCGGCGCGGCGTCGACGAGGTGCTGGTCTGCGTGGGCGGCAGCGCGACCACGGACGGCGGCACCGGCATGCTCCGGGCGCTGGGCGTGCGGTTCATCGACGCCGAGGGGGCCGAGCTGCCGCCCGGCGGGGCCGCGCTGGCCCGACTGGCGGCGATCGACGACTCCGGGGTGTCGGACGCCGTCCGCGCGACGCGGCTGCGGGTCGCCTGTGACGTCACCAACCCCCTGGTGGGCCCGAACGGCGCGGCGGCCGTGTTCGGGCCGCAGAAGGGCGCCACCGCCGCGCAGGTCGTGGAGCTGGACGCGGCCCTGGGCCGGCTCGCCGACGTGATCGCCGAGCGGTTCGGCGTCCGGGTGCACGACCTGCCCGGGGCGGGGGCCGCGGGAGGGACCTGCGGCGGGCTGGTGGGCGTGCTGGGCGCCGCGACCGCCCGGGGCGCCGACCTCGTCGCCGACCTCGTGGGCCTGGACGCCGCCCTGGCCGGCGCGGACCTGGCGATCACCGGTGAGGGGCGGCTGGACGCGCAGAGCGCGGGCGGCAAGGTCCCCTCGGTGGTCGCCGCGCGGGCGTCCCGCGCCGGGGTGCCGACGGTCGCGCTGGCCGGGGGAGTGGCGGGCCCGCTGGACGCCCTGCACGCGTTGGGGCTCACCGCGGCCTTCTCCATCGCCGACGGGCCGCGGAGCCTGGCCGAGATGACCTCGGACGCCCCGGAGCTGCTCACCGCCCTGGCCGAGCAGGTCGTGCGGCTGCGTCTGGACTCCGGCGGGGTATAAGGGGTGGGTCGGGCCGGGTGGAACAGGGCCTTTCCGCCGGGGCCAGAACGTGCGACCTTTGCAGGAAGACAGAGCCCTTCGGCTCATCCCAGACCCCAGTGCCCGGAGTGTGGCCTATGCGCATCCGCGACATCTTGCACGGCAAAGGGAACTCGGTGGCCACCGTGCGGCCCGACTCCACCGTCAGGGAACTGCTCGGCACGCTGGCCGAGCTGAACATCGGAGCGGTGGTGGTGTCCCCGGACGAGGCCGCCATCGCCGGGATCGTCTCCGAGCGGGACGTGGTCCGACGGCTGCACGAGCGGGGCGCCGCCCTGCTCGACGCCCCGGTCTCGGAGATCATGACCGCCGAGGTCCGCACCTGCGGGCCCGAGGCGGACGTGGCCGAGCTCCGCAAGACGATGACCGAGCACCGCATCCGTCACGTGCCGGTCGTCGGCGGCGGCCGGATGGTCGGCCTGGTCAGCATCGGCGACGTCGTCAAGAGCGCCATCGACGAGCTGGAGACCGAGCGCGAGCACCTGGTCGGCTACCTGCACGGCTGAGCCGTCGGGGCGGACGGCTCAGACGTAGGCGGGCAGCGGCCGGGCCGTCGGCGCGAACTCGGCCCCGGTCGAGGCCCCCGCCAGGCGTTCCACCGCCGTGCGCAGCGCCGCGGGCTCCAGCACGTACGGCAGGCGCAGGCAGTCCTCCAGCACCCCGTCCACGCCGAACAGCGGGCCCGGCACCACCCGGACGCCGCGCTGCCAGGCCGCCTCGGCCACCGCGGTGGCCACCGGCGCGCCCAGGCGGACCCACAAGGTCATGCCGCCGTCGGGCACGGTGAACCGCCACTCGGGGAGCAGGGCGCGCAGCGCCTCGACGAGGGTGTCGCGCCGCTCCCGGAGCTGCACCGCCCGCTCCTCCCGGACCGCCTCGATGCGGGCCATCAGTCGTGCGGCGATGAGCTGGTCGACGACCGGGCTCGCGATGTCGTGGGACTCCCGCGCCATCGTCAGCCTGCGCGCCAGCGGGGCGGTGGCCCGGATCCAGCCGATCCGCAGGCCGCCCCAGAACAGCTTGGAGGCCGACCCGACGCTGATGACCCGCCCGCCCGTGTCGTACGCCGCGACCGGGCGCGGTCGGGGCGCCCCCGGGTCGTGCGCCAGCTCGCTGAACGTCTCGTCCACGATCAGGAAGGCGTCGGCGGAGCGGGCGGCCTCGACCAGCGCGACGCGCCCGGCGTCGTCGAGCAGGTGGCCGGTCGGGTTCTGGAAGTCGGGGATCACGTACGCCAGCCGGGCGGCGGACTGCCGCATGCCGGTGGTGAGCAGCTCCAGGTCCCACCCCTCGGTGACGCCCACCGGCACCAGTCGGGCGCCGCGCCGCCGGAGGGACTCCAGCGCGTGGGGGTAGGTGGGCCGCTCCACCAGGGCCGCGTCACCGGTGTCGAGCAGCGTCTGGGCCAGCAGTGAGATCGCGTGCTGCGCCCCCGTCGTCACCACGATCTGGTCGGGCCGGGTGGGCACGCCGAGCGCGGCGTACCGGTCGGCGATGGCCTCGCGCAGCACGGCGAGCCCGGCGGGCTCGTAGCCCGGCCCGGCGCTGTAGCGCGGCAGCTCGGCGACGGCCTCGGCGACCGCCTCCCCGAACACCGCCGGGGCCGCGGGGGCCGCGCAGCCCAGATCGATGGGCTCGTCGTGCGGCCCGACACCGCCCTGGGTGTGCGCGATGCCGAACCGCGAGGTCGGCCGTCCGGCGGCCTGCTCGGACCGGGGGAGCGCCGTCCAGCTCCCGGCGCCCTGCCGGCTCTCGACGTAGCCGTCGGCGCGGAGCCGGTCGTAGGCCGTGGTGACGGTGGTGCGGCTGACGCCCAGGGCGGCGGCGAGGTCGCGCTCGGCGGGCAGCCGGACCCGCAGCGGCAGCCGCCCGTTCAGCACCAGGCCGCGCACCTCCCGGGCCAGCACGGCGTAGAAGGGCCGTTCCTGCGGCAGGTCGCCCAGCAGCCGGGCGAGCTGGGGGCCGCTGACGTAACGCGCAGTCATGCAGACCACTTTCCTTGATTGGCTCTTATAAGGCAAGCCAATCTGTCTCAAAGTGGGACAAGTGGCCCCCACAGGGTCCGTTCGACTGCACGGTGAGGACCCTTCTCATGACCTGGATCATGCTCGCGCTGCTGGTGGCGCTCGCCCTGCTCGGCCCGCGTTTCGGAGCCGACTCCCGGGACGGACTGGACCGGACACCTGGACACTTCTGGCTTCCCAGACGAAGCGGCGGACGCAGACGGGACCCGGCCGCCCGGCGGCGCGCCGCCCTGTCGGCCCGACGACTGGTCCAGCTCTACGTCGGATTGGCCTTGTACGGGCTCGGAGTGGCCCTCCAAGTGGCCTCCGGGCTGGGCAACGACCCGTGGGACGTGCTCCATCAGGGCCTGTCGCTGCGCTTCGGGCTGTCCCTGGGCGCCTGGATCATCATCGCCGGAGCGCTGGTCATGTTGCTGTGGATCCCGCTGCGGCAGCGGCCCGGCCTCGGCACGATCAGCAACGTGATCTTCGTCGGGCTGTTCGCCGACCTGTTCCTGGCGCTGCTGCCCGCCCCCGACGCGACGGCGGCCCGCTGGGCGTACCTGATCGGGGCCATCCTGATCGGCGGATTCGCCACCGGCTGCTACATCGGCGCGGGGTTCGGCCCCGGACCGCGCGACGGCCTGATGACCGGGCTGGCGGCCCGCGGCCACTCGGTCCGGGTGGTCCGCACCGGGATCGAGGCGACCGTGGTCGTCGCCGGCTGGCTGCTCGGCGGCACCGTCGGCGTCGGCACGCTGCTGTACGCGGTGACGATCGGGCCGCTGGCGCACGTCTTCATCCCCGCGCTGCGGATCGGGCCGCCGGACGAGGACGGGCCCCGGCCGGAGCGCGGGGTCAGCGCGGGCCGCCGACGCGCCGGAGACCCGCCCGCGCCATCAGCCGCATCGCGCCGGGGGACACCCGCGACAGCATGCGTCCCAGATGGGCCTCGGGCGTGACCGGGACCACCGCCCGGTCGTGGCGGACGGCGGCCAGGATCCGCAGGGCCACCTTGTCGGGCCCGTACCCGCGCAGCCGGTACGCCCGCGCGGCGCGCTCCCGCAGACGCTCCTGGCCGTCGTCGCCCATCCCGACGAACCGGGACGCCCGGGTGATGCCGGTGTCGACGATGCCGGGGCAGATCGCGCTGACGCCGATGCCCCGGCCCGCCAGCTCCCCGCGCAGACACTCCGACAGCATCAGCACGGCCGCCTTGCTGGTGGCGTAGGCGGGCAGGGCGCCGCTGGGGGTGTACGCGGCGGCGGAGGCGATGTTGACGATGTGACCGCCCTGACCGCGCGCCACCATCTGGGCGGCGAACAGTCGGCAGCCGTGGACGACGCCCCACAGGTTGACGTCCAGCACCCGGCGCCAGTCGTCCGTCGAGTGGTCGAGGAAGGCGCCCGCCACGCCGACGCCGGCGTTGTTGACCACCACGTCCGGGACCCCCAGCTCACGGGCCACCGTGCCGGCGAACCGCTCCATGGCCGCCGCGTCGGACACGTCCACCCGGAACGCCCGCGCCGCCGGGCCCAGCCGTCCGGCCAGGGCGGCGGTCTGCTCGGCGGTCTCCAGGTCGATGTCGGCGGCCACCACCTGGGCGCCCCGCTCGGCGAACGCCAGCGCGGTGGCCCGTCCGATGCCGCTGCCCGCGCCGGTCACCACGACCAGCGAACCCTCGAACTCCCGGCGCTCGGCGGCGCTCACCCGCGCCCCGGTCACCGCCCTGGACTCGGCCGCCGTGAGCGGCCGGCCCTCGACGCGCGCGATGTGCTCGCTCGCCCAGCGCGCGACCACCTCGGGGTGGCTGCGCGGCACCCAGTGCCCGGCGGGGAGCATCCGCAGCGACAGGTCGGGCACCCGCTCGGCGAGTCCGCCCACCAGATGCGGGGAGACGAAGAGGTCGCGGGTGGGCACGATCACCTGGGTGGGCACGTCGGTGCGGCGCTCCTGCGGCCGGCGCAGCCGCTGGAGCATGTTGGCGCGGTAGAGGCCCACGCCCGCCGCCGCGTCGCGCGCGAAGGTCCGGGCGGGATGCCCGTCCCTCGGCGCGACGCCCTCGCCCAGCCGGAGGGCCTGGCCGAAGGCCGCGCCCAGCCCGGCCCGCCACAGCAGTTCGGGCAGCACGGGCGTCTGGAAGACGTAGATGTACCAGGAGCGCAGCCCCTGCCCGGCCGCGCGCCGCAGGTTGCGCGGGGTGGGCCGGGCCAGCCTGCGGCGCGTCCAGTGGGCGACGTGGTCCAGGCAGGGCCCCGAGATCGAGGTGAACGAGGCGAACCGTTCGGGCATGGTGGTCACCGCCTCCCACCCCTGGATGGAGCCCCAGTCGTGGCCGATCAGGTGCACCTTCGCGTCGGGGGCCACCGCGTCGAGGACGGCGCGCAGGTCGGCCATCAGGTGCTCGAACCGGTAGGCGTCCTTCCCGGAGGGCCGCGAGGACGCGCCGGCGCCCCGCACGTCGTACCTGACCACGTGGAACCGCTCGGCGAGGATGTCGGCGACCTCGTCCCACACGGCGTGGGTGTCGGGATAGCCGTGCATCAGCAGCACCGTCGGCCGGCCGGGATCCCCCTGCCGGTACACCGCGAGGTCGACCGCCTCGCCGTCGCTGGAGGACCTCACCCGGAGCACAACTCTGTTATTGGACACGTCGTTAATTAATCGTGTCGCAGGGGTCCGGGTCAAGCCGGGACGCCCGGGACCCCCGTCGAAAGCCGATCTAGTACGGGTCGTACCCGGCGGCGCGGGCGGCGGGGGAGCGCAGCAGGTACTCCAGCGCCTGCGGCGTCGAGCACACCTTCGAGGGGTGGTGCGACGGCCGCAGGTAGACGGGGGCCTCGCCGAGCAGCAGCTTGAAGATGCCCGGGATCAGGCCCTTGCGCACCGAGCGGCGGTACGACCGGTACACGCGCGGCAGCGTCACCTTGCCCTTGACCGACGGGTCCTGCTTGAGGAACAGCAACGTTCCGCCGATCAGCGCCCAGTAGAGGAAGAACAGCGACACCGTCCAGGACGCCACCCGCATCGGGTACCTGCCGCCGAGGTGCTGATAGACGTCGAAGACCACCGAGCGGTGCTCGACCTCCTCCGCGCCGTGCCAGCGCAGCAGGTCCAGCATGGTCGGGTCCACGCCGGCCTTGTCGAGGGTGTCGTTGTCCATGAGCCACTGGCCGAGCACGGCCGTGTAGTGCTCGATGGAGGCCACCGCGCCCAACTCGAACAGCAGCCGCTGCCGGTACAGCCGGGGCCGCCGCCGACGCAGCGACTCCATGGCCTCCGGCCAGTCCGCGTTGCCCTTCCCGGCCGGCTCGGTGACCACGGTGACGTCGAGGCCGTTCGCGGTCAGCAGGTCGTCCAGAACGCCCTGGTGGGAGCGGGCGTGCACCATCTCCTGGCCGATGAAGCCCTTGATCTCCTCCAGCAGCCGCTCGTCGCGGATGTACGGCCGGGCCGCCTTGACGCAGTTGATGAACCACTTCTCGCCCTCGGGCAGCACCACGTGGAACGAGTTGATCATGTGGGTGGCCACCGGGTCGCCCGGGATCCAGTGCAGCGGGGTGTCGTCCCAGGCGAACGAGACCCGGCGCGTCCTGATCGGAGGATGCCGCTCGTCGACCTCGAACGCGCTGCCCTCGGCTTCCACCGGACTCATACCCGCTCCCTCACCTTCGCGGCCCCGCATCGGCTTGAACAGTACCGAGCAGTCAAGTGGGCGACACCCGTGCGCTTCTTGGCCGGAAGCCCACAACCGGGCCCCGCGGTTCGTAGAACGGTGACAAAGCGCCTCCGGGCCACGTCAGACCATGAGACGCGCGGCTCCGGTGTAGACGTTCATCGACTCGCCGCGCAGGAAGCCCACCAGCGTCATCCCGGACTCCTCGGCCAGCAGCGCCGCCAGCGACGACGGCGCCGACACGGCGGCCAGCACCGGGATCCCCGCGTGCAGCGCCTTCTGGACCAGCTCGAACGACGCCCGGCCGCTGACCATCAGGATCCGCCCGGACAGCGGCAGCAGGTCCTCCCGCAGCGCCCAGCCGACCGCCTTGTCGACCGCGTTGTGCCGGCCGACGTCCTCCCGCACGACCAGCGGCTCGCCGGAGGCGTCGAACAGCCCGGCCGCGTGCAGCCCGCCGGTCCTGTCGAACACCCGCTGCGCCGCCCGCAGCCGCTCCGGGAGCGTCGACAGCACGCGGGGGTCCACCCGGACGGCGTCGGCCGCCAGGTCGTACGGCGCCCGGGACCGCAGCGCCTCGATGCTCTGCTTGCCGCACACCCCGCACGCGCTCGTGGTGGGGAAGGCGCGCTCGGTCAGCGCGCCCGGCGGGGCGACGCCGTCGGCCAGCAGCACGTCCAGCACGTTCTGCTCGGTCGCGTCCGCGCAGTACCGCATGGTCGCCAGGTCCGCCGGACCGGCGATCACGCCCTCGGCGGCCAGGAAGCCCGCCACCAGATCGAAGTCGTCGCCCGGGGTGCGCATGGTGACCGTGAGCGGCCGCCCGGCCACCCTGATCTCCAGCGGCTCCTCGACGGCCAGCGTGTCCGGGCGCCTGATCGGCTCCTCGGCGGCGCGCAGGCGCAGCACCGGCCTGCGTACGGTCACCCGTCCCATCCCGTGACGGTACCCCGCCGGAGGCGGGAGCAGGCCCGGTCATCTGACAGTATGGTGGGGCCGGGCGGAGCCCGTCGCCCGGCCCGACGACCGTCCCCCCGGGCTGCCCCTGAGAGTTGGGGTGTGGCAGTGCAGAGCTTCACGCACCACACGTGCGTCTACGGCTCCGACGAGGAATTCCTCGCGATGGCGGTGCCGTTCGTCGAGGGTGCGTTGGAGCGGTCCGAGCCGGTGCTCGTCACGACCACGTCGCACAACCTCGACCTGCTCGGCACGGCGCTCGGCCCCGCCGCGGGGCGCGTCGACCGCGCCGAGAGCCTCTACTTCGGCCGTCGGCCGCCGCAGCGCGTGGCGGCCTTCCACCGCTGGTGGCGGCGACAGGGCGGCGACGCGCGCAACGCCCGGATCCTGGCGGAGCCGATCTGGCCGGGCAAGTCGGCCCGCGAGGTGCTGGCCTGGCGGCGGATGGAGTCGGGCCTCAACACGGTCCTCGACGGCACCGGCATCTGGATGATCTGCCCGTACGACACCCGGTCGGCGCCCGCCGAGATCGTGGCCGAGTCGCTGTGCACCCACCCCGGCCGGGTCGACGGCACCGAGATCGCCCCGACCGACGGCTACGTCGACCCGCACGAGTTCGCCGGCCGCTGCGACGCCGCGCCGCTCGACCCGCCGCCGGCCGACGCCGCCGCCTTCGGGTTCGACGGCGGGCTGCGTCCGTTGCGCCGGTTCGCCGCCGCCCGGGCCGCCGCGCACGGGCTGGCGGGAGAGCGGGCCTCGCTGTTCGTGATGGCGTTGTCGGAGGTCGCCGCGCACGTCCGCGACGTGGGCGCGGGCAAGGCCGCCGTGCGGGTCTGGGAGCAGGGCGGCTCCGTCGTCTGCGACGTGCACGTGCCCGGCGGCCGGCCCGGCGACCCGTTCCTCGGCTTCCGCCCGCCCACCCTGGACGGCCGGCCCGGCGACGGGCTGTGGCTCGCCCGGCAGGTCTGCGAGTTCGTCGACATCAGACCGTCCGCCGGCGGCTGCACCTACCGGCTCCAGGTCGCCGGTGCCCGGTTCGTCGAGTCCTCCTGACCGGTCCGGCCCTGACCGGTGTCCCGGTCGCGCCGTGCCGCCGTCCCGGCGGCGTCTCGCGGGGAGTCCCCACGGCGACGGGACCGGGGACACTGGGCGGCGGGACGGCGCGGACGAGATCGTCGAGAACGTCAACGACTCGACCGACCGAGGAATCCATGCGCAAGCTCCTTGTCCCCGCCCTGCTCGGCACCGCCCTCGTCACCGGGCTCACCACCGGATGCGCCACCCTCTTCGAGGAGACGGTGGCCGCGTCGGAGATCGAGACCCAGATCTCCGCCAAGCTCGCCGGGCAGCTCGGCGGACCGCCGCGCTCCGTGGACTGCCCCGTGGACCTGCGCGGCATCGTCGGCTCCGAGATCCGGTGCGAGCTGGTGACCGCGAGCGGCGTCGACCGCGTCGTCAACGTCAAGGTCACCTCCGTGGACGGCGACACCGTGAACTACGACATCACCGCCCCGGCGCGTCGCCCCGAGCCCACGCCGACCGGCGCCCCGAACACCTCCACGGCGCCCATCGTGACGCGGACGCAGGTCGAGGTGGAGGCGCTCCGACAGCTCACCCCGCAACTCGACGGGCCGCCCCGCTCCGTCACCTGCCCCGGCGACCTGCGCGGCGAGGTCGGCGTCACCATGGAGTGCACGCTGCACTTCGAGGACGGCACCAGCCGTCAGATCACCGTCTCGGTGACGTCGGTGGTGAACACCAGGGTCTTCTTCGACATCCGGCTCGGCGGCGCGGACGGCTGAGCGGCCGCCCCCTCGTTCACGCTCCGAGTCCGGGGATCCCGCCGGAGTCGGGGCCGCGTCGCCAGAGCCGGCGGCGGGCGTGCCGTTCGCCGGGGGCCCCGGGGACGGTGAGCGCCTCGATCGTGGGCGGGGACACGCAGACCAGCGTCGAACGGGCGTACGCCGCGCAGTGCCGGTGCACCGACGGCCGCAGCATCCGGGACACCAGGCCGCGCCCGCTGCGCCCCACGACGAGGATGTCCTCCTCGCGGGCCAACCGCACCAGCGCGTCGCCGGGCGCGCCCAGCAGCGTCATGCCGGAGACCCGGGCCGCGTCGCAGCCGCCCTCGCGCACCTCGGTGAGCATCCGGGTGATCAGCTCGCCGCCGGCGTCCCGCAGCCCGGCGAACGCCGCGTGCCCGGGCGCGCCGGCCGCCGCCGCGTACGGGGGCACCGGGGCGACGTGGACGAGCAGCACCTCCATGCCGCGCAACCGGGCCTCGCCGAGGGCCCAGGACAGCGCCCAGCGCGACGCGTCGGAGTCGTCGACCCCGACGATCACCCGCGGCGGCGCGATGGGCGTCTCGGTCACGGAGGCCTCCTGGAGTCGAGGGATCCAGGGTCCCGGCACGGGCGGCCCGACGGAAGGGCCCGCCTCTCTTCCAGAGTACGAGAGCCGGCCGCGGGCCGCCGGCGTTCTCAGGGGTTGAGCAGCACCTTGATGGCGCCGTCCCGCTTCTTCTGGAAGATCTCGTAACCGTGCGGAGCCCGCTCCAGGGGCAGTCGGTGGGTCGTCAGGTCCATGGTCCCCAGGGGATCGGCGTCATCGGTCACCAGCGGCATCAGGTCGTCGACCCAACGACGCACGTGGGCCTGGCCCATCCGCAGCGTGATGCCCTTGTCGAACATCCGCAGCATCGGCAGCGGGTCGGTCATGCCCCCGTAGACCCCGACGACCGAGATGGTGCCGCCGCGTCGTACCGCGTCGATCGCCTGGTGCAGGGCCGCGAGCCGGTCCACGCCCGCACGGGACATCAGCGACGCCGCCGCCCGGTCGGGCATCAGCCCGGTGACCGTCTGCGCCAGCTTGGCGCCGGGGGAGCCGTGCGCCTCCATCCCGACGGCGTCGATCACCGAGTCGGCGCCCCGCCCGTGGGTCATGTCCCGGATCGCGTCGGCGGCCACGTCCACCTGTCCCGGGCCCACCACCTCGACGCCGTGCCGACGCGCCATCTCGGCGCGCTCGTGCACGGGGTCCACGCCGATCACCCGGTATCCCAGGTGCCGGGCGACGCGGGCGCACATCTGCCCGATCGGCCCGAGCCCCAGGACGGCGACGCTGCCGCCGTCGGGGACGTCGGCGAACGCGACCGCCTGCCACGCCGTGGGCAGCACGTCCGACAGGTACAGGAACCGCTCGTCCGGGGGTCCCTCGGGGACCTTGATCGGACCGAACTGCGCCTGCGGCACCCGCAGGTATTCGGCCTGCGCGCCCGGCACCTCCCCGTACAGCCTGGTGTAGCCGAACAGCGCCGCGCCCATGCCCTGGTCGCGGACCTGCGTGGTCTCGCACTGGGCGTACAGCCGCTGGTCGCAGGTGTGGCAGTGGCCGCAGGAGATGGTGAACGGGATCACCACCCGGTCGCCGGGCTTGATCCGCGTGACCTCGGAGCCGACCTCCTCGACCACTCCCATGGGCTCATGGCCGAGGATGTCGCCCTCCCCGAGGAACGGCCCCAGCACCTCGTACAGGTGCAGGTCCGAGCCGCAGATCGCGGTACTCGTGATCCGCACGATCGCGTCGGTGGGCTCCTTGATGGACGGGTCGGGGACCCGTTCCACGCGGACGTCGCGCCTGCCGTGCCAGGTCAGTGCCTTCATCTGCGTCCCTCCGGGGTCACTGCGGGGGCGGCGGGATGGGCCGGGCGGCCAGCGCCTCGGCGACGGCCACCAGGTTGGAGGCCATCGCCCGCCCGGTGCTCGCGGCCCAGTCGTGGCCCTTGTCGTCGTCGAGGTAGTTCGGGCCCGGTCCCGGGCCGAGATGCCAGTACGTCCACGCCTGGCCGGGGATCGTGTAGCCGATGTCGGCCAGGGCCCCGTTGATCTCGCTGATCACGTGGTGGGCGCCGTCCTCGTTGCCGGTGTTGATCACGCCCGCGACCCGGTTGTAGGCCACCGGGCGGCCCGCGTCGTCGGTCTCGGAGATCATCGCGTCCATCCGCTCGACGACCCGCTGGGCGACCGAGGACGGCCGGCCCACCCAGGTGGGGGTGGCGATGATCAGGATCTGGGAGGCCAGCAGCATCCGGTGGATCTCGGGCCACTCGTCGCCCTCGCCCATGTCGGTCTCGACGCCGGGCCGGATGTCGCGGTCCACGGCGCGGACGGCGTCGACCTTGACCCCCCGCTGCCGCAGCTCGGTGGCGACAACCTCGGCCAGCGCCTCGGTGTTGGAGGGCTCCGGCGACGGTTTGAGGGTGCAGTTGATGACTGTCGCTCTCATAAAGGTCCCTTGCCTCGTGACGTAAGGCCGCCCTACCCCCGTGCCGCCGCCCAAACGGACCCCTCGGGGTTTGCCCGGCGGGGGCGGGGTACGGCGGAGGGCCCGGAGGAGGAGAGGGGGCCGCATGGACGACCGGCTGACCGTGGTGATCGCCACGCGCGACCGTCGGGTGGAACTGCTCCGCACGCTGGAGCGGCTGACCGCCCTGCCGGAGGCCCCGGCGATCATCGTGGTCGACAACGACTCCTCCGACGGCACCGACGCCGCCGTCCCGGCGGGATTCCCGCGCGTGCGGGTCATCCGTCTGGCGCGCAACCACGGCGCCGCCGCCCGCACGGTGGGCGCGCGGGCGGCCCGCACGCCGTACGTGGCGTTCAGCGACGACGACTCCTGGTGGGAGCCGGGCGCGCTGCGCCGCGCCGTGGAGGTCCTGGAGGCCCATCCCCGGCTCGGGCTGATCGCGGCGCGCACGCTGGTGGGGCCCGAACGCGCCGAGGACCCGATCAACGCGGCGATGGCCGCCGGGCCGCTGCCCGTCGAGGGCGACCTGCCCGGCCCGCGGGTGCTGGGGTTCCTGGCCTGCGCGTCGGTGGTGCGCCGCGAGGCGTTCCTGGAGGCGGGGGGCTTCGACCGGCTGCTGTTCTTCATCGGGGAGGAGCGGATGCTGGCCCTGGAGCTGGCCGGTCGGGGCTGGGACCTGTGCTACGTACCGGACGTCGTGGCGGTGCACGAGCCGTCCTCGTCGCGTCCGTCGACCGGGTGGCGGCGCCGTGCCGAGCTTCGGAACTCGCTGCTGACCGTATGGATGCGGCGCCCGGCGGGGGTGGCGCTCGGAGAGACCGCACGGCTCGCGGGGGCGGCCGTGGGGGACTCCGATGCGCGCGCCGCCCTCGCCGGGGCGCTGCGGCGCCTGCCCGCCGCGCTGGCCCGCAGGCGGCCCGTGCCCCGGCACGTCGAGCACGCCGTCCGGTTGGTCGAGGGGGCCGGATGACCGACGGCCGCGTGGGCGTCGTCGTCATCACCCGCGACCGCCGGGAGGAGCTGCTGCGGACGCTGGCGCACATGACGGCGCTCCCGGAACGCCCGTCGATCCACGTGGTGGACAACGGCTCGCGGGACGGCAGCGCCGACGCGGTCGAGCGGAGCCATCCCGAGGTCCATGTGATCCGCAGCCCGGTGAACCTGGGGGCGGTGGGGCGCAACCTCGCGGTCGAGCGGCTCGACACCCCGTACGTGGCGTTCTGCGACGACGACACCTGGTGGGAGCCCGGCGCGCTGGCCCGGGCCGCCGACCTCCTCGACGCCCACGGGCGGCTGGCGTCGGTCACGGGGCGCATCCTGGTCGAGCCGGACCTCCGCGAGGACCCCATCACGCCCGAACTGCGGCACTCTCCGGTGCCCGCGCCGGACTGGATGCCGGGGCCCGCGCTGATGAGCATCCTGGCGGGGGCCTCGATGCTGCGCACGTGCGCCTTCCGGGAGGCCGGCGGGTTCTCGCACCGGCTGTGGATCGGCGGCGAGGAGGAGCTGCTGAGCATGGACCTCGCCTCCCGGGGTTGGTGGCTGTGCTGGGCGGAGGACGTCGTCGTCCACCACGCCGCCTCCACCGCCCGCGATCCCCGGCTGCGGCGGATGCTCGGGATCCGCAACACCCTGTGGACCACCTGGCTGCGTCGACCGGTGGTCCCCGCCGTCCGGCGCACGGCGACCGTCCTGCGGTCGGTGCCCCGCGACGCGGCCAGCGTCCGGGCGGTGGGCGCCGCGCTGGCCGGCCTGCCCTGGGTGCTGCGCGAACGCCGGGTCGTCCCCGAGCACGTCGAACGGGGCCTGCGGCTGCTGGAGGAGCCGCAGCGGAACTCGCCGGCGCGCCGCTACGTCGGTTGACGGAGCGCCGCCCGTGAGGCGTCCATGACCTCCTCGACGGTGATGTCCAGAAGGCGCGGGTCCGGTGCCGAACCCCACGCGTCGCCCGGCCTGCCGCCGTCCCCGTGCCAGAGGACCACGTGCCGTCGAACGCCCCGGGGCGGTCCCCACAGCGCGGGGGAGACCGGGCCGTACAGGGTCACGGACGGCCTGGCGTAGGCGAACCCGAGATGCGCCACGCCGGTGTCGTTGCTGACCACGAGGCGCGCCCGGGACACCAGCGCGGCGAGTTCGGCCAGGCCCGTGCGGCCCGCGAGCACCGATGCCGCCGGCAGGCCGGCGCGCGCGGCGACCTCCTCGGCCAGGGGACGTTCGCGGGGCGTGCCGGTCAGGACGACGCGTTCGCCCGCCGAGGCGAGGCGCTCCGCCACGGCGGCGAACCGGCCCGGAGGCCAGCGGCGGCTCCCGGCGGCGGCTCCCGGATGCACGATCACGGCGTCGTCGACGGGTGCGGGCACGACGGGCGGGCTCAGACGCAGCGCGGTGGGATCGGTCGGCAGGCCCCACCATTCCAGCAGCCTGCACCAACGGTGGACCTCGTGCTCATCGTCGTCCCACGCCGGGCCGCCGTCCCCGTACATCAGCAGCCTGCGCGCACCCGTCGCGGTCACCAGGTCATGGCTCGCCGGGCCGTTGCCGTGCAGGTCGACGCCCACGTCCGGCGACGGCCCCGGCCAGTCGACCGGCTCGAGCTCCCCCGTCGGCGACAGGCGGTCGAACGCGCCGCACAGCTCCACCACCGGGGCCAGGACCGGCGGGGCCGCCAAGACCATCTCGTGGTCCGGATGGGCCGCCCGGAGGGCCCGGTAGGCCGGCACCCCCGTGAGGAAGTCCCCGAGGCCCAGCGCCCGCAGGACCAGGACGGCCGGTCGGGTCACGCGGTCGCCTCCGCCAGCACCCGCTCCCACTCGTCCAGGAAACGGCCCAGCCCGTACCGTTCCAGCGCCGCCTCCCGGGCCGCCTTGCCGACCTCGGCGGCCTCGGCGGGGTCGTTCATCAGCCGTCGCAGCGCCCTGGCCAGCACGTCCGGATCGGTGGAGACGAACCCGGCGCCGGGCGGCACCGCCTCGACCACCTCGGTCGTCGCCAGCGCCACCACGGGCATGCTGAGGTGCATCGCCTCCAGCAGCGACAGCCCGAGCGACGTCCACCGCACCGGATGCAGGTAGGCGCGGCGCAACGCCAGCTCCTCGTGCATGCGCGACTGCGGCAGGTCCTCGTACGCCCGGGCGGCGGGCACGCCGAGCCTGCCGGGCAGCGCGGTCACGCCCATTCCGAAGATGTCCAGCGGGGTGCCCGCGCTCACGGACGGCAGCAGGTCGGTGCCCACGTACCGGCCGCGTCGCAGCGGCTCGTTGACCACCACCGCCGCGTGCGCGATCTCCCCCGTCCAGCGGGGCCCGGGGTCGACGACGCCGTGCTCCACCACCCGCGCGGGGGTCGTCCCACAGTCCCAGAAGAGCCTGTTGAAGTGGGTGACGTGCACCATCAGCAGATCGGGCCGGTCGGCCACCGGGTGCCGGGTGAGCGGGACCTCGCCCCACGGGGCGTCGTGCTCCAGGTAGATCGCGGGAAGGTCCGCGCCGGGCCGACGGCCCATGTGGCGGCGCACCAGCCGCTCCTCGTGCGGGCGTTGGAGGATCACCACGTCCGGCTCGGCCTCCTGAAGCCGGTCCATGGGCACCTCCTTCACCGACGCGGGCCAGTCCCACGTGCGCGCCCGGCCCCTCCCGTCAGGGCCGCGATCCGGCGTGACGGGGACCAGGTAGGTGTGCGGGCCCTGCACGAACGCCGTCGTCCACGAGCCGTGCACATGCCAGATGAGGATCCTCAACGGGCGTCCCCTTTCTCCAGGACGTGAGCGGTGAGCATGTCCACCGCCTCGGCGACCTCGTCGGCGGCGACCCGGGACAGGCAGGGATGGCCGGGCACGGGGCACTCGCGGGCCCGGGTGTCGCGACAGGGCGCCAGTTGGTCGCCCAGCAGGACGTGCGGCACCCCGTAGGGGGCCCACCGGACGGCGGGCACCACCGGCGAGTACAGCGAGACCACCGGCGTGCCCACCGCCGCCGCCAGGTGGGCCGGCCCGGTGTTGCCGACCACCAGGGCGTCGGCCCCGGCGAGGACGGACGCCAGCCCGGCGAGCCCGGTGCGCCCCCCGAGGTCCAGCCCGTCCCGCCCGGCGACGAAGGCCGTCAGCCCGCGCTCGGACGGCGCGCCCGTGACCACCACCCGCCGACCGCGACGGGCGAGTTCGGCGACGGCCTCCGCGCACCGCTCCGGCGGCCATCGGCGGGCCGGCGCGGCGGCGCCCGGATGCACGACGACGTACGGCCCCGGGCCGGTCAGGTGCCCCGTGTCGGGCAGCGGACGGCGCACGGCGAGGTCGCCCCCGTCGCCCGGCGGCAGCGGGAAGCCCGCCGCCGCCGCCAACGACAGGGCCCGCTCCGGCTCGGGGATGTCGTCGTCCACACCGTGCCGGACGTCCAGCAGGCTCCCCGGGTAATCCACGCTGATCGCCGCGATGCGGCCGACACCGGCCAGCCGCAGCACCAGCGCCGTCGGCAACGGCGACTGGTGGAACGACGTCAGCACGAGCGCGTCGTCGAACCCGCCCGCCGCCAGCCGGTCGACCAGCTCCGAGAGTGCCGCGGGGCGGACGGGGGGCGCGTCGGCGAGCACCCAAGGAGCCGACCACACCATGACCTCGTCCACCCCGGGCAGCAGATGGGCGGCGGCCTCGCCCAGCGGGCTCGTGAGCATCGTCACGCGTCCGCGTCGGGCCGCCACCGACCGGACCGCCGGGCCCGCAAGCAGCACGTCCCCGGCGCTGTCCAGGCGCACGACGAGCGCCCGCCCCCGCCGGGCCCCCTCCGTCAGCGCCACAGGGCCGCTCCGGGAACGTCGCCGGTCGCGTACCGCACGGCGGTCTCCAGGTCGCCGGCGACGCGGGCGCCGACGGTCTCCTCCGGGCGGGTCTCCCGGGTCGGGACCAGCACCGACCGGGCCCCCGCCGCGCGGGCCGCGCCCACGTCGGCGCCGATGTCTCCGATGACCACGCACTCGTGCGGGGCCAGCCACAGCTCGGCGGCCGCCTGCTCCACCATGCCGGGCGCGGGCTTGCGGCAGCGGCACCCGTCGTCGTCCCGGTGCGGGCACACCTGCCAGGTGTCGAACGGGCCCAGCAGCTCGTCGACCCGCCGGTTGACCGCGTCGACCTCGTCGCGGGTCAGCAGCCCGCGCCCGATGCCGGACTGGTTGCTGACCACCCCGACGGACAGCCCCCGAGCCCGTGCCAGCGCGACGGCCCTCAGCGCCCCGGGCATCGGCTCCACCCGCGTCGGGTCCCCGTTGTAGGGGACGTCGCGGACGAGGGTCCCGTCCCGGTCGAACAGCACCGCCTTCGCCGGTCCCGGCCACGGCCGCGCCTCCCGGGCCGCGTACAGGCCGCGCAGCCACCACAGGGCCGCGACGGGCGGGATCATCAGGCTGGTGGCCGTCATCGCGGCGAGCTCCCGCGCCGTCCGGGGCCCCGGGGCGATCCGGGCGGCGGCGAACTCGGCGACCCCGGCGAGGGCCCCCGCGCCCGCCAGCGCGGCGAGCCCGCGCCGGCCGACCAGGGAGAGCCCCCCGGCGGCCAGTCCGGCGGCGGTGATCGCCAGGTGGCGGGCGCGGCGGCCCGGCGCCTCCCCGGCCCGCGCGTGCCAGCCGGGCCCGTGCAGCGCCCGCATGAGCGCGTCGTCGGCGTTGCCCGCCTGCTGCCGGACGCTGACCCACGGCGAGGCGGGCCGCACCGGATGCGCGGTGCGCCGAACGCCGCGCGCCAGCGACCAGCCGTCGCCCTCCAGCCGCAGCGCCAGGTCGGCGTCCTCGCGGAACGCCCGGGGGAACCGCTCGTCGAAGCCCCCCGACTCGGCCAGCGCGGCACGTCGGAACGCCATGTCGGCGGTGATCCACCGGGCCCGCGCCAGGCCGGCCGTGCCGCGCTCCCAGTCCGTGGGGCGACGGCCGGGCGGCAGGGGCACGTCGATGCGGCCCTGCACCCCGGCGACGTCCGGCGGCTGCTCGGCGAGGTCCTCGACCAGGCGGGTCCGCCAGCGGCGCGCGACCCGCACGTCGTCGTCCAGGAAGGCGACCCAGGGCGTGTGCGTGCACCGCCAGCCGAGGTTGCGGGCGGCGGCCGGCCCCACACCCCCGGAGGCCACCACGTCGGTGATCTTGGCGAGGTCGTCGGGCGGGTCCAGCGGCGGCGAGCCCAGCGGGCGGTCGTCGACGAGCACCACCCGCTCCGGCGGCGGGCCCTCGGCGGTCGCCAGCGCCTCCAGACAGGCCCGCAGACAGGGCCGGCCCAGCGTCGGCACGACGACCGAGTACTCGATCATCGCCGCACCGTGAAGGGTCCGATCGCCAGCAGGTCCACCGGTGTCGAGCCGAAGCACTCCAGGGCGTCCCGCACGTCGTCCACCATGGGCCGCCCGGCCGTGTTGAGGCTGGTGTTCACCAGCACCGGCAGGCCGGTGCGGCGCTCGAAGGCGTCCAGCAGCCGGGCCACCAGCGGTTCGACGCCCGGATCGACCGTCTGCACCCGGGCGGTGCCGTCCACGTGCACCACGGCGGGGATCCGGTCCTGCCAGTGCGGCGCCACATCGTGGACGAACAGCATGTACGGGCTCGGAACGGGCCCGCGTTCGAAGATCTCGGCGGCCCGGTCCAGCCGCACCATGGGGGCCACCGGCCGGAACTGCTCGCGGCCCTTCACGTCGTTGAGCCGTTCCAGGTTGGCGCGCCGGCCCGGATGCGCCAGCAGCGACCGGTGCCCGAGGGCGCGCGGCCCGTACTCCGAGCGGCCCTGGAACCAGGCCACGATGCCGTCGCCGGCGAGCACCTCGGCCGCCGCCTCGGCGACGTCGGCGGGCCGGTCGTAGGGCACCCGGGCGCGGCGCAGCGCCTCCTCGATCTCGCCGTCGCCGAACCCCCGGCCGAGGTCGGCGCCCGTCATCGTCCAGGCGGGCTCACCGCCGGCCGCCGCCAGATGCAGGGCCGCGCCCAGCGCCGTGCCCGCGTCGCCCGCCGCCGGCTGCACCCACACCTTCTCGAAGGGTCCCCGCCGGGCCAGCACGGTGTTGGCGACGCAGTTGAGGGCGGTGCCGCCGGCCATCGCCAGCGTGCGGTCCCCGGTGCGCTCGTGCAGCCAGCCCGCCAGGTCCAGCAGCACCTCCTCCAGCCGCCGCTGCACGCTGGCGGCCAGGTCGGCGTGCGCCTCCGTCCACTCGCCCCCGGCGGCCAGGGGCGGCGCGAGGTCCGTCCAGTCGATCCACTCGGTGACGAAGCCGCCGTCGCCCGTGGCGCGGACCCTCTCGCGGAGGAAGTCCAGATGGCGCGGCTTCCCATAGGACGCCAAGGCCATCACCTTGTACTCGTCCGAAGACCGCAGGAATCCCAGATGTGCGGTGAGCTCCTCGTACATCAGCCCGAGGGAATGGGGCAGCCGCTGGCTCGCCAGCGGTTCCAGCACGCCGTCGCGGTAACGGCCCGCCAGATGCGAATGCGCCTCACCGCGCCCATCGCACACCAGCACGCTGCACGAACGGTCGCCGACCGCCAATCCCGCGGACGCGGCGTGCGCCACGTGATGCGGCAGGAACGTCACCCGCGACGGATCCAGCCCCGGAAGCGCGTCCGCGAGGAAACCCGGCGCCCGGCGCGCGAATTCGGTGCGCAGATGGTCCCAGGGATCGTCGAGGCCCATTTCGTCCGCCGGAAGGACCAGCGACGGATCGTAGGAGAAACCGACCAGATCGAGGTCGGCGGGTGTCAGTCCCGCCCGCTCCAGGCACCACGCCGCCGCACCCGCCGGTTGCTCCCACGCGGAGAACGGCACCGGTCTCTTGCCGTGCTTGCGGCGGCTGAACCGTTCCTCCTCGGCCGCCGCCACGACCTCCCCGTCGATGACGAGGGCCGCCGCCGGATCGTGGAACACGGCATTGACGCCGAGTACGCGCATCGTCCCTCCAGTCCCGAGGCAACGTGTCAGGCCGCCTTTTCTCCCGAGGGATCGGGGTCAAACACCGAACGCCCGAAAGCCCCAGGAGACGGCGTCTCCGCAGATCACGCCATTATCGGCGGCCCGACCCGGGCGTTTCAGGTCGGCGTTTCCGGACACTGCTCACCGCGTGCGCGTCTCGACCATTGCGGAGGAGAAGCCTTTGATCATCCATATGGTTTCCGAACACGCCAGCCCGCTGGCGGTGCTGGGGGGTGCGGACGCGGGCGGGCAGAACGTCCACGTCGCGGCGCTCGCCACGGCGCTGGGCGCGCGGGGCCACGACGTCACCGTGCACACCCGGAGGGACGCGCCCGACCCGCCCGACCGGGTCCCCCTGGCGCCGGGCGTCGTGGTCGAGCACGTGCCGGCCGGCCCGCCGCGCCCGATCCCGAAGGACGAGCTGCTGCCCTGGATGCCGGACTTCGCCGACCGACTGGCGGACCGCTGGGCGGCCGGACGGCCCGACGTGGTGCACGCCCACTTCTGGATGAGCGGGTACGCCGCGCTGGCCGCCGCCGCGGACCTGGACGTGCCGGTCGCGCAGACGTTCCACGCGCTCGGCGTCGTCAAGCGCCGGCACCAGCGGGAGGCCGACACCAGCCCGCCGGAGCGGCGCTGGCTGGAGCCCCGGGTGGCCAGGGAGGTGCAGTCCGTCATCGCGACCTGTTCCAACGAGGTCCGAGAACTATGCGCGTATAGAGTCCGGCCGGACTCCGCGGTGGTGATCCCCTGCGGCGTCGACCTCGGGCTCTTCCGCGCCTCCGGGCCCGTGGCCCCGCGCGGGGACCGGCCCCGGGTGCTGTGCATCGGCCGGATGGTGCCCCGCAAGGGCATCGACACCGTCATCGAGGCCATGCCGGAGGTCCCGGGGGCCGAGCTGATCGTCGCCGGCGGTCCCGGCGGGGACGAGCTCGACGACGACCCCGAGGTCCGGCGGCTGCGGGCGCTGGCGGCCGAGCACGGTGTCGCCGACCGGGTGGTCTTCCTGGGCCGGGTGCCGCACGACGAGGCCCCCGCCCTGATGCGCTCGGCCGACGTCGTGGTGAGCGTGCCGTGGTACGAGCCGTTCGGGATGGTCCCGGTGGAGGCGATGGCCTGCGGGACCCCGGTGATCGCGTCGGCGGTCGGCGGCCACCTCGACACCGTCATCGACGGCGTCACGGGACTCCAGGTGCCGCCGCGCGACCCCGTCGCGCTCGCCGACCGGCTGCGCGCGACGCTGGGCGCCCACCGGTTTCGGGCCCGGCTGGGCAGGGCGGGCGCCCGCCGCGCGCGGGCGCTGTACTCCTGGGACCGGATCGCCGCCACCACCGAGTCGGTGTACGAGCGGCTCTCCGGTCGGGACGAGCCGGCCGAGGTCGCCGGTCTGGTCGGCGGTCTCGTCGGCGGCACGAAGGGAGCGAGGTCATGAGCCATCCCCTGACCGAGGCGCACCTGACCAGGCTGGAGATCGCGCTGCGCGGGCTGCGCCGGCGCGGCGACCTGCTGGAGGAGTGGGGGCGCGACCTGGCCGCCGTGCTGGACTCCGGCGGGAGGCTGCTGGCCTGCGGCAACGGCGGCAGCGCCGCGCAGGCCCAGCATCTGACCGCCGAGCTGGTGGGCCGGTTCGACGGTGAGCGCCGGGCGCTGTCGGCGATCCCGCTGCACGGCGACACCTCGGCGTTCACCGCGATCGTCAACGACTACGGCCCCGACGAGGTGTTCGCCCGCCAGGTGCGGGCCCACGGCAGGCCCGGCGACGTGCTGCTGTGCCTGTCCACCAGCGGCACCAGCCGCAACGTGCTCGCCGCCGCCCGCGCCGCGGCGGAGGAGGGGCTGCGGACCTGGGCCCTGACCGGCCCGGCGCCCAACCCGCTGGCCGGGATGTGCGAGCGGGCCCTGACGATCGACGCGCCCTCGACCGCCACCGTGCAGGAGGTCCACCTCGCCGTGGTCCACCTGCTCTGCGCCGCGGTCGACCGGGGCGTCCTGGCGGTCGACCGGCGGGCGGTGGCGACGTGAGGGGCGGGCCGCTGGTCGTCCTGGGCGACGCGCTGCTCGACGTCGACCTCGAGGGCGCCGTCGAACGGGTGTCCCCGGACGCCCCGGTGCCCGTCGTCGGCGGCGTCCGCGAACACCGCCGCGCCGGAGGGGCGGGCCTGGCCGCCACCCTCGCCGCCGGGCTGTCGGCCCGCGACGTCGTGCTGGCCGCCCCGATCGGCGGGGACGCCCCCGGCGCCGACCTCGCCCGACTGCTGGCGGAACGGGTGGAACTGCTGCCGCTGCCGCTGGACGGGACCACCGTCCGCAAGACGCGGGTGCGCGCCGCCGGCCAGTCGTTGGTCCGCGTCGACCAGGGCGACGGCCGGATGGCCGAGGCCCTCGGCGGCGACCGCCGCGAACGCCTCCGGCGGACGCTGCGCTCCGCCGGGGCCGTGCTGGTGGCCGACTACGGGCGGGGGACCGCCGCGCACGAGGAGGTGCGGCGGATGCTCGCCGCCCTGCCGAGGGACGTCCCCGTGGTGTGGGACCCGCATCCGCGCGGGGCGCCGCCCGTGCACGCCGCCCGGCTGGTGACGCCCAACCAGGCCGAGGCCCGTGCGTTCGCCGACACCCCCGAGGCCGGCGGCGATCCGCTCGCCCGGGCCGCCGCCGACGCCGCCGTGCTCGTGCCGCGCTGGAAGGCCGCCGGCGTCGCGGTGACGCTCGGGGAGCGCGGCGCCCTGCTGTCGGTCGGCGACGACGTCCCGTACGTGGTCACCGCGCCGAGGACCCCGGGCCGCGTCGACGCGTGCGGCGCGGGCGACTGCTTCTCCGCCGCCGCCGCCCTGGCCCTCGCGGACGGCGGGCTGCTCGGCGAGGCCGTCACCGAGGCGGTGCGGCAGGCCGCAGCCTTCGTCGCCTCCGGCGATCCCGCCGTCGAACCCGAGCCCCCGGCGGACGACCCCTGGCACGCGGTGCGGCGGGTGCGCGAGCGCGGCGGCACCGTGGTCGGCACCGGCGGATGCTTCGACCTCCTGCATCCAGGGCACGTCGGCCTGCTGCGCCAGGCCCGCGCCCTGGGGGACCTCCTCGTGGTGTGCCTGAACTCCGACGCGTCGGTGCGCAGCCTGAAGGGCCCGGGGCGTCCGGTGATGCCCGAGCAGGACCGGGCCCGCGTGCTCGCCGCGCTCGACTGCGTGGACGCCGTGCTCGTCTTCGAGGAGCCGACCCCGGCCGGCCTGCTGGAACGGCTCCGCCCGGACCTGTGGGTCAAGGGCGCCGACTACGCCTCCGCCGACCTGCCGGAGGCCCACATCGTCCGCCGCCACGGTGGGCAGGTGGTGCTGCTGCCCTACCTGGAGGGCCGTTCCACCAGCAGGCTCGTCGAACGGGCCCGCAGTCGAGTGCACGATGGAGGGGAGGCCGCATGACGGGCATCGCGCAACGCCGCATCCGCCGCGCCGTGGTGACGGGAGGGGCCGGGTTCCTGGGCTCCCACCTGTGCGAACGGCTGCTGCGCGACGGGGTCGGCGTCATCTGCATGGACAACTTCCTGACCGGGACGCCGCACAACGTGGCCCACCTGATGGGCCGGCCGGGGTTCCGGGTGGTGGAGTGCGACCTGACCGGGTTCGTTCACGTGCCCGGCGATGTGGACCTGGTGATGCACTTCGCGTCGGCGGCCTCGCCCATCGACTACCTCAAGCTGCCGGTGGAGACCCTCAAGGTCGGCGGGCTCGGCACCCTGCACGCGCTGGGCCTGGCCAGGGAGAAGGGGGCGCGGTTCGTCCTCGCCTCCACCAGCGAGGTGTACGGCGACCCGCTGCGCCATCCGCAGCGCGAGGACTACTGGGGCAACGTCAACCCGGTCGGCCCCCGCAGCGTTTACGACGAGGCGAAGCGGTACGCGGAGGCCCTGACGACCGCCTACCGCAACAGCCGCGACGTCGACACCGGCATCGTCCGGATCTTCAACACCTACGGTCCCCGGATGCGCCCGCACGACGGCCGCGCCATCCCCACGTTCATCCGCCAGGCGCTGGCGGGCGAGCCGCTGACCGTCGCGGGGGACGGCTCCCAGACCCGGTCGATCTGCTACGTGGACGACACCGTGTCCGGCATCCTCGCGCTGGCCCGCGACCGGCTCGCCGGGCCCGTCAACATCGGCAACTCCGAGGAGACGACCGTCCTGGAGCTGGCCCGCACCATCCGTGACCTGACCGGCTCGGAGTCGCCGATCGCGTTCGTCGAGCGCCCGACCGACGACCCCACGGTCCGCTGCCCCGACACGACCCTCGCGCGGGAACGGCTCGGCTGGGGTCCGCGCGTCCCCAACACCGAGGGGCTGCGCCGCACCATCGCCTGGTTCGCCGAGGAACTCGGCCTCGTCCGGCCCGCCGAGCGCGCCCGGGCGGCTAGCGGGGGTTCGACCGCATGAACGCGGCGAACTCGGCCAGCGACAGCTTGCCGTCGCGGCTGCCGTCGGCCTGCACCATCACCTCGACGGCCCGGGCGTGACCGATCTCGCGGCCGAGCGCCCGCATCAGGGACTTCAGCTCGGCCAGCGAGATGTGGCCGTCGCCGTCGAGGTCCACCATCCGGAACGTCGCCGCGTACTCGTCGTCCGGCCGGTCGTTCGAGGGGTCGTTCGCGTCCGTCACGGGCGGCACGTTAGCAGCAGGCCGGTCAGGAGTCCGTGGCGCACCGGGCCACGAAGCCGCGCAGCCCTGGCAGGTCCAGCACCGTGACCTTCTTGTACGCCGTGGCCACCAGCCCCTGGTCGCGCAGCTCGCCGAAGCCGCGGGCGGCCGTCTCCCGGGAGGCGTCCACCCAGCTCCCCAGGTCCGCCTGGGACAGCGGCGGCAGGATCTGGATGCGCCCGTCGGCGGTCGCCGGCCGGTACCGCAGCGACAGCTCGGCCAGATGGACCAGCAGGTGCGCCAGCCGGCAGGTGCCGTCCGAGCCGGCGTGCACGCGCAGCCGGTTGCCCAGGTCGCCCATCCGGTCCACCACCGTGGCCATCAGCGGCCACCAGCACTGCGGGTTGTCGTCGAGGAAGGTCCGGAACCGCTGCGCGGGCACGCTCAGCGCCGTGATGTTCACCAGCGGCTGCACGGTCGCCGATCGGGGCCGGTCGAACATCGCGGAGACCTCGCCGACCATGTCGCCGGGACCCCGCACCGCCAGCACCACCTCGCGGCCGGACCCGGTGGGGGAGATGACCTTGGCCCAGCCCTCCATGATGATGATGACGTGCGTGGAGGCGTCGCCCTCGAAGCACAGCGGCTCGGCGCCCGGGCGGAACTCGCGCACCCGACCCGCACGGCGCAGGAGGGCCCGTTCGGCCTCGCCGAGCGCCTCCCAGAAGGGGATCGCCGGAAGCCGTTCCATGGGTCCTTCGCGCACGCGGACCTCCGCTCGGTCGAGCCCGCGGTCGGGGGGCGGGCGGGGTGGAGATGATTGACCCATCTTGCCCTCCCCATGACTGACTCTGTCAGTCGCGTGGGCCTCGCCAACGAGGGTAGGGCCGAACCGTGCACGTGACCGTGCTGTCCGACACGCATGCGCCGCGCCGTTGGCGCTCGTGCCCGCCGGCGGTGGCCGCCCTCCTGCGCGGCGCGGACCTGATCCTGCACGCGGGCGACGTCTGCACCACCGAGGTCCTGGACGAGCTGGCCGGGTACGCGCCGGTGCGGGCGGTGCTGGGCAACAACGACGGGCCGGACCTGGCCGCCCGGGGCGTCCCGGAGACGCTGGACCTCGACCTGGACGGCCTGCGCGTCTCGATGATCCACGACAGCGGTCCCGCCAAGGGCCGCCTCGCCCGGATGCGCCGTCGCTTCCCCGCGGCCGAGCTGGTGGTCTTCGGCCACTCGCACATCCCGCTGGACGAGAGCGGCGACGGACTGCGCCTGTTCAACCCCGGATCGCCGACCGACCGCCGTCGTCAGCCGCACGGCACCGTCGGGCTCCTGGACGTCCGGGACGGGGAGCTGGTCCGGGCGGAGATCGTGCCGGTGACGTGACACGGGCGGGGCGCGGAGGCGTACGGGAATCGAACCCGCCGACCCGAGATGCTCGGGTCCACTGATTTTGAAGATCAGGGAGGCCACCAGGCGCTCGCACGCCTCCGCCGCCGACCCTACGTGATCTGCGCGTCCGGGCCCGGGCACCCTTGATCGCCCGGTGCGGCGGTGTCATAGTGTCCGGCTGTGACCCCCGTACGGCTGACCCGGTACGCCCGCGGCGGCGGCTGCGCCTGCAAGATCCCGCCGGGCGAGCTGGAGGAGATGGTCGCCGGGCTCGCCCTGGGGACGCCGCCCGCCGGGTCCCCGCCGGCGGGGGACGAGACGATGATCATCGGGCTGGACGACGCCGACGACGCGGCCGTGCTGCGCATCGAGGGCGATCGGGCCGTGGTCTCCACCGTCGACTTCTTCGCCCCCGTGGTCGACGACCCCTACGACTGGGGCCGGATCGCCGCCGCCAACGCCCTCTCCGACGTCTACGCGGTCGGCGGCCGTCCCGTCATGGCGGTCAACCTGCTGGGCTGGCCGCGCGACACGCTGCCGATGGAGCTGGCCCGCGAGGTGCTGCGCGGCGGCCGCGACGTCGCCGCCCGCGCCGGCTGCGCGGTGGCCGGCGGCCACAGCATCGACGACGCCGAGCCCAAGTACGGCATGGCGGTGACCGGCCTCGCCGACCCCGCGCGGCTGCTGCGGCTGGACGCGGCCCGACCGGGGCTGCCGCTGTCGCTGACCAAGCCGCTGGGCATCGGGGTCCTCAACACCCGCCACAAGGCCACCGGCGAGGTGTTCCCGCAGGCCGTCGCCGCCATGACGGCCCTGAACGCGGACGCCTCGCAACTCGCGCTGGACGCCGGGGCGCGGGCGGCCACCGACGTGACGGGGTTCGGTCTGCTCGGCCATCTCTACAAGCTGGCCCGGGCCGGCGGGGTCACCGCGGTGCTCGACGCGGCGGCCGTGCCCTACCTGGACGGCGCCCGCGATGCCGTCCGCGACGGGTTCGTCTCCGGCGGAACGCACCGCAACCTCGGCTGGGTCGCCCCGCACACCGACTTCGGCCGGACCGGCGAGCCCGAGCGGCTGCTGCTGGCCGACGCCCAGACCTCCGGCGGGCTGCTGGTGGCCGGGGAGGTCCCGGGCGCCACCGTGATCGGCGAGCTGATCGCACGGACCGTGCCGGGCCCCGTGATCATCGTTCGCTGACCGCCCCGGCCGCGCCCCGGTTGCGCCGCCGCGCTCCGGGTACGGACCCGGGCGACCTCCCCAGAGGTGCGCGGACGCACGGAAGGAGGTCGTCATGACCATCGGGATCATCGTCACCGCCGGCGTCTTCGGCGCGATCATCGGCGGGCTCGGTCGCCTGGTCGTGCCGGGCGGGCGGGAGCCGGCGACCTGGCTCACCGTCGCGGTGGGGGTCTTCGCCGCCTTCCTCGGGGCCTGGCTGGGCCACGGGGTCCTGGACTGGGACGGCGGCGGCTTCGGTGTCCCGGTGGCGCTGCTGGAGATCACGCTCGCCGCCGTCGGCGTCGTCGCGGCGATGTCGCTGTGGCCCCGCGGGGGCGACGCCTAACCGCCCTCCCCGGCACGCCCCGTCACCCGGACCTGCCCGTCCGCGTCGATGCGGCCGACGTCCCCGGTCAGGTAGTGGCCGGGATGCCGGGTCAGGTACGACTCCACGAACCGCTCGTCCTCGCGCCACAGCGTGGACAGCGCCCCCGGCGGCAGCGGCAGCCGGATCGCCAGTTCGCCGTGGCCGCCCTCGCCCACCGGCCCGCCGCGCTCGTTCAGGACCCGTACGTCGAAGCCCGGCGTCGGCACGCCGGAGGAGCCCGCCGTGACCCGCATGGGCTCCAGACCCAGCGGGTTGGCGGCGATCGCCCGTCCGGTCTCGGCCTGCCCCCATTCCCCGCTCACCCGGAGCCCGAGGACCCGCGACGCCCACGCGAACGTCGCCTCGTCCACGGCCTCCCCGGCCGCGATCAGCCCCTGGAGGGCCGACAGGTCATGGTCGCGGAGGAACGTTCCGGCGGGATCCCTCGCGCACTGCGCCCTCAGCCCCGCCGACGTGGTGATCAGCCGTCTCACCCGATGCTCGGCCGCCGGCCGCCACGGGTCGGCCCCGCCGGGGCACAGGACGACCGTGCAGCCGGTCACCAACGGCCCGTAGACGGCGGACGACAGGCCGACGGCCCAGCCCACGTCCGATCCGACCCCGATGGCGTCTCCCGGGCCGACGCCGTACACGTTCTCCATCGCCCAGCGCAACGCCACCGCGAACCCGCCGTTGTCGCGGACGACCCCCTTGGGAGGCCCTCCGGTACCGGGCGTGAACAGGATGTGCAGGGGATCGGTCGCCGCGACCGTGACGCACGCGGCGGGACTCGCCGACGCCAAGGCCTCGTCCCAGTCGACGTCGCGCGGAGGGGACGTCGCGGTGTCCGTCCTGGAGGCGTCGCGCCGCCAGATCATCCGGTGCCCGATCGTATGCGAGGCCAGCCGCAACGCGCTGTCCAGCAGGGGTTTGCGCGTGCCGGAGCCGAGATCCGCGGCGTCCTCGGCGGCCGAGACCACCACCTTGGGGCGCGTGCCGTCGATCCGCGCGGCCAGGCCCTCCGGGGTGAGCCCGGCGTCGCCCACCACGGCCGGCACCGCCCCCAGCCGTGCGCAGGCCAGCAGTGCGATGGCCGCCTCGGCCACCAGGGGCAGGCGCACCAGCACCCGGTCCCCGCGCTCCACGCCCAGCGCCCGCAACGCCCCCGCGCACCGTGCCACCACGTCCCGCAGCTCGGCGTAGGTGTAGGCGCGGCGATCCCCGTCGATCAGCGCGGGACGCCCTCCGTGGCCCTCCTCCACGTGCCGGTCGAGCGCGTTCTCGCAGGTGTTCAACTCACCGCCGGTGAACCACCGGTAGAACGGGGGCGCCCCGTCGTCCAGCACGCGGTCGGGCGGGGCGAGCCAGCGGATGTCCCGGGCGGCCAGCCCCCAGAAGCGCGATGGATCGGTGATGCTGCGCTGGTGCGCGGCCGCATAGGCTCCCATGCGCTCCTCCGGGGGTGGCAGGGGTTCCACCTATGGGGCACGGCCGAGGGCCTCTTCGTCAAGAGCGGCGTTCCACGAGCGGTCCCGATCCCCGAAGTGACAGGGATCTCACCGTAAGGAGGGGTTGTGCTTCCGCCGGCCGACGCTCCTCCCTAAGGTTCTGTCGCGTGGACTCCAGGCGACAGGTGCCCCGTACCGATGCCGTGCTGGCCGACCCGCGCCTGGGGACGGCGGCCGGGCGGCTCGGGCGCGCCCTGGTGAAGGCGGCGGTCGTGCGGGCGCAGGAACGGGCCCGGACCGGTGAGATCGCGCCCGGCGAGGTCGCCGACGCGGCCGTCGCCGGCCTGCCCGAGCACGCCACCACGCTGCGCCCCGTCGTGAACGCCACCGGCGTCCTGCTGCACACCAACCTGGGCCGCGCCCCGCTGTCGGCCGCCGCCCGCGACGCGGTCGCCGCCGTGTCCGGATGCGCCGACGTCGAGTACGACCTGGCCACCGGCCGTCGAGGCGCACGCGGCCGGGGCGCCCTCGACGCGCTCCGCGAGTCCTGCCCGGAGGCCGAGGCCGTCGCCGTCGTCAACAACAACGCCGCCGCCCTCGTGCTGGCCGCCACCGCGCTGGCCCCCGGCCGCGAGATCGTGCTCTCGCGCGGCGAGATGGTCGAGATCGGCGACGGCTTCCGCATCCCGGAGCTGCTGGCGGCCACCGGCGCGCGGCTCCGCGAGGTCGGCACCACCAACCGCACCACCGTCGCCGACTACGCCGAGGCGCTGGGGCCCGAGACCGGCTTCGTCCTCAAGGTGCACCCGTCCAACTTCCGGATCGAGGGGTTCACCGCCGAGGCCGACGTCGCCGGGCTGGCCCGGCTCGACGCGCCCCTGGTCGTGGACATCGGCTCCGGACTGCTGGCCCCCGAGCCGCTCCTGCCGCGGGAGCCCGACGCCGCCTCCGTGCTGGCCGCCGGGGCCGACCTGGTCACCGCCAGCGCGGACAAGCTGCTGGGCGGCCCGCAGGCGGGGCTCATCCTCGGGTCCGCCGAGATCGTCGGTCGGCTGCGCAGGCACCCGCTCTACCGGGCCCTGCGCGTCGACAAGCTGACCCTGGCTGCCCTGGAGGCGACGCTGCGCGGCCCCGAGCCGCCCGTCGTGCGGGCCCTGCGCGCCGACGCGGCGGACCTGATGCGCCGGGCCGCCCGGCTGGCGAAGGAGTTGAACGCGCACGGGGTCGCCGCCGACGCCGTGGCCGGCGAGGCCACCGTGGGCGGCGGGGGAGCGCCCGGGGTCGTCCTGCCCAGCGCCGCCGTCGCGCTGCCCGGCGAATTCGAGCCGGCGCTGCGCGAGCGGTGCGTCGTGGGCCGGCTCGAGCAGGGCAGACTGATGCTGGACCTGCGCTCCGTGCCGCCCTCCGACGACGCCCTCGTGGCCCGCGCCGTGCTGTCGGCGCACTCGGCCCGGCCCGCCGCCGTGGGCGGGGAGGCGTGATGCAGGTCGTCGCGACCGCCGGGCACGTGGACCACGGCAAGTCCGCGCTGGTCCGGGCGCTCACCGGGATGGAGCCCGACCGCTGGGCCGAGGAGCGCCGCCGGGGCCTGACCATCGACCTCGGGTTCGCCTGGACGACGCTGCCGTCGGGGTTGCGGCTGGCGCTGGTCGACGTGCCCGGACACGAGCGGTTCGTCGGCAACATGCTGGCCGGGGTGGGCCCGGTGCCCGCCGCGATGATGGTGGTCGCCGCCGACGAGGGCTGGATGCCGCAGTCGCAGGAGCACCTGGCCGCCCTCGACGCCCTGGGGGTCCGGCACGGGCTGCTGGTCGTCACCCGCTCCGACCTCGCCGACCCGACCCCGGCGCTGCGCCAGGCGCGCTCGAGGCTGGACGGCACCGGGCTGCGCAACGCGGAGGCGGTGACGGTCAGCTCCGTCACCGGTCGCGGCGTCGACGACCTGGCCGCCGCCCTGGACCGGCTCGCGGCCCGGCTGCCGGTCCCGGACCCGGCGGCCCCGGTGCGGCTCTGGGTGGACCGCGCGTTCACCGTCAAGGGCAGCGGCACCGTCGTCACCGGCACCCTCGGCGCGGGCACCGTCGCCGTCGGCGACGAACTGACGCTCACGCCGGGCGACCGGACCGTCCGGATCCGGGCGCTGGAGTCGATGAGGGAGCCCGTCGACGCGGTGACCGGCGTGTCCCGCGTGGCGGTCAACCTGCGCGGTGTCGACCACGGCGACGTCGTGCGGGGCATGGCGCTGGTCAGCCCCGGGGACTGGACCATGACGACCTGCGTCGACGTGCGGCTGAGCTTCGCCGAGGCGTCCGGACGGCTGGCCCGCCAGATGATCCTGCACCTCGGCTCCGCCGCCGTCCCGGTGCGGCTGCGTCCCCTCGGCCCCGACACGGCCCGCCTCACCCTCAACGCCCGGCTGCCGCTGCACGTCGGGGACCGGGCCCTGCTCCGCGACCCCGGGCGGCGCTCCGTGGCCGGCGTCCGGGTCCTGGACGTCCGGCCGCCCACGCTCGTTCGGCGTGGCGCGGGTGTCGAACGCGCCCGGGAGCTGGCGAGCTGGCCCGACCGGCCCGGTGGCGGCCTGCTGCTGCGGCGGCACGGCGTGCTGCGCGAGGGCGAGCTGGCCGTGATGGGGGCCGTGCCGCCCGTGGACGCCGTGCGGCTCGACGACGGCTGGCTCGCCGACCCGGGCCACTGGGAGGGCCTGCATCGACGGCTGGCCGGGGAACTGGCCCGGCACGCCGCCGCGAGCCCGCTGGCCCCGGGCATCCCGTTGGAGGCCGCCAGGCTGCGGCTGGGCCTGCCGTCGCGGCGGCTCGTGGCGGCGCTGATCCGTCCGCCGCTGCGGCTGGCCGACGGCCGCGTGTACGGCACGCCCGCCGGGCCGCCGCCCCAGGTCGTCGAGGCCGTCGCACGGCTGCGCGAGGACCTGGCGGAGGCGCCGTTCCGGGCCCCGGAGGCGGCGCGGCTGGCCGAGCTGGGCCTGACCGGGCCGACCCTGGCCGCCGCCGTGGCGTCCGGCGCCGTGCTGCGGCCGGCCGACGGCGTGGTGCTGCCCGCCGGGGCCGACGAGGAGGCCGTCCGCGTGCTGGCGGGCCTGTCGCAGCCGTTCACCGTGGCGCAGGCCAAGCAGGCCCTGGACACCAGCCGCCGGGTCGTCGTCCCGCTGCTGGAGCATCTGGACCGGCGCGGGCTGACCGAGCGCTCCGGCGACCACCGACGGGTGCGCTCCGAACCGAAAATGGGTTGATCCGGCCCCACGACCTCTGGCGTCATAGAGCGCGTCAGAGATCGTTCAACGGGAACGGTCAACGGGCGTTCAGGTTCGGAAAGGAGCCTTCGATGCCGTACGAGACCCTGCGGGGCGGCCGTGTTCCGATCCGCATGTGGACGGACCCGGCGACCGTCGAGGAGGCGGCGCTCGACCAACTGCGCAACGTGGCGGACCTGCCGTGGGTGGAGGGTGTCGCGGTGATGCCCGACGTCCACTACGGCAAGGGCGCCACCGTCGGCTCGGTGATCGCGATGCGCGACGCCGTGGCACCCGCCGCCGTCGGCGTGGACATCGGCTGCGGCATGACGGCGGTGCGCTCCAGCCTGACGGTCGAGGACCTCCCCGACGACCTGAGCCGCCTGCGCGCCAAGCTGGAGAGGGCGATCCCGGTCGGTCGCGGCTCCCACGACACCCCGGTGGACCCGGCGGGCGTCCCCGGCTTCAAGGAGCGCGGCTGGTACGACTTCTGGAAGGGCTTCGACGAGCTGCTCCCGGCCGTCCGGGGCCGGTTCGGTCGGGCCCGGTCGCAGATGGGGACGCTCGGGAGCGGCAACCACTTCCTGGAGGTGTGCGCCGACGACGAGGGGGCGATCTGGATCGTCCTGCACTCCGGCTCGCGCAACATCGGCAAGGAGCTGGCGGACCACCACATCGAGGCCGCCCGGAGGCTGCCGCACAACCAGGACCTGCCCGACCGCGACCTGGCGGTGTTCCTGAGCGGCACCGACGAGATGGAGGCGTACCGCCGGGACCTGTTCTGGGCGCAGGACTACGCGCGGCGCAACCGGGCGCTCATGATGGCGCTCTCCCAGAACGTGGTCGCCCGGTACTTCGCCGGCCACAAGATCAAGTGGACCGACCACATCTCGTGCCACCACAACTACGTGGCCGAGGAGGTCTACGGCGGGGCCGAGCTGCTGGTCACCCGCAAGGGCGCGATCCGCGCGGGCGGCGGCGACCTGGGCATCATCCCGGGTTCGATGGCGACCGGCACGTACATCGTGCGCGGCCTCGGCAACGACGACGCCTTCAACTCCGCCTCGCACGGGGCGGGCCGGAGGATGAGCCGGAACAAGGCCAAGAAGACCTTCACCCTGGAGGACCTGCAGACGCAGACCGAGGGTGTGGAGTGCCGCAAGGACGCCGGGGTGATCGACGAGATCCCGGGCGCCTACAAGGACCTGGAGTCGGTCATGGCCGCGCAGTCCGACCTGGTCCGGGTCGAGGCGCGCCTCCGCCAGCTCATCTGCGTGAAGGGCTGACGGACCATGCCGGCGCGGCAGCGGCCCGCCACGGCGCGGGCCGCCGCCGACGGCATGAAGCTGCACCGGCGCACCCTGCGGCTGGCGGGCCGCGAGCACACCGTCATCGGGCTGCGGCCGGGCACCACCGCCCGGTTCGGCACCAACCTGTTCCACGAGACGTGGCACGTGCTGTCCGACCGGCACGGGGCGCAGGTGCTGGCCCGCCTGCTGTGGGGCCTTTCCTATCAGGCACGGCCGGGCACCCTGCTGCTCATCGACCGGCCATTCCTGGTGCCGACGCCGTTCGACGCCGACCCGGCCGACCCGATCGTCGTGCTGCCCGACCGCCGCACGCCGTTCGGGCGGCGGGCCGCCCGCGACCTCAAGGCGAGGCTGCCGCTGCGATCGGCCCCGGACGGGACCGTCCGCTGGCGGACGTACGGGCTGGACGCCGCGCTGACCGACGTCCGGGGCTGGACGGACGCGCACGTCCCGTACTGGCGGCCGGAGCGCGGCCGGGTCCGGCGGACCGACGGGTTGATCGTCCTCCAGCCGGACAGTACGACGGAGCTGCGGCTGTGGGCGTTGTGGGCCGCCACGCTGGACGCGACCGGCCGCTTCCCCTCCGATCACACGTACCTCGGGCCTTGGCGTGGGGGCCACTCGGGCGAGATCCAGATCTTCCGCGACTTCCGCCGTGACGTGGGGATCGCCCGCCGGGCCCGCGCCGACGTGCTGGCCCGCCCCGACGCCCCGAAGTACCCCGACCTGCTCCGACCCCGGATCTGGCGCCAGGGTCACGCGATCAGATGCGGGAGGAGCATGAAGATCGAGAACTGCCGCAACCTCGACCCCACCACGGCCGAACGGCTGAACCGCATCGGCATCCGGACCCTGGACGACCTCGCCCGGACGGGACCCGTCGAGGCGTTCCTCGGGCTGCGGGACGCGGCGATGCCCGGCCTGACCCGCACGATGCTGTGGGCTCTGGAGGGCGCGCTCACCGACACCGACCGGCGGGCGATCCCGGCGGCGCGCAAGGAGGAGCTGCTCAGCGAGCTGGAGCGCTCAGCACGCGGTCGACGAAGGCGGTGACCTCCGCCAGTACCTCGTCGGAGTTGGTCTCGTTGAACACCTCGTGCCGCGCCTCCGCATGGCGCCGCTCCGTCAGGTCCGTGCCCCGCACCGCCTCGATGCCGACGGCCGTCCCCTCGTACGGCACCAGACGGTCGTCCTCGCCGTGCACCCACAGGGTCGGCAGCGCTCCGAGCGACCCGTGCCGCGTGATCGCGTCCAGGCAGCGGGCCCACGCCTCGACCGTGACCTTCTTGAACGGCCCGTGCCAGACCAGCGGGTCGTCCGCGTACGCCCGACCGACCTGCGGGTCCCGCGACAGCGTGGACGGGTCGATGGGCACGTCGGGGATCTCGTCCAGGCCACGCATCGCCTCCAGCGCCTCCCAGCGCCCGAGCACCGGCCCCGACAGCACCAGCGCCGCGATCCCCTCCCCGTGGAGCTGGGCGTAGCGCGTGGCGATCATGCCGCCCATCGAGTGCCCGATCACGACGACCGGGAGATCGCGGTGGTCGGCGCGGGCGTCCTCGACCAGGGAGTGGACGTCGGCCACCCGGTCCTCGAAATCGGCGACGAGCACCCGTTCGCCCGCCGACAGACCGTGCCCGGCGTGGTCGACGCCGACGACGGTGGCGCCGTGGTCGAGCAGGGCCCGCGCCACGTGCTCGTACCGGCCCAGGTGCTCGCCGTAGCCGTGCACCAGAACGGCCAGGTAGCGGGGCTCGGGATGCCTCCAGGACCGCGCCGCGACCGCCCCGTCGCGTCCCGCGAACTCCCACCGCCGTGTCACCGTCATGGCCCGCCCTCCTCGAAGATCAGGCCGATACCGTGCCTCGCGGTGCACCGGAACGTCAACCACCCCAATACAGTGGATGCCGCCAGGCCATTTCGGCGGGGGCCGCCCCGCCGGCAGCAGGAAGGGGGGCCGCCCGTGCTGGTCGACGGCTTCGGCCGCGTCGCGACGGACCTGCGGGTCTCCCTCACCGACCGGTGCAACCTGCGGTGCTCGTACTGCATGCCGCCGGAGGGACTCGACTGGCTGCCCAGGCCGGAGCTGCTGACCGACGACGAGGTGGTCCGGCTGGTGGGTGTCGGCGTCGAGCGGCTCGGCGTCACCGAGGTCCGCTACACCGGCGGCGAGCCGCTGCTGCGCCGCGGGCTGCCGGACGTCGTCCGGCGCACCGCCGCGCTGCGCCCCCGCCCGCAGATCTCGCTGACCACCAACGGCATCGGCCTCGGCCGGCTGGCCGGGCCGCTGGCCGAGGCCGGGCTCGACCGCGTCAACGTCTCCCTCGACACCCTGGAGGCGGAGACCTTCACCCGCCTGACGCACCGCGACCGGCTCGCCGACGTGCTGGCCGGGCTGGCGGCGGCGGTCCGGGCCGGGCTGACCCCGGTCAAGGTCAACGCGGTGCTGATGCGCGGGATCAACGACCACGAGGCCGTGCCGCTGCTGCGGTACTGCCTGGAGCGCGGGTACGAGCTGCGGTTCATCGAGCAGATGCCGCTGGACGCCCAGCACGGCTGGAAGCGCGACGACATGGTCACCGCCGACGAGATCCTCGGCCTGCTGTCGGCGTCGTTCGCGCTGACCCCCGACGAGCCGGCGTCGCGGGGCAGCGCGCCCGCCGAGACGTTCCTCGTCGACGGGGGACCGGCGCGGGTGGGTGTCATCGGGTCGGTCACCCGGCCGTTCTGCGGCGCCTGCGACCGGGTGCGGCTGACCGCCGACGGACAGGTCCGCAACTGCCTGTTCGCCACCGAGGAGTCCGATCTGCGCGCCGCCCTGCGGGCCGGCGCGGACGACGACGACCTCGCCGCGCGGTGGGTCGCTGCGGTCGGGCGCAAGCGCGCCGGGCACGGCATCGACGACCCCGGATTCCTGCAGCCGGCCCGCCCCATGTCCGCGATCGGCGGATGACCCGGCTCCGTCCGTCACATGCGACGATGTCAGGGTGACGGACCAGCCGCTGGAACAACGGGTCGAGATAACGGTGCCGGAGGACGCCGAGGTCGGCGTGTACGCCGGATTCGCGTCGGTGTGGCGGACCCAGGAGAGCTTCGTGCTGGACTTCGCCACCGAGGTGCGCCCCCCCGAGGTCGCCCAGGACCCCGACTCCGGTTCCCGCTACGTCCACGTGCCCGCCAGGGTCGTCGCCCGGGTGCGGATCCCCCCCGGCCAGGTCTGGGAGCTGATGAAGGCCCTGGAGAAGAACCTCAGCGCCTACGAGCGGGACGCCGGCGCACGCCGTGACGACGCCTGAGTTCGACACGGTCGTCCTCGCGGGCGGCCGGGCCCGCCGATTCGGCGGCGCCGACAAGCCGGCCGCGCCGGTGGGCGGCAGACCGCTGCTCGCCTGGTCCGCGGAGGCCGCCGCCGGGGCCCGGCGCCTGGTGATCGTCGGCCCGCCCCGCCCCCGGCTGACCCCCGCCGACGCCGTCGTCGTCCGGGAGGACCCGCCGGGCGGCGGCCCCGTCCCCGCCCTGACGGCCGGGCTCGCCGAGGTCCGCGCGCCGTGGACCGTCCTGCTGGCCGCCGACCTGCCCTTCCTGCGGGCCGCGCACGTCGACGGACTGCTCGGAGCGGCCGTCCGGCACGGCGTCGGCGCGGTGCTGACCGATGACGACGGTCGGCCCCAGTGGCTCATCGGCTGCTGGCGCACCGCGGCGCTGAGGACCGCCCTCACGGCGTACGACGGGAGGTCGCTGCACGGGCTGCTCGACCCCTTGGAGCCGCGGACGCTGAGCGTTCCCGCCGGGGAACGGCCGCCGCCCTGGTACGACTGCGACACCCCCGAGTCCCTCGAACGCGCCCGCGCGCTCGCCGAGCGACCCGACGGGCGATCCTAGGACGCGGGGCGTTTCACGAGGATCCCGCTGTGGGCGCAACGGCCGGAGAGCAACTCGGGTCGCGTCCGAAGCGCCGTGGTCGCGACATGCGGGAGATGATCACGCGCGCATATCCCGTCCAGGAGGTGTCGGACCGGGGGCACTGTTTCAGGTGCCGGGGCGGCATCGACTTCACCGCCGGGCGGTCGAGCGCCGGGTCTGTCCGGCGTTCGGCGAGCGGCACGTTCGACGTCGGCGATGAACACGCTGGGATCCCCGGTCGGTCGGGGGGACGCCATCCCGCCCTGCCGTGCCTTTACTGAGTGCGACGAGTTCGTTACTTTGAGCTGCGGCACTTTTGGTGTGCGTTTGGTGCCGAAAAGTGACGAACGAGGCCGATGAAGGAAGCATCCCCATGCCCGACACTCTGATCTCGCGCCGCGGTCCGGCGGCGCTGCTGACCGGCTTGGCGCTGGTCTGCGCCCTGGCACCGGGCATGTCCCGACCTGCCCACGCTCGAGCCGATGCCCCGCTGACGGTCTGCCCCGGCCACGTCGAGCAGTCCATCAGTCCAGGGCTGACGGTGCTGCCTCGGAAGCAGGAGGTGACCGTGCTGGGAAGGTTCGTGCCCTGCGCGGGTCGGCTCCTGGATCCCCAGCACGCCGCCGCCGATTTCACCGCGAGCGCCACGGGGCTGCTCAGTTGCTCCCTCAACGTCCCGATCACCAACGCCGGCGGCACCGTCCGGTGGAGGGACCGCGAGGGCAACGACTCGGGCACCTCGGAGTTCACCGGCGGCATGACCCTCAGCCAGCGGCCGCTCGGCGAGAACGTCGGGATCGTGCTCGCCACCATCGATTCAGGAGAGTTCGCCGGCCGCACGCTCATGCTCATCAGCGCCCGCCTGACCATCGAACCCCACCGGTGCCTGACCACCGGAATCCGCAACGTCGCCGGCCCGGGCTCCCTGGAGATCCTGCCCCTGTGACCCCCGAGCGAGCAGACCGGCCCTCGTCCCGGCCGAGCGGGGCGCCCGTGCACGAACAGGCCGCACGCTTTGGCCCGCCGGGATCAACGAAGCACCCGGCCGACTCCCCGACCGCACCGATCGACCCTCACGAACGGCCGACCGCCCGGCCCCGACCGATCAGCCCCGCCTCGTGATCGGGCATGACTCGCCGTCGTGCGGGCGGCCCGCCCGCGTTCACGCGCTCGGGCCGCGCGGCGCGGATCCCCGCCGGGGTCGTGGCAACTCGCTGAGCGGCGTCATCGCGTTGACCTGACCACCGGAAGCCATCAGCAAGGCACGCGCGTGCGGCACCCCTCATGCCAGGCAGCACATCGGGATGGCGAGGCACTGAGGGAGGCACTTCTTCCCGAGCCGCCCGGGCTGCGCTGATGGCCGTTGCCCGGAACACGGAACCGACGGCACGAGCCACCATGAAGAGCGCTGACTCACCCATCCGGCGAAGCCACGGAGGCCGTCCGGGCCGCCTCGCTGAGCGTGGTGACGTCGTGCAGGCGGACGGCGACCCGGGGCAGGCCGTCGGGTCCGATGTCGACGTCCGCGTCGACCTGGTAGACGTCGCGCAGCAGGTCGGCGGTGACCACGTCCGTCGGGGCGCCGTCGGCGACGATCCGGCCCTCGTTCAAGACCACCAGCCGGTGGCAGGCCGCGGCGGCCAGTTGCAGGTCGTGCAGGGCGATCAACGCGGTGACGTCCAGCCCCGCGATCAGCCGAAGCAGATCCACCTGGTGGCGCAGGTCGAGGTGGTTGGTGGGTTCGTCGAGGATGAGCAGGCGGGGTTCTTGGACGAGCGCCCGCGCGAGCTGGACGCGTTGGCGTTCGCCGCCGGACAGGGTGGCCATGGAGCGATGCGCGAGGTGGGCGATGTCGCAGCGCCGTATCGCGTCGTCGATGAGCCGGTGCTCGGTGGGCGACAGCCCGCCGAAGCGGCCCTGGTGGGGGATGCGGCCGAGCGCGACGATCTGTTCGGCGGTGTTGTCCAGGTCGGTGGGCGCGTCCTGGGTGAGGACGGCCACCTGTCGGGCGACGTTGCGGGCCGGTGTGCGCCACACGTCGGCGCCGTCGACCCGTACCGTGCCGGTGTCGGGTCGCAGGCTGCGGTAGACGCAGCGCAGGAGACTGGACTTGCCGCTGCCGTTGGGACCGAGCAGCCCGACGATCTGGCCCGGCGGGACGTGCAGGGTGACACCCGACAGCCCGGCGGGGGTCCAGCCCAGGTCGTCGATCTCCACGGAGACGGGGGTCATCGCAGCCTCCGGCGGTCCGCGCGGCGCAGCAGGACGAGGAAGAACGGCGCGCCGAGCACGGCGGTGATGACTCCGATCGGGATCTCGTCGGGCCGGTTGAGCATCCGGGCCCCGACGTCCACCCACACCAGCAGGATCGCGCCGGTCAGGGCGGCCAGGGGCAGGACGCGGCGGTTGTCGCCGCCGATCACCAGGCGGACCGCGTGGGGGACCATCAGGGCGACGAAGCCGATGCCGCCGCTGACGGCGACGACGGCACCGATGACCAGCGCGCAGCCGACGACCAGACGACGCCGCACCCGGTCGACCTCCAGGCCGAGGCTGGTCGCCCCCTCCTCGCCGAGGACGAGCGCGTTCAGCCGTCCGCTCTGCGACCAGAACCACAGGGACCCCGCCACGACCACGATGATCGGCATCGCGATGTCGCGCCACTGGGTGCCGCCGAGCCCGCCGAGCATCCAGAACATCGCGGAGCGGACCTCCTTGTCCGGCGAGGTGAGCACGAGGTAGTGGGTGACGGCCTCGGTGAACGCCGCGACCGCGACCCCGGCCAGGATGAGCCGGGTGGGCGCGAGCAGGCCACGGCCGCCCGCCAGCAGCATGACCAGGGCGAACGCCGCCATCGCACCGAGGAACGCCGCCACCGGCAGGGAGAACGTCCCGAACGGGGCGATCCCGACGATGAGGACCAGCACCGCGCCGAAGGAGGCCCCGGAGCTGGCGCCGATGAGATACGGGTCGGCGAGCGGATTGCGCAGCACCGCTTGCAGGACCGTGCCCACGGCCGCCAGACCTGCGCCCACGGCGGCCCCCAGGAGCACCCGAGGCAGCCGGATGTCGAGCACGATCACCGTTCGCGGACCGGTGGGGGCGGTCTCCACCAGGCCGGGCAGGTAGCGGTGCCCGATGACCTCGGCGACGTCGCCGAAGGGGATGGCCACCGGTCCCAGCCCGACGGCGGCGATCATCGACAGGACCAGCGCCACCGACAGGCCGCCCACCAGGACGGGGAGCGCGGCCCGCCCGACCGCCGGTGTCCCGGCGGTCGGACGGCGTCCGGCCGAGGGGGCCTTGCTCGTCACCGGGCGAGCCCGGCCGTGAGGGTCATGAGGGCGCGTCCGCTGCGCACGCCCGGCTGGGTGTCGTTGACGGGGATGACGATGAACCGGTTCTCCTTGACGGCGGTGACGTTCTTGAGGGGGCCGTAGGACCTCATCCAGGCGATGGCCTTGTCGGCGGGTTCGAACGCCTGGTCCTCGACCAGGATGGCGTCGGGGTCGCGCTTGACGATCTCCTCCCAGGAGACCTGCTTGTAGGAGGCGACCTCGGGGAAGATGTTGGTGCCCCCGGCGCGGCGGATCAGATCGTCCACCAGCGCGCCGGACCCGGCGGTGGCGGGCTTGTCCTTGCCTCCGGCGTAGTCGAAGACCTTGAGGCTCCCGGCGACGGGCTTGACGGCGTGGACCTCGGTCTGAAGGCGGCGGACCAACGCCTCGGCCCGGTCCTGAACGCCGAACACCTGGCCGAGGGCGCGGACGTCGGCGTACACGTCCTCGACGCCGGCCTTGTGACCGGGGCAGTTGGCCGACAGCAGGTAGGTGTTGACGCCCTCCTTCTGGAGAACGGCCCGGTCGCCCATGGCCTTGGGCCCGTAGTCGTCGGGGTAGCCGCTGATCACGAGGTCGGGGTCGGCGGAGTAGACGACCTCCTTGGACGGCGGCGGGAACGCGCTCTCGGCGATGACCCGGACGCCGCGCAACGCGGGGGCGTACTCGGGGACGATGTCCTTGGCGGCCACCGTGCCCGCCAGCCGGTCCCGCAGCCCGAGCGCGAGGAGGACCTCGGTGGCCACGGTGCTGGAGGTGACCACCCGCTCGGGGGTCTTCGCGAACAGGTAGGCGGTGCCGCAGTTCCGCACCGTGACGGGCGCGGCGGACGATCCGGCACCGGCCGTGTCCTCCGCACCGCCGCACGCGGTCGCCAGCAGCGCGGCCGCGACCACGGGGATCAGGGAGGCGATCTTCTTCATCAGGGGGTTTCCTCTTTCTCATCGTCCCCGGCCCGGGATCGGCCGGGGCGTCGGCGGGCCTCGGCGACCCGCCATGCGTCTTCGCCGCGCACCCGCAGCGTGTCGAGGAGCGCCGCCTCGGTCTCGGCCGGCGCGTGATCGCAGGCCGCCCCCCGACACGCCTGGTCGGCGGCGAACGCGGCGAGCGCGGCGGGGCCGGGCCCGGCCAGGCCGGCGGAGACACGGCCGGCCTCCCGGGGCGGGGGTTCAGACATGGGGCATCGGCAACCGTTCGGGGGCGGAGGGCAGCGGCTCGGCCCCGTCGCCGAGGAACGGGAACGCGGCGGGGCCGGTGGAGCGCAGACCCGGCACGACGACACGGGCGACCGCCAGGCCGAGCCGGGCCAGGTCCGGCGGGGTGATGTCGATGGTCACCACGAGCAGTCCGTGCGCGGCCGCCGCTGTGTCGAGGTCGATGGGGCCGGGACGCCACCGGCCGCCGGGTCGGCCCGCCGTGAGCCGGGCGAGGATCCGCCGGGCCGTTCGGGGATCGGCGAGCAGTTGCAGCGTGCAGACCAGGTCGGTGGCGTCGGACAGGTCGGGCCGGTAGTCGTCGCCGTAACACCGGTCCTCCCGGTGGGGCTTGAGCACGCCGGACCATTCGGGGATGCCCTCGATCACCGCGTCCAGCGTGTCGAGCGAGACCAGGGCCTCCGCCGCCGCCTTGGCCCCGGCGGACGCCACCGGGTCGGCGGCGTTCGGGGCCAAAGCGCAGCCCACGCCCAGCCGGTCGCCGTGCCCCTCCGCGGTGCAGAGGACCACCGGAGCCCCCAACAGGTTCGGCACCTGGAACCAGCGGAGCCGCACCCCGTCCGGGACGGGCGACGGCTGGACCGCCAGCGGAGGGAACGCCCACCCCGCGTGCCAGGCGGTCGCCAGCGCATGCCGTTCGACCACTTCGGCCAGGGCGGCGGAACGCGCGGCGGCCGGGGTCGGCCCGGCGGCGATGCCCGCCGCCACCGGCAGATGCAGGGGTCGCCCCTCGCTCTCGGCGTGCTCGCCGGGCGCCAGCCACACCAAGGACGCCGGGACGAGGCGGTCCGTTCCGGCGGCGGTGCGTCCCGTGACCCAGCACGTGACGGTGTCACGCCGCAGCCCGACGAACGGGAACCCCGGCCGGCCGAGCTGGTCGGGCGAGTACAACGCCAACGTCTCGGGATCGATCGCGGCGGCACCGAGGTTCCGCCATGCCGAGCGCACCAGCCGGTCCGCCGGGACGAGGTGGCCCGCGTAGCGTTCGGCGGCCTCCCCGAGGGCACGGCGGGCCGCTTCCTGTGGGCTCGCCCACGAGGTGCCCCCGACGACCGGGTTGCCCAGCGGCAGGGCGAACCCGTCGGTGGCCGCGAGTTCGGCGGTCGCCGTGTGCAGTACGCCGTGACTGCGGTCGATGCCCAGCGCCCGCACCGGCCCGCAGCGCGGATCCAACAGTCCGGGGATCATGTGTGCGGCAGCGGGACGAGGTTGACGTCCTCCTCGGCGAGGGGAGCGTCACGAAGACCGAGCCGCACCGGATCGGTGCGCAGCCGCGCACCACCGAGGAAGGGGAAGGCGGCCGGGGCGTTGGAATAGGCCCCGGGCACCACGACCCGGGCCGCGCGGAACCCGACGGCGGCCGCGTCCGGGGTGGTGACGTCCACCGCGTGCGCGGTCAGCCCGGCGGCGGCCAACCTCCCCAGGTAGATGTCGTAGGGGTCCCCGGCGGGCGACGGCAGCTCGTCCAGCCCGATCGGTCGATGGTCGCCGATGATCGGCTCCAGGTGGGGTCGCAGGCTCGGGTCCAGCCAGATCTGGCTGTGGCACGACAGGTCGGCCACGTCACGGAAGTCGGCCCGGTACGAGTCGGCGTAGCGGCGGTCGTCACGGTACGGACGAAAGAACTCGATCGGGATCGTGCCCTCGCGCGCCGCCGTCCAGATGTCGCCGTCCGGGTCGAGCAGCCCCATCGCGTACCGGCGCAGCGTGACCGCCTCGGCCAGCGCCTTGTGGACGGCGACGGCCGGGTCGGGTCGTGCGGCGACCCCGAAGACCGCGAGCTCGTGCTCGGGATCCTCCAGCAGCACGCCGACGACGGCGACGTCGAACACCGTGGGCAGCGCCACCACCCGGTACCGGCACGGTCCCCGCGCCCCGACCGCTCGGGCCCAGCCGGGCCCCAGCTCCGGCGACGGTGTCAGCACCGAGGCGAGACGCGGGTGGTCGACGTGCACGGGACGGGCGGGCAGCCGGTTCGCCCACCAGATGACGGTGGCGTCGCGTTCGATGACCTCCTCGAGGGCGGCGGTGCGGGCCATCCGGTCATCGGTTCCGGCGGCGATCCCGGCGAGCATGACGTAGTTGGTGACCGGCTCCGCCAGCCGGGGAGGTTGGTGGTAGTTGATGTACACCAACGAGGCCGGCACCCACACCGGCTCCTCGGACGGCAGCGACGCACCGCGCGTCCACAGCACCGGCAGGTCGGCGGTGAAGGGCGTGAACGGGCACCCCGGGTCGGCGTACTGGGCCGGCGAGTACAGCGCCAGGTCGGCGGGGTCGACGGCGTGCTCTCCCGCGCCGACCAGCTCGGCATGCGTCGCGCGGCGGAGGCCGGCGGGCACGAAGTTGCCGCAGTAGCGTTCCACCGCCTCGCCGATGGCGCTCAGCCGGGCCCGGCCGGGGTCGCCGAACGCGGTGCCGGTGGAGACCCGGTCGGCGGGCCAGGGCAGCAGCGAGGCGATGTCGGCGACGTGGGTGGCGCACACGTCCAGGCCCCGGGGCCACCAGGGTTCCGGGTCGGCGTGCACGATCTGGGTGATCACTCCGGTGCGCGGGTCGACCAGCGCTTCGGGATTCATCACGGCTCCTCGATGGGGTGCGGCAGCCGCAGCGGGCCGGGCTCGATCTCGTATCGGGCCGGGCCGTCCGGGGCGCGGTGACGCGGGACGCGACCGGCGGTCAGCTCGACGTGCAGCCGATCGGCGGCGGCCGACTCGGCCGCGACCGGCGGAAGCCGCAGCTCCGCCCGCCCGGTGCCGGACGGAAGGGGAGCGGTCGCGTCGCCCAGACGGACGCGCACGCCGTCGGCGCGCTCGTGGACGAGGGTGGCCACCAGTTCCACGGGCCGTTCGGCGTGCACGGCCACGTCCAGGCGGGCCGCGCCGTGCCAGCTCAGCGGGCCCTTAGCGGTCAGCCGGACGACGTCGTCGCGGCCGGCGACGGGGGCCAGGTCGGCGGAGTGCGGCAGGGACGGGAACGGGTCGGCGGGGTCGTGCCGGATGACCGTCCGGTCGGCGGTGAGCGGCTCTTCGCGGTAGCGGGGGCGGCGGGCCGGCCGGGGATCGCGGTCGTGCCACCCGGCCCCCAGGACCAGGCACCGGCGGGGGTCGGCCCACGCGCCGCCTTCCGCGACGGTGGCCAGCCAGCTCAGCACGAGGTCGGCGGCGTCGGGCTCGTCCGGCACGTCGATCGCGCACTCGGGTTGCAGCCGGTGGGTGAGCGGGGACGCCCAGCCGCCGACGACGACCGTGGGGTCCGGGGCGAGCATCGCGTGCCGCAGCGTGGTCTCCGCCGAACGGCAGAACCAACTGCCCACATGCAACGTCGGGACGTCGACCTCCCGCACCGCCCGCGTCACCCGGCGGCGCTGCTCCTTGAACGTGCCGGGTGTCGGCGGCCACGGCCCCACCGGCACCGGCCAGCGTTCGACCAACGACGGATCCGCCAGATCGGTGGCCAGACCCGGGTCGAGCGCGAGCGTCAGGTCGAAGAGCCCGGGGTTCACGGCCGGGCCGCCCGCCAGTTCCGTGCGCCACCACAGCTCGTCGTCGAGCGGTGGCGTGCCGGTGACCGGCCACGGCTGCCGGGACGCCACCGCCCGGACCGCGGGATGGTCCGCCGCGCACCAGGCCGCGAACGCCTCATAGCCGATGCCGGAGAGCAGCACCCGGCCGTCGCACCACGGCTGCGCACTCGCCCAGTCCACCGTGGCCGCACCATCGGGCCCCTCGTCACGACCCAAGAGGAACTCGCCGCCCGAACGATGCCGCCCCCGCAGATCCTGGACGTGGACGGCGACACCCGCCTCGGCCAGCGCCGCCGCCTCGGGCCACACTCCGGCCGCCCCGTACGGAGTGCGCACCACCACCACGGGCGCGGGAAGGCTCGTGGGCAGGAACAGGTCGCCGACCAGCCGTACGCCGTCACCGGCGCGCACGGCGACGTCCGTCGCGACGCGTCGACCGTTCACCGGGTCGCTCGCAGGGGTTCGGGGGCCTCGCGCATCAGCCCGGCGGGGACCGGCAGCACCGGATGACGGCCGACCCGCCCGGTGGCGGCGTCCACGCCGGTCTGCACGCCGCGGCCGGGCGGGTCGTCGCCGCACAGCCAGGCGCGCACGTCCACGGCGATCAACGCGGCGGCCAGGGTCGCACCGAGTGCGCCGGCCGGGTCGGGTTCGGGGTGTCCGCCCTCGTCCAGCCATTGCCAATAGGCGGCCAGCTCGGCGGGCCAGGGACCGGCGGCCAGACGTCGGATCCGCGTGTCGACGTACCCTGCGTCGTCGGGCCGGGTGCGGAACGGGCCCGTGTACCAGCGGCGGCCCTCGGCGTGGCCGCGGTGCCAGGGCAACCCGGCGGCCAGGCACCGGGCGTCCAGCTCGGTCCATCGCCGGTCGGGCAGCCAGGGCGCGCAGGCCACCAGCACGGCCAGCCCGGTCAGGTCGTCCTCGGTGGTCCGCCGGACCGCCACTCCGGTCTCGGCGAGCAGCGGGTGGAGGGTGTCGGCGAGGGGGCCGTCCCCGGCGATCCCGACGATCCCGGGACCGGGCGGCGGCGGGGCCAACGCGCCCTCGGCCTCGAACACCGGCCGCAGCTCGGGTGCGCTCAGGTCGCTCTCGCCGCCGTCCTCGGACTCGACGGCCAGGAACTCCTCGGCCGGCGTGTGTACCAGCCATCCGTCACCCGCCGGGATCAGCGACACCCCACCGGCCCAGCGCATGTCCTCGTCCATCCGGTCTTCCGCGTCCCTAGTCTTGAGGAACCGGGTGCGGGCGTGATTCGCCCACGCCCGCACCCGGCCCGCACTTACGTCACCGCCTCACGTCAGCGCCAGGCGACGCTGGACGACCGCGCCGTGGCGTGGTTGGAGGAGTGAACCTGGCTGCGGCTCTTCGAGACCGCCAGCTTCTTGATCTTCATGTCGTGTCACCTCCTCTCCTTCGGGGGTTCCGGTCCCTCGGTCCGGCCTGCGCCTTGACGAGGGACCGGTAGGGCGCGCACCGCGCGAACAGGTCCGCGTGGGACCCGATGCCGGCGATGCGCCCCCGGTCAAGGGCCGCCACCGGGTCGGCGCCGCGCAGCGTCGCCGGCCGGTGAGCGATGACGAGGGTGGTGCGTCCCGGGCCCGGGCCACCGCGACCCGCTCGCCGCCCGACGGCCGGGAACGGTGCAGGCGACGGGAACGGGAGTGGCGCGCACCAGGCCGAACGGTCTCCGGCGCACCAGCACGGTGATCCCTCCAGGGTCGACGTTCCGCGTTCCGCTCACGCATTAGATCGACAATGAAAACGGTTGTCAATGTCCCTAAGCTGGGCGTCATGGACACCTCCCCCGAAACCGTGACCGATCCCCCGGCGAAGGGCCTGGTCACGCTGCTGAAGGCGAACCACGACTTCCGCCGGCTGTGGCTGGGAAACCTCATCAGCGTCTGCGGCGGCTGGTTCAGCGCGGTCGCGGTGTTCGCGATGCTCTACGAGCACGGCGGCGCGAGCCTGGCCGCCGGCGCCGCACTGGCGCTGCGCTATCTGCCGGGCCTGCTGATCGGCCCCTGGGGAGGCGTGCTGGCCGACCGCGCCGACCGCCGCACGATCATGCTGGCCGGGGACGGGCTGCTCGCCGTGCTGGCCCTGACGTTCCTGCTCGCCGACGGCCCCGACCGGCTGTGGCTGGTCTACCCGCTGACCTTCGTGTCCGCCGCCACCGGGTTCGTCTTCCAGTCCGCCCGGGGGGCCTGGATGCCCTCGCTGGTCCGCTCCGAGGAGTACGTGCTGTACTCGGCGGCGGTCCAGGTCAACGGGCTGCTGTTCCAGGCCGCGGGAGGGCTGGCCGGGGCCGGGGTCATCGCCCTGTTCGGCTGGCGCTGGGCGTTCGTCGTCAACGCGCTGTCGTTCGTGGCGTCGCTCCTGCTCACCGCGCGGGTCACCGGGGGCGCCAGACGCGGCGCGGCCGGGCCGGCGCCCGGCTGGGCGGCATCGTTCCGGGAGGGGGTGCGCACCGCCCGGCGGGTGCGGCTGATCGCCGCCCTGCTGTGCCTGGAGGCCGTGTTCTGCCTCGGCCTGGGCGGAACGATCACCGCCATGACCCACCTGGCGCTGCGGGTCCACGACCTCGGCGACGGCGGCACGGGCTGGTTCTACGCCGTGCAGGGTTGCGCCGGAGCGGCGGCGCTGCTCGTCGCGGCGCCCCGACTCCAGCGGATGAGCCCCGAGGCCCGGCTGTCGATCGTCGGCCTGTCCTGCCTCGGCGAGGGGCTGTGCACCGCCCTGCTCGGCCTGCCCGGCTCGGCCTGGGGCGCGCTCGCGTTGTGGGGGTGCGCCGCGCTGGCGGACGTCGTCTACGGCCCCACCGCCATCGCCGCCCTGCTGTCGGCGGCGGGCAACGAGGTCCGCGGCCGCATCATGTCGTTGTGGAGCGCGGTCGCCACCACGAGCCTGGCCATCTCGGCCCTGGTCTCCGGCGCGCTCCTCGACGCGTTCGGCCACCGCGCGCTGTTCGTCGTTCTCGGCGCGCTCATGGCGATACCCGGCGCCGCCTGGCTGTTGGCCGTCCGACGCTGGGATCTCCGACCGCCCGCACAGGCCCCGGGCACGCCGTGACCCTCCGGCCGGGGCCCTCGCCCGTCAGCCCAGCACGTCCCACTTCTGATACGTCGCCGTGTCGCAGGCGGCCAGGACCAGCTTCGTGCCGTCGGTGGTGACGCCGCCTGCGGGCTGGAGGCAGGTGCCGTTGGCGGTGCTGACGATCCGTCGCGCGGAGTCCACCCTCCACTGCTGGTCGGCCGCCCCCGAGCACGGCCTGATCTCCGCGGTCTTCGGCGAGGCGACGGCCGGGTCCAGCGAGAGGCAGTTGGTCGGCCTGCCGTTGACCAGGGACCGGAACGTGCCGTCGCTGTGCACGTACCACTGCTGGCTCGCCCCCGTGCCGCACGTCGTCTCGACGGCGTCGGTGCCCGAGGCCGCGCCGCCGCCGGTGAGGGCCATGCACTTGCCGTTGTCGTTCCTGGTGCGGCCGGTCGGCCAACTCGTCGTGTGCGCCGGGGCGGGGCAGTTCTGCGCCCCGGATTGAATGGAGATCTCGAGGTTGCGCAAGGTCAGGAAGCCGGGGATGTCGAGCACGCTCGCATTGGCGCTCAGCCCGCTGAGTTTGGCGTAGGTCGCGTCGATGCCGAGGCGGTGCTCGGCGGCCGGAACGCCCAGGGGATTGTCGACGTAATTGCCGGCGGAGTCCTTGAGGGTCGTGACGTCCTCGGCGGCGATGCCGATGTCGACGTTGCCGTCGAGGTTGAGGGTGCTGGTGAGGCTCTCGGCGTCCAGCACGATGTTGGCGCCCTTGATCTCCCACGTGCCGGTGTTGCCGTCGCCGGCCTTGACGAAGAGCGTGTACGTGCCCAGCGGGCCCAGACTCTCCTGGGTGGCGACGCACAGTTCATTGAGCTGTCCGTCGGCGAACCCCGCGCGGATCATCCGGCGGGTCTGGTCGCCCGTCGAGGTGCGGCGGGTGCTGTCGGCGACGCCCAGGCCGAAGTCGAGCGCGAACAGCCCCGCGCTCTTGACCTGCAGATTGTTGGACTGGGTGACCACCAGCGCGGCCTCGATCTGACCCTGGCGCACACCGAGCAGGAACGCCACCACGACCAGCAGGGCGGGAACGGCCGGAAGGGCGGTCCGCCGCCACGAGGTGCCCCCCGGCTCGGCCGCGCTCACTGGCTGGTCACCTTGAGGGAGCCGCCCTCGATGCCGACGGGAAAGGTGTTCGCCGTGGCGCTCGGATTGTAGGTCCGCATCAGGTAAACGTCCATATCCAAATTGCATCCGTTGGTGTCGGCGACGAAGTTGAAGCCGACGAGACTTCGGGCCTCCACACATGCGTAAAAGGTGATCAGATGGGCGATCTCAATGGAATTGATCACGCCGTACACGGCGGTGATCATGCCCGGCTGCCCGATGGCGGCGGTCCCCGCCGAGCCCAGGGCCAGGTCGTAATTGGTGCGACCCGTGGTCTCCGTGATGTTCAACCGGCCCGGTTCGGCCTCCAGATTGGTGAACGTGTAGCGATGGACCGTCTTGGAGGTGCCGTTGGCGAGCGTCAGGACGACGGTGCCGTGGTCGTGGAAATCGTCGACGGTGAAGACGGGGTTGAGCCACCTGCCGCCGGTGATGCTGACCTTCCACGGCACGTGCACGATGCACACGCCCAAAGCGGGGTCCTTCGTGCACCCCGCCGCGGCGTTCCCCTGGACGTTCGCGGTGGGGAGGGAGAGGGCGACGGCCGCCGCGACGGTCAGCAGCGGGGCGACGACGAGTCGGCGCAGCGCCCGTCCGGGTTCAACCGCGGGCACGCCGCCCCCGGTCCTTCTTGGGACCCCATCCCCACACCATCGAGCCGCCGAGGATGCCCAGCAGCGTGCCGATGAGGAACCCGCCGAGGTTCGTTCCGACCAGCGCGGCGAGGGCGACGCACACGCCGAGGAATCCGGCCAGTCGTCGGTGCACGGGGGCGGACCAGGCGACCAGGCCGAACAGGATCTGCGCCCCGCCGAGGATGTAGGCCGCCGAGGTGGACCAGCCGCCCTGCAGCACGACGCCGAGCGGGAAGTCGGCCATGTCGATCATGACCCAGCCGGAGAGGACCAGCCACAGCCCGCCCCAGAAGGGACGGGTGCGTCGGAACATGGCGAACCACCGCCACCCCCGCGCCGCGGCGTGACCGCCGCGGCGCAGGGGCCCCCGAGCCGTGGGCGCGCCGACGGCGCTCATGGGCAGTCCACCTTCGTCTTCGAGCCCTGCACCAGGGTGAGCTTGAGGTCCGGCAGGTTGATCGAGCCCTGCAGGTCCAGGCCGTAGGTGTCGGCGTCGAGGTCGTTGACGTCCAGCGTCCCCGCCTGGATGCCGAAGTTGCCCGCCGTGCCCCCGGTGAACGGCGCCGACCCGGCGTACAGGGTGTCGGCCGACTGGCCGAGCCGGAGGCTGGCGAGGTTCTTGCCCTGCCCGGTCAGCGAGGTGGCGTCCAGATAGAGGTTGCTCGCCGAGATCTGCTTGCCGGCGGGGTTGGTGATGGTGCCGTCCACCGGCTCGCCGCCCTTGATCATCAGCGAGAACGTGGTGCCGACCCCGCCGATGCTGATCGTCTCCGTGGCGATGGCGCACAGCCCGTTCAACGTGGCCGACTCGAAGGCGATGGAGGCCGTCCCGGCCTGGCCGGTGCCGCCGCGGTTCTGGGCGTGCAGATAGCCGGCCATGCCCCGACCGTTGACGTTGTCGGTGTAGATCTTGTAGCTGTTCTTGCCGGTGGCGAAGTTGACCGCGAGCGCGCCCTGCTGGATGAAGGCGCCGAGCGCCGCCATGCCGAGCAGCGCCGGGACGGCCAGCGTCACCGTGCCGCCGAGCCGGGTGCCGTGCCGCCGGCCCGCCTGCTCGCGCATGCCCCGGTCCCAGTCGCGCATCCGCCCGACACCCGCCGAGACCCGGCGCCGCGCCGCGCGCGTGGGTGACAGGTCACGCATGGGCGACTCCGTTCTTCTTCTTCTTCGCGGCCCTGCGGTCCCTGCGGGCCCGCTTCTTGGCCAACTGCTTCTCGGTGTGCGGCGCCCAGGCGAACACCATGGCGCCGCCGATGATCCCGCACAGCATTCCGACGATGAATCCGCCCAGGTTGGACAGCACCAGCGAGGCCAGGGCGAACGCGACGCCCAGCAGGCCGGCGAGGTGCCGCTGCGACGGGACGAACAGGGCGAAGAAGGCGAACACCAGCATGCCGAAGCCGATGACGTAGCTGGAGACGCCGCCGATGCCCGACTTGATCACCACGGTGACCGGGGACCACGACAACTGCAGGATGATGTAGCCGCTCAGCGCGAGCCACATCGCCCCCCAGAACGGGCGGCTCCGGCGGAACGCCTTGAACGCGCGGGGCGCCCCGCGGAGCGAGGACAGGGTCTTGCGGGGGTTGGGCAGTAGGGTGGGCATGCGCCCCTCCCGGATGTCTCGATGTCGCTGAGCGATGAGGGGGCCTCAGCCGCGCCGAGTGCGCGGCGCGGCTGAGGAGTGGAGGGTGTGGGTTCAGGGCCGAGGCGACGGGGTTTCCGCCGCCTCGGCCCGGCTGGTCATCAGGGGACCAGGGTGCAGGGGTTCTTGCCCGTCGCCACCGACAGGCGCAGCCCCGGCAGCGTGAGGGTGCCGGCGATGGTGGCCGCGTACGCCTTCGCGTGCAACTGGTTCAGCGTGACGCCGTCCCCCGCGGTCAGACCGAAGTTGCCGGCCGCGCCGCCGGGGGTGCTGGTGACCAGGTCGGCCGACTTGCCCATGGCGACGTTGCTCATGGTGGCGTCACCCTGGACCGCCTCGCCGTCCAGGACCAGGTTCTGGGCGGCGATCGCCGGGTTGCTGGAGTTGATCTGCAGGGTCCAGTCGACCCCGAGGATCGACTGGTTGGCGGCCGCGCACAGGGCGTTGAGGTTCGCGCTGGTGAAACCGGCGCGCGCCACGGCCTTGTCCCCGTTGGACCCGGTCCCGACCTGGTCCATGATCGCGCCGAACCCGTTGCCGTTCGTCAGCGCGGTGGACTCGATCTCGAACGGCTGGTTGGTGGTGGCGAAGGACGCCGCCAGCAGTCCCTGGGACAGGGCGATGCCCAGGCCCACGACGACACCCGCGGCCGGCACGGTGACGGCGCCGAAGCGTCCCCACCGGGTCCGGCCGGTGGTGGCGGCCTCTTCCGTCTGGTCGGTCTTGATCGCTTCTTCCATGCGAGCTCTCCCTATGCCTCACACGGGGCCCGTGCCCGGTGGCACGAGCCGGAGACCGAGCGATGCGGTGCCTGCCCGGGCACCCTCCCGCGCCACCCGGCGGAAAACCTGCTTCCGCTGGGGGATCCCGGCGCGTTCGGGGGAGATCTCAGTGACCGTCTTCACATCGGCAGGCGGATACTTGCACCCGAACAACGCATCGCGCTAGCCCCCAAGATGTGGCGAACCACAAGGAAGCCGACGTCAGAGCGCCCCGCGCCGAGGCCGCCAAGAAGTGAATCCGCAGTTCATCGACAGTCTCGGCCGGCCCGCGGCGGCTCTCCGGGCGGGTCCGAAAATTTTCTGAACGGCAGGGTCGCGGCGGGCCCCCGCGGACGTCGCGCCGTCGTCGTCACGGGGTCGTGTACGCTGCCCCGGCTCGCGCCGCTGTCGAGCCGGCGCGCCCTCGGAGGAACCATGAGCACCACTTCGCGGCTGCGCCGGACGGGCCGCATCGTCACCGGCGCCGTGATCGTCGTCATCGTGTCGGCCCTGGTCGCGGTGGCCGCCGTGACCGTGCTGGCGGTCCGCGTCCACGGCCACAGCATGGAGCCCACGCTGCGCGACGATCAGCGGCTGCTCATCGACTTCACCGTCGAGGGCGGGGACGTGCGGCGCTTCGACATCGTGCAGACCAGGCCGGACGCGGCGAGCCCGCCCATCATCAAGCGGGTGATCGGGCTCCCCGGCGACGCGGTGCGGATCGTGCCGCGGGACTCCCGCACCGCCGAGGTGCGGGTGCGGCCCGCCGGCTCCGACCGGTGGCACGTGGTGCGCAACCCCGCGTGGACGAACTGGAACGGCCGGGGCCTGCCCTGCTGCGGTCCCGACGGGCGGCAGGGCCGCGAGTCCACGCCCGCGGTCGTGCCGCCGGGCAGGCTGTGGCTGCTGGGCGACAACGCCGGCCACTCCGACGACTCGCGCAAGTACGGCTTCACCGACGCCTCGCTGGTCAGCGGGCGGGCGTGGCTCGTGGTCTGGCCCTTGGCCGACCGGGGCGGCGTCGCCGGCCGGGTACGGCTGGAGCCGCTCGCCGGACCCTGAGCGGCGGCGTCGGTCGACTTCGACAGCGTCCGCACCCGCCCGCCCCTCTCCGAGAATGCCGATCCCGGGAGGTCGACGCCTCCCGGGTCCATGGGCCGTCACCGCCGACGGCCGAGGTCCCATGCTCGGGCATCCGGGAGGGCCGGCGCTGCGCACCGGTTGAGCGGGTTCCGGTCCCGTTTGCCCTCCGGCTGACAAGAACCGCGACGCGGTCCGTCCGGGCACGGGCCCGGGCCGCGACGCCCGGCGGGGCGGCTGCCACGAGAGTGCCTTAGGGGGCAAGAGCTTCTGCCGTGAACCATGTGGCCGGATCCGGCCATGGGGTGTGGGTCCGGAGCGTTGCGGCACTAAAGCGACCTGTGCGAAGTCGCCGGCCGGGTGACTGAGCAGCCGAGCCTCACCGAGCGCGTTCGGGCCGCCACCGGTGACCCGGTGATCGGGCACAACCTCGTTCGGTGTTCAGGTCGCGCCGAAACCCGACGAATCATGCTTTCCCAGGTCGGAACGTCTTGATAAACGTCAGCGTCTATGTTTCTGTTCGGAGGCCACCACTGTCGCGGCCGTCGGGGCCGGCCGTCGGCGGGGTCGTGGCGTTCGTGCCCCGGGACGGGCCGCCCCTCTCTCCTCCTCGAGGCGGCCCGTCCCCACCCCCAGGAGCGTCGTCATGAGATCAAGCCTCCGGCACCGCTGTCTCCGCGACACGTCCCCCGCCGCCCCCGGCGGCCGAGGTGTCGGCACCGCCCTCGTCATGGGTGTGTCCGGCGTCGCGGACGGGCGGTCGGGTCCGACCGGCCCCCCTCCGGAACGGAAACTCGATCCGGTTCTTCGCCGAAGGGCGGCCTGGAAAGAGGGATTTGCCGAGAGGGGTGATTGTTGGTCAAATTACCGCGTGGCCTACCGACGTACCCCCCGAGTGCAGGCCAGGCTGGATTCGCAGCGCGAGCTCCTGCTGAGCGCGGCCGCCGCACTGCTCGCCGAGCAGGGGTACGCGGGGTGCACGATGGCGGCGGTCGCCGCGCGCGCCGGGATCGCCACCGGCACCGTCTACCGGCACTTCGCGAGCAAATCCGACCTCACGGTGGAGCTGTTCCGCACGGTCTGCCAGGGAGAGCTGGCGGCGATGGCGCAGGCCGCCGAGGGGCCGGGCGATCTCCTGGACCGGATCGTGGCCACCACGGAGACGTTCGTGACCAGGGCGTTGAAGGCGCCCCGGCTGTCGTACGCGCTCCTGGCCGAGCCCGTCGACGCGGCGGTGGAGGCCGAGCGGCTGGTGTTCCGCCGCGCGTTCCGCGACGTCTTCGCGGCGCAGATCGCCGAGGCCGTCGAGTCCGGCGTCCTGCCACCGCAGGATCCCCGGCTGAGCGCCGCCGCCCTCGTGGGGGCCGGCGCCGAGGCGCTGACGGGTCCGCTGTCGGGCGAGACGGCGGGGCCCGACACGGTCGCGGAGCTGGTGGGGTTCGTGCTGCGCGCGCTCGGCGTGCGTCCCCACGGCCGGGAGTGAGCCGGCGACGAACGCGGCCCGCACGTCCGTCCCGTCGTCGGGGCGCGGTGTCAGCGGTCGCGGAGCAGACCGATGCGGACCAGGATCCGGGCCAGCCGGGCGGCGGTGACGTCCGCCGGGGCCACCGGCTGGACGATGTGGCTCACGGTGAGCCGCACGATGGTCTCGGCGCCCAGATCGAGGGAGTCCTCGTCGATGTGGGGCCAGGCCTCCGCCGCCCAGCCCTTGAGCATGGCGGTGGCGATCTCCAGGAGCGGCCCGGAGCGGGTGGTGAGATGGGCGAGCAGGTCGCCCCCGCCGCGCGCGCTGGTGAGGACGCTCTTGAGCAGCGGGTTGTCGGCGGCGGACTCCAGGGTGAAGCGGACCGCGACCTCGACCGCCAGGCCCTCGTCGTCCTGATGCGCGTCGAGTCGTTCCTGCACGCCGAGCAGGAAGCCCTCGACCTCCCGCATGACCAGGGCCTCGCCGACCTGTTCCTTGGAGCCGAACTCGGTGTAGAGGGTCTGACGGCTCACCCCCGCGGCGGCGGCGATGTGGGTCATCCGCAGGCCGCCCCATCCCTTGGCGGTGACCAGGTCGTGGGCGGCGTCCAGGACCCGCTGGTGCAGCAGGGACTGGACTGACTCTCTGTAGCGCGTCATCGCCGTAAGCATATCCCGCCCAAAACGTCCAGACCCTTGACAGTTTTCCGGCAAGTGTCTACTTTTTGGACATCTTGCTCCCAAATGTAGGAGGGGTGATGACTGCCATCTCAGCGCCGGGCACCAGTGAGGTGGTGTGGCGGGACGGCAAGAAGTACCTGTGGCTTCTCGGCCTGTTCGTGCCGGCGTTCCCGTTCCTCGCCTGGGGCGGCGTCGCGGCCACCGGGTGGGACGTTCTGTGGTTCTCGGGGGCGTTCCTGCTGTACGGCCTGTTCCCCATCCTGGACCTGCTGGTCGGCAAGGACTCCAACAACCCGCCGGAGAGCGTGCTGACCTGGCTGGAGGGACAGCGCTACTACCGCTGGTGCACCTACGTCTACATCCCCGTGCAGTACGCCGGCCTGGTGGTGGCCTGCTGGCTGATCACCCGGGGCGGCATGTCGGGCGCCGACAAGTTCGCCCTGGCCCTCACCGTGGGCGGGGTCGGCGGCATCGGCATCAACACCGCGCACGAGCTGGGGCACAAGAAGGAGTCTTTGGAGCGCTGGCTGTCGAAGATCACCCTCGCGCAGACCGCGTACGGCCACTTCTACATCGAGCACAACCGGGGCCACCACGTCAGGGTCGCCACCCCGGAGGACCCGGCCAGCTCGCGGCTGGGGGAGAGCTTCTGGCGCTTCCTGCCGCGCAGCGTCTGGGGCAGCTTCCGCTCCGGCTGGCACCTGGAGAAGGCGCGGCTGGCCCGCCTCGGCAAGGGGCCGTGGACCTTGCGCAACGACGTGCTCAACGCCTGGGTGATGACCATCGTGCTGTTCGGCGCGCTGACGGCCGCCTTCGGGCCCGGCATCCTCCCGTACCTGATCTTCCAGGCGGTGTTCGGCTTCTCGCTCCTGGAGGTCATCAACTACCTGGAGCACTACGGCCTGCTGCGGCAGCGCACCGAGTCCGGCCGGTACGAGCGCTGCACCCCCCAGCACAGTTGGAACAGCGACAACATCGCCACCAACGTGATGCTGTACCACCTGCAGCGGCACAGCGACCACCACGCCAACCCCACCCGCCGCTACCAGGCGCTGCGGCACTTCGACGAGTCCCCGCAACTGCCCACCGGCTACGCCGGGATGATCGTCCTGGCCTACTTCCCGCCGCTGTGGCGCCGGGTCATGGACCACCGGGTGGTGGCCCACTACGACGGCGACGTGACCCGCGCCAACATCCAGCCCTCCAAGCGCGACCGCATCCTGGCCCGGTACGGCAAGGCGGCCTGACCGGACCCTGATGCGGGCCGAAGAACCGAAGAGACCGAAGCGAACGGAGGCGCGCATGAGCCGCTACCGCTGTCCGATCTGCGACTACGTCTACGACGAGCAGAGCGGTGACCCCCGTGAGGGCTTCCCCGCCGGGACCCCCTGGTCCGCCGTCCCCGACGACTGGTGCTGCCCGGACTGCGGGGTTCGCGAGAAGATCGATTTCACCGAGGATGTCGCATGAACGACCTGAGGATCTGGCAGTGCCTGGTCTGCGGATTCGTCTACGAGGAGGCCAAGGGCTGGCCCGAGGAGGGGATCGCGCCGGGCACCCGCTGGGAGGACATCCCCGACGACTGGTCCTGCCCGGACTGCGGCGCCGCCAAGGCCGACTTCGAGATGATCGAGGTCACCCATGCCTGACCCGGGCGTTCCCCGCTCGGTGGTCGTGGTCGGCACCGGCGTCGCCGGTGCCACCGCCGCGCTCACCCTGCGCACCGAGGGCTACGACGGCCGCATCACCCTGATCGGTGACGAGCCGCACCAGCCCTACCGCCGCCCGCCCCTCTCCAAGGACGTGCTCACGGGCGGGTCCGCTCCCGAGCGGATCCGGCTCAGGCCGCCGGCGGCCTGGCGGGACCAGGACATCGAGCTGCTCACCGGCACGTCCGTGACCGGCTTCGACGCCTCGCACGTGACCCTCGCCGACGGGTCCCGGCTGGGCTACGACCGGCTCCTGCTGGCGACCGGCGGACGCCCCCGCGTCCTGCCGCACGCCGCGGGGATCGCCGGCGTCCACACGCTGCGGACCCTGGACGACGCGCAGGCGCTGCGCGCCGACCTGGAGGCCGCCGAGTCGCTGCTGGTGATCGGTGCGGGACTGGTGGGACTGGAGGTCGCCGCCTCCGCCCACGCGCTGGGCCGAGAGGTGACCGTCCTGGAGGCGGCCGACCGTCCCCTCGAACGCGTCCTGCCCACCGTCCTCGCCGATGCCGTGACCCGTCTGCACGGCTCGCGCGGCATCGCGATCCACACCGGGGTGAGGCTGAACGCCCTCACCCGGAAGGGCGACACCCTCGTCGCCGAGGCCGCCGACGGAGGCCGGTGGAGCGCCCAGGTCGTGCTGGTCGCCATCGGCAACGAGCCGCAGACCCGACTCGCCGAAGAGGCCGGTCTGCAGGTGTCCGACGGCATCGTCGTGGACGCCTCCGGCGCCACGTCGGCGCCCGACGTCTTCGCCGCGGGCGACGTCGCCCGCTACCCCGACCCGCTGCACGGGGGGTCGCACCGGGGCGAGCACTGGAACCACGCCCAGCGGCACGGCGCCGCCGTCGCCCGCGCCATGCTCGGCCACGACGCCCCGTACACGGAGGTGCCGTGGTGCTGGACCGACCAGCACCAGATCACCCTCCAGATGATCGGACGCCCGCCCGAGTCCGCGGACCTCCTGGTGGACGGCGACCCGGACGGCTTCGACTTCACCGCGGTGGCCCATCGCGACGGCACGCCCGTCGCGGCGTTCGCGGCGGGGCGGCCGGGCGACTTCCGTCGCCTCCGCGAGGGCATCGGCAGGCTCCCGGCCCCCTCCTGACCGGCCGGTAGCGTTGCGGGCATGACCTCGGGGCACGGCGACGCGGCGGACGTCCGGGCGGGACGCGCCCGCGCCCAAGGGCTGCATCGACGGTCGACCGGCGGTCCGGTCGAGATCGTTCGGCATCTGCTGGCCGTGCAGGCCCAGGATTCCGCCGCGTTCCCGCTTGCCCTGCGGGCACGGACGTCGGGCCTGACGGAGTCGGCGCTGACCGAGGCCCGGGAGGCGGGTTCGCTGGTGCGCTGCTGGGGCCCGCGCGGCACGCTGCACCTGGTCGCCGCCGAGGACCTGGCCTGGTTCCACCCGCTGGTCCGCCCCGCCCCGGCCGGCTCGTTGCGCAGGTTGCGGGACCTGGGTGTCGAGGTGGACGCCGACACGGCCGTCCGCGTGACCGAGGCGGCGCTGGCGGGGCGGGGCCCGCTGACCAAGCCGGAGCTGGGCGAACGGCTCGCCCGGGCCGGCCTGCCCGCCGAGGGGCAGGCGATCGTTCACCTGGCGATGCTGGCCGCGGGTCGGGGCCGCGTCGTGCTCGGCCCGGAACGCGCCGGCAAGGCGACCTATGTCCACGCGGGGGACTGGCTGGGCGCGCCACCGCCCGTCGAGGCGCCGGACCGTGAACGGGCCCTGCGGACGCTGGTCGCGCGCTACCGCGCGGCCCACGACCCCGCGGAGCCACGGGATCTGGCCGCATGGTCGGGCCTGCCGCCCGGCGAGATCCGACGTGCGTGGAGCGACACCGCCGCGGAACGCGACCACGGAGAGTCGGACGCCGAGCCGATCGTGCGGCTGCTGCCGGGATTCGACGAGTACCTGCTCGGCTGGCGGACCAGGGACCACGCCGTCCCCACCGTCCACCGGACGCGCGTCCATCCGGGGGGCGGGGTGATCCGGTCGGTGCTGCTGGTGGACGGCCTCGCGGCCGGGACCTGGCGGATCCGCCGTTCGCCCGGGCGCGCGGACCTCGCCGTGGAGCCGTTCGAGCCGCTGTCGGACGCCGTGGCGTCCGGCCTCGCGGCCGAGGTCGCGGGTGTCGGCGCGTTCCTCGGACGCCCCGCCCGCCTGACCGTCGCGGACTGAACACGGGAACGCCGTTCGCGCGCGGGGGAGCGTCGAGGGTGCAAGGTGGAAGCGAGGCGGGATCGTGACAGCCGAGTCGTGCGCACACCATCGCGGAGGAACGGATGCTGGAGGATTGGATCGAGGCGGTCTGCTTGGAGCTGGGCCTGGACCGCGACCGACTCGACCGGGACCTGGTGCTCGACCTGGCGCGCGACGTCGCCCACGGGGTCGCCCGCCCGGCCGCGCCGCTGACCGCCTACCTGCTCGGCCTGGCGGTGGGCCGGGGCGACGCCGCCCGCGACGCCGCCGCCCGCATCACCGAGCTGGCCCAGGGCTGGGAGGAGCGCCCGGTCGGGGAGGCCCGCTGATCAGGACCCCCCCGTCACCTCGGTCACGGGCACCACGTCGCGCAGGAAGTCCCGACGGCCCAGGAACGCCGACAGGCTCTCGCGGTGCTCGTCGCAGGCCAACCAGATCTTGCGCCGCTCGGGGTCGTGGATCTTCGGGTTGTTCCAGCGGAGCGCCCATACGGCGTCGGCGCGGCAGCCCTTGGCCGAGCAGATCAGGTCGTCGGCGGGGTGGTCGAGTCCGGATTCAGTCACCGCACCAGTGTGGCGTTCCGTCGCACGGCATGCATGAACGCCCCTCCCGGTGGGATGTGACCTTCCAGGGCGTGTGACAGGGGGAGGGGACATGACGACGCGTCATCTGAGGCGGCGGGACACCACGGGCCTGCTCGGCGAACCGGCGCTGCTGGGCATCTACCTGAACGACCATCTGGCCGGGGCGACCGTCGGGGCCCGGCTCATCCGGCGCATCACGGGCGCGCACCAGGGGACCCCGGCCGCTCCCGAGCTGGCGAGGCTGACCACCGAGATCGCCGAGGACCGCCGGGCCCTGATGAACGTGATGGGCTCGCTGGGCGTCCCGGTGCGGCGGGCCAAGCTGGTCCTGGGCTGGGCGGCGGAGCTGCTGGGGCGGCTCAAGCCGAACGGCCGGCTGGTGCGCCGTTCCCCGCTGAGCTCGGTGATCGAGCTGGAGGCGATGATGCTGGGCGTGGAGGGCAAGGCGGCGTGCTGGCGGACGTTGCGCAGGCTCGCCGAACGCGAGCGCAGGCTCGACGGGGCCCGGCTGGACGCGTTGCTGGACCGGGCGGCGGCCCAGTCCCGGCTGCTGGAGGAGCTGCGGGTCCGCGCGGTGGACGACATCATCGGCATTCCGTGATCTAAAACGTCAAGGCGCCGGGTCGGGTCAGTGCGCGGCGGCGTCCCAGTCGCCGCCGCTGCCGACGGCCACCTCCAGCGGCACGACCAGCGGATGGGCCGTGGTCATCCGGTCGCGCACCAGCTCGCGCGCGGCGGCCTCCTCGCCGGGGGCGATCTCCAGGACCAGCTCGTCGTGCACCTGGAGCAGCAGGCGGCTGCGGAGACCGGCCTCGCGCAGGGCCTCGTCGACCCGGAGCATCGCCAGCTTGACCAGGTCGGCGGCCGACCCCTGGACGGGGGCGTTCAGCGCCATCCGCTCGGCGGTCTGTCGCCGCTGGTGATGATCGCTGGTCAGCGCGGGCAGGTGGCGTCGTCGGCCGAGGAGGGTCTCGGTGTGGCCGCGCTCGCGGGCCTCGTCCACGATCCGCGCGAGGAAGTCGCGGACCCCGCCGAACCGCTCGAAGTAGGCGTCCATCAGCGGCCTGGCCTCCTCGACGGGCACGCCGAGCTGCTTGGCCAGCCCGAACGCCGACAGCCCGTAGGCCAACCCGTAGGACATGGCCTTGATCCGGCGGCGCATCTGCGCGTCCACGGCCGCCGGCGCCACCCCGAAGACCTGCGCCGCCATCGTGGTGTGCAGGTCCTCGCCGGACGCGAACGCCTCCAGCAGCATCGGGTCCCGCGACAGATGGGCCATCACCCGCAGTTCGAGCTGGCTGTAGTCGGCCGTCATCAGGGACGCGTACCCCTCGCCCGGCACGAACGCCCGCCGGATCAGCCGCCCCTCGGTCGTGCGGATCGGGATCACCTGGAGGTTCGGCTCGGTGGACGTCAGCCGACCGGTCGCCGCCACCGTCTGCTGGAACGTGCTGTGGACGCGGCCGTCGGCGCCCAGCTCCCGGAGCAGCCCGGCCACCGTCATGTGCAGGCGGGCCAGGTCGCGGTGCCGCAGCAGGATCCGGGGGAGCGGGTTGTCGGTCCGCTCCGCCAGCCAGGCCAGCGCGTCGGCGTCGGTGGAGTGACCGGACTTGATCTTCTTGGTGCGGGGCAGCCCGAGGTCCTCGAACAGCACCTGCTGGAGCTGCTTGGTGGACCCCGGGTTGAACGGCCGTCCGGCGACCCGCGCGGCCTCGTCGGCGACCTCCCGCATCCCGTCGGCGAACCGGTTCTCCAGCGCGCCCAGCATCGCCCGGTCGACGTTGACCCCGGCGCGCTCCATCCGGGCCAGCAACCCGGCCAGCGGCAGTTCGACCGTGGCGAGCAGCGGGCCCATGCCGGTGTCGGCGAGCCGTGGGCCGAGGGTGGCCTCCAGGTCCAGCACCATGCGCGCCCGGACCATCAGCGCCGACGCCCAGCCCGGGCCGTCGGGACTCGGCGGTCGACGCCCCAGGTAGCGGCCCGCCAGGTCGTCCAGCGAGTACGCCGCCAGACCGGGGCGCAGCAGGTAGGCCGCCATGGCGGTGTCGCCCGCGACGCCCCGGACCTCCCATGCGTGCTCGGCGGACACCCGCAGCAGCGCCTTGGCGTCGTCGACCACCTTGGCGGCCTCCGGGTCGGCCAGCCAGTGCGCGAACACACGCTCGTCCGCCTCGGTGAGCCGCGCGACCTCGAACGCGGTCGCGAAGCCGTCGCCGGTCGCCAGGCCCACGTGCGTGATCCGTCCGGCGCCGCGCGCCCACGCGTGCACGGTGACCAGGCCCACGGGACGGTCGCCGGCCGGGCCCGCGAGCCAGCCCCCCAGAGTGCCGGGCTCCAGCTCGGAGCCCCGGATCCGCACCACCGGACCCTCGGCGGCGGGCTCCCGGCCGCCGCCGGGGTCGGCCGCGAAGAGCCGTTCGCGCAGGCTCGGGTTGCGGAACTCCAGGTCGTCCAGCAGCGTCGTGAACGCGGGCAGGTCGTAGGGCGCGCGCCGCAGCCCCTCCAGGTCGCCCATGCCGTCCGGCAGGTCGACGTCGCGGACCAGCTCGGTCAGCCGCCGGTTGAGCCGGACGACGTCGAGGGCGGCCCGCAGCCTCTCCCCGGCCTTGCCCGGAACCTCCTCGGCCCGGTCGAGGAGGGCGGCCAGCGTCCCGTACTCGCGGATCCACTTGGCGGCCGTCTTCTCGCCGATGCCCGGGATGCTCGGCAGGTTGTCCGACGGGTCCCCGCGCAGCGCCGCGAAGTCCGGGTACTGACGGGGCGTGAGGCCGTACCGCTCCTGAACGCGTTCGGGCGTGTAGCGGGCCGGCTCGGAGACCGTGCGGGTGAAGTACAGCACCGTGACGTGGTCGTCGACGAGTTGGAAGACGTCCCGGTCGCCGGTGATGATCAGGACCTCGCCGTCCTCGGCCCGCGCCCGGGCGGTCAACGTGGCGATCACGTCGTCGGCCTCGTACCCCGGCACGCGCAGCGTCGGGACGCTCATCGCGGCGAGCAGGTCGTCGAGGATCACGAGCTGGCCGCCGAACTCCTCCGGCGACTTGGCGCGGCCCGCCTTGTACGCGGGGAACGCCTCGGTGCGGAACGTCCGCCGGGAGACGTCGAAGGCCACCGCCACATGGGTCGGCCGCTCGTCGCGCAGCGCGTTGGCCAGCATCGAGGCGAACCCGTACACCAGGTTCGTCGGCTGGCCGCCCGTGGTGCTGAAGTTCTCCACCGGCAGCGCGTAGAACGCCCGGTAGGCCAGCGAATGGCCGTCCACGAGCAGCAGCCGGGACCGCTCCGAACCACTCCGACCGCTCATGTCCGCACCCTACTAGCCGCCCGACGCGTGTTAGCGGGATGCGAGAGCGGGCACACCGTGACCCTTGCGGAGGACGATCCCGAAGGAGGGGAGCGGTCGTCATGAAGCATGACGAGTTCATCGGTCTCGTGCAGAACAGGGCGCGGCTCTCCAGTCGCGGAGAGGCGGAACGGGCCTGCCGGGCCACCCTGGAGACGCTCGGGGAACGGGTACCGGAGGGTCTCGCCGACAAACTCGCCGCGCAGTTGCCGCACGAGATCGGCGAGCATCTGCGCCGCACCGAGGTCTACGGCGGCCTCGGCACCGGCGAGCGGTTCGGCCGGCGCGACTTCATCGTGCGCGTCGCGGCCCGGGCCGGGGTGGACGAGCGGAAGGCGAGCTTCCTCGCCCGGTCGGTGCTGGAGGTCGTGAACGAGGCCACCCAGGGGAAGATCACGTCCAAGGTCGGCGAGAGCCTGCCGCCCGACATCAGGGAGCTGGTCGGCTCGGGAAGCCGGGGCTGACACCGGATGGACGAGGCGGCGGACACGCCCGGGAGAGAAGAGAAAGCGACGCCGGGTGGATACGGGGGCAACCCACCCGGCGTCGCATCATCGGTGTTCCGACGGGGGCCCGGAACACCGGCAAGGGCGCCCCGACGGGGGACCAGAGCGCCGGTACAAATCGTACACCGAAACCCCCCACCGTTAGTCAAGGAAAAGTCACGAGCCGATTTCCGGAGGCGGTCCGGAAATCTCCTTCCGGTCGGGCCTTTGAGCGTCCTCGAAGTGCGCCCTGGGCTGCGGCTCCCGCCCGCCGTTGGCGATCACGACGCTGACGTAGGGCATGACCAGCGCGCCGACCACCAGCAGCCCCGCCACCCACACCGGGGCGCCCAGCACCGCCGAGAGCACGGCGGCCACGAAACAGGCCGTCCGCACCCCCATCGACACCAGATACCGCCGCTGCCGGTGCCCGATGTCCTCGGACATGGGCACGGGGGCGTCGGTGACCGTGAAAACGGCGGCGCGTCTGCGCGGAATCACCTTCACACATCCACGGTAGGCCCACGCCACGTCGGTGGCGACACCAGGAGGGGCACATGAGCGACCGCACGTATCGAGTGACCGAGATCGTCGGCACCTCGCCCGAGGGGGTGGAGCAGGCCATCGCCAACGGGATCAGGCGCGCCGCGCAGACCCTCCGGCACCTGGACTGGTTCGAGGTGACCGAGGTCCGCGGCCAGATCGAGGACGGCGAGGTGGCGCACTACCAGGTCGGCCTGAAGGTCGGCTTCCGGTTGGAGGACGGCTAGCCCCCGCCCCGGACCCGGGCTCAGGACGCACGGCTCACCGTCGACATGTTGAAGTCGGCGACCCGCAGCGGCGGCATCGAGGTCCGGGTGAACCAGTCCGACCACTCCCGGGGCAGGGTCCGCTCGGAGGCGCCCGCCTCGGTCAGCCGGGACAGCAGGTCCACCGGGCTCTCGTTGAACCGGAAGTTGTTGACCTCCCCGACGACCTCGCCGTCCTCGACGAGGTACACGCCGTCGCGGGTGAGCCCGGTCAGCAGCAGCGACTGCGGGTCCACCTCGCGGATGTACCACAGGCAGGTCAACAGCAGCCCGCGCTCGGTGCGCGCCACCATGTCCGCCAGCGACCCCCCGGCCCCGTCCGCCCGCATGATCAGGTTGTCGGCGCCCGGGGTCGTCGGCAGCCCGGTCAGCGCCGCCGAGTGACGGGTCTGGGTCAGCGCCGCGAGGGTGCCCTCACTGATCCACTCGGTCGCGGGCACCGCCAGACCGTTGTCGAAGACCGAGGAGTCCCGGCCCGACGCGTGCGCCACCACGAACGGGGCGCACTCCAGGCCCGCCGCGCCCGGGTCGCTCGCCAGCGTGACCGGCAGGCCGGAGAGCTTCTCCCCGATCCGCGTGCCGCCGCCCGGCGCGCTGAAGACCGTCCGGCCGTCGTGTGCGTCGCGGGCGCCCGCCGTCCAGTACAGGTAGATCATCAGGTCGGCCACCGCGCTCGGGGGCAGCAGCGTCTCGTACCGCCCGGCGGGCAGGTCCACCCGCCGGCGGCCCCACTCCAGCCTGCGGGCCAGGTCGGCGGCCAGCGCGGTCACGTCCACGTCGGCGAAGTCGCGGGTGCTCACCCCGCCCCACGCCGAGCCGCCGCCGGAGGCCCCGGCCAGCTTGGCGTTCAGCTCCACCAGACCGGTGGGCTGGTCGTGCCGCAGCCGCAGCCCCGAGGACGTCCCCAGGTAGGTCGAGGTGACCATGTGGTTGGCGAAGCCGTACAGGCGGCGGCCCGCGGCCTCCGCCTCGCCGAACGCCTCCCCGAGCGCCGGGGCGAGCGAGGAGAACACCCCGATCTCCGTCTCGGCGGGCGGCGCGTCCCAGGGCCCGCCCGTCCCGGCGTCGGCGCCGGGGCCCGGCAGCGGCGCGGCGTCCTCGGCGGCGGCGTTGCCAGCGGCGACCCGCTCGGCCTCGCGCACCAGGTCCTCGATCTCGTCGGGGCGGACCCCGGCGCGGGAGACCGCCCCGGCCGCCACCCCGTCGCCGACCCGCCGCATCGCGATCACCGTGAGCCGTCGGGACCGGGTGACCCCGTTGGTGGTCAGCGTGTTGCCCGCCCACCGCAGGTTCGCCGTGCTCGACTCCTCCGCGATCACCACGCAGTCGTCGGCGCGCGACGACCTCAGCGCCCTCTCCACACTCTCCTGCGGGGTCACTGACCGGCCTCCTTCACCGCGTTGAGGATGTTGACGCCGCGGAACAGCGCCGACGGGCAGCCGTGGCTCACCGGGGCGACCTGCCCCGGCTGGCCCTTGCCGCAGTTGAACGCGCCGCCCAGCACGTACGTCTGCGGGCCGCCGACCGCCTCCATGGAGTTCCAGAAGTCGGTGGTGGTGGCCTGGTACGCCGCGTCCCGGACCTGCCCGGCCAGCCGGCCGCCCTCGATCCGGAAGAAGCGCTGCCCGGTGAACTGGAAGTTGTGCCGCTGCATGTCGATCGACCAGCTCTTGTCGCCCAGGATGAACAGCCCCCGGTCGACGCCGGCGATCAGCTCCTCGGTCGACGGCCCGTCCGGCGCGGGCCGCAGCGACACGTTGGCCATCCGCTGCAGCGGCATGCTGGAGGAGGAGTCGGCGAACGCGCAGCCGTTCGAACGGTCCTGCCCGGTGAGCCGGGCGCTGCGCCGGTCGAGCTGGTAGCCGGTGAACACCCCGTCGGTGACGATGTCGAACTCGCGGGTCCGCACGCCCTCGTCGTCGTAGCCGATGGTGGCGAGCCCGTGCTCGGCGACGCGGTCCCCGGTCACGTTCATCACCGGCGACCCGTACTGCAGCGAGCCCAGCTTGTCGGGGGTGGCGAACGAGGTGCCCGCGTAGGCGGCCTCGTAGCCCAGCGCCCGGTCCAGCTCGGTGGCGTGCCCGATGGACTCGTGGATCGTCAGCCACAGGTTGGAGGGGTCGATGACCACGTCGTAGGCGCCCGCCTCGACCGAGGGCGCGGCCAGCTTCTCCGCCAGCAGCCCCGGCAGCGCGGCCAGCTCGGTGTCCCAGTCCCAGGCGTCGCCGGTCAGCCACTCGTACCCGCGCCCGGCCGGCGGGGCCAGCGTCCGCATGGTGTCGAACAGGCCGTCGGCCGCCGCCATGGCCTCCACCACCGGGTGCAGCCGGATCCGCTGCTGGGTGGTCACCGTCCCGGCCAGGTCGGCGTAGAACTTGTTCTCCTTGACCTGCAGGAGCGTCGACTCGACGTGGTCGACGCGCCCGTCGCCCAGCAGCCGCCCGCTCCAGTCCGCCAGCAGCCCGACCTTGTCGGTGGTGGCGACGTCGAACGGGTCGATCTCGTACGACGACACCCAGGTCCGCTCACCGTGGACGGGCTCGGGCGCCAACTCGATCGGCTCCCGGTTGACCGGCGCGGCGACGGCGGCCACCCGGATCGCCTGCTCGGCCACCCGGGCGGCCCCCTCGGGGGTCAGGTCCACTCCTGCGGCGAACCCCCACGTGCCGTCCTTGACGACCCGGACCGACAGTCCCAGGTCGTCGGAGTCGAGGGCGGTCTGCAGGTTGCCGTCGTAGAGCCGCAGCGTCTGGCTGCGGATGCGTTCGAGGCGGAAGTCGGCGTGCGCGGCGCCCAGCTCCCGGGCGCGGGTCAGCGCCGCGTCGGCCAGCGCGCGCAGCGGCAGCGCGGTGAAGGAAGTGTCGATCTGGTGCACTTGCCCGAACCTACCGGGCGTACAAAGGCACATGAGGGATCTTGTCGGTATGCCACATCTCACCTGCGGCCGCCACGCCACTACGCTCGGACGCTGACGTACGGATCCCGTACGGGACACGCCCGTGCGCGCCGTGATCCTGGAGGTTATGAGATGAGTCGGTCCGTCCTCGTGACCGGGGGCAACCGCGGGATCGGCCTGGCGATCGCCCGGGAGTTGGCCGCGGCGGGCGACGCGGTGGCCGTCACGTACCGCTCCGGCGAGCCGCCCGAGGGCCTGTTCGGCGTCCGATGCGACGTCACCAGCGCCGAGGACGTCGACACCGCCTTCGGCAAGGTGGAGGCCGAGCAGGGGCCGGTGGAGGTGCTGGTCGCCAACGCCGGCGTCACCCGCGACACGCTCCTGGCGATCATGAGCGAGGAGGACTTCACCTCCGTCCTGGACACCAACCTCACCGGCGCGTTCCGGGTCGCCAAGCGGGCCTCCAAGCAGATGATGCGCAAGCGTCGGGGCCGCATCGTGCTGGTGTCCTCGGTGGTGGGGATGATGGGCTCGGCGGGGCAGGCCAACTACGCCGCCTCCAAGGCCGGGATGGTGGGCTTCGCCCGGTCCCTGGCCCGCGAGCTGGGCTCGCGCAACATCACCGTGAACGTGGTCGCGCCCGGCTTCGTCGACACCGACATGACCGCGGCGCTGGGCGAGGACCGGCACGAGGTGATCAAGTCGCTGATCCCGCTGGGCCGGATCGCCGCCCCAGAAGAGGTCGCCCGCGCGGTGCGCTTCCTGGCCGGCGACGACGCCTCCTACATCACCGGGGCCGTGATCCCGGTCGACGGCGGCCTGGGAATGGGGCACTGACATGGGCATCCTCGAAGGCAAGCGGATCCTGGTGACCGGCGTGCTCACCGACGCCTCGATCGCCTTCCACGTGGCGCGGCTCGCCCAGCAGGAGGGCGCGCAGGTGGTCCTGACCGCCTACCCGCGCCCGACCCTCACCGAGCGGATCGCCCGGCGGCTGCCGTCCGGCCTGGCGGGCGACCCGCCGCCCGTCATCGAGCTGAACGTGACCGACGACGACCACCTCGCCGGCCTCGCCGACAGGGTCCGCGAGCACATGGACGGCCTCGACGGCGTGGTGCACGCGATCGGGTTCGCCCCCGAGACCGCGCTCGGCGGCAACTTCCTCGACACCCCGTGGGAGGACGTCGCCACCGCGGTCCACATCTCCACGTACTCGCTGAAGTCCCTCACCACGGCGTGCCTGCCGCTGATGAAGGACGGCGGGTCCGTGGTCGGCCTGGACTTCGACGCCACCAAGGCGTGGCCGGTCTACGACTGGATGGGCGTGGCCAAGGCGGGCCTGGAGTCGGCCGCCCGCTACCTCGCCAAGTACCTGGGGCCCCAGGGCGTGCGGGTCAACCTGGTCGCCGCCGGGCCGCTGGGCACCATGGCGGCCAAGAGCATCCCGGGGTTCCACGAGATGAGCGACATGTGGCCCAAGCACGCCCCGCTGGGCTGGGACGTCGCCGACCCGGAGCCCGCGGCCAAGGCGTGCGTCGCGCTGCTGTCGGACTGGTTCCCGGCGACCACCGGGGAGATCGTGCACGTGGACGGCGGCGTCCACGCGGTCGGCGCCTGACGGGCCCCCTTCGCGCGAGGGCCCCGCATCCCATCGAAGGGGTGCGGGGCCCTCGCGCGTCGAGGCGGGCTCAGGAATCGCCGCGCCGCCGCGCCCGGCGGGCCAGGACGCCGATGTTCATCGCGCCCACCACGCCCGCGGCGCCCGCCGCGAAGGCCACCCAGGCGGTGTGGTCCTGCTCGGGCTCCCGGGCGGCCACGGGAGTGATCAGGCGGGTGTCGCCGAGCATGGGTCCGCCGATCGGGACCTGCGCGCCGTGGACGACCTGCGGTGCCGGCAGCGCCCCGTTGAACACCGGGACCTCGCCGACGGGGGCCGGATTGTACGGTCGCAGGCCGGCGTCGGCGGGCCCGCGACGGGGCTTCTTGGGGCGCTTGCCCGGGGCGTCGTCGCGGGGCTTGCGGGGCTTGCCCACGTTGGACGACCGGGGCTTGGCGGGGGAGGCCGCCCTGGGCTTCGGCTTCGTCCTGGGCTTGGGGTCGGCGCGCGGCCGGTCGCGGTCGCCGAGGTTGCCCAGCTTGCACCGCAGGTATCTCAAGGTGTCGGCCGGGCTGGTGGGCAACGGGCAGGGGCGGGACGACGCCGCCGTCGCGGCGGACGCCGGGCCCCCCATGAGCACCAGGGCGACGGCGCCGGCCGACACGACCGTCGACGCCCTGCCGGTCTGCTTCCCGATCCGCCGCACGCCGGTCTGCTCCATCGCATTTCCTCCGCCACGGCCCCAGTTGACAGACGGTCCAATAATGCCGTTGTCGGGGCCATGCTCCCCTATGCGGCCATGACCGTAAACCCCTGTGTCACAGGCTTTTCATGGATTGAGCAGACGGCCCAGCCGAGTGTCGCGTGGAGTGACAACCTCTTCCCGCACCGCCCGCGCGAGGGCCGGCCCGGCGGAGTGGACCACCGACAGATGACGTCGGGCGAGACCGAAGGCGGTCACCGCCAGCGGCCGTGACAGCGCCGCCGCCGACTCCTCGGGGAACACCGCGACGACCGCCGGTCGACGGGTGCCCCGGGCCTGGCCCACGGTGGCCGCCCACCCGTGCCGCAGCCGGCTCGCCAGCGCCGCCGGAACGGCGATCGGCTCCGCGCCGGGACCGAACGCCACCTCCAGACCCTCGGCGGAGGCCGCGACGACGGTCCCGGTCTCGCCCGCCGCCGCGCGGCCCACGGGCACCGCGACGATCACGCGGTCGCCTGTGTCGAAGCCCCCGCAGGCCCCCGGCCCCGGGTTCAGCCGGGCCTTGAGGGCGGCGTTGAGGGCCGTCGCGCCCGCGTGCCCGCCCGCCGTCGGCGTCACGACCTGGACGTCGTCGACCGGGATGCCCAGCGCGCGGGGGATGGAGTCGGTGACGAGCTGGACGGCGCGGTGCACGGCCTCCCGGTCGTCCCCGGCGGGCACGACCACGACCTCGCGGCCCGGGGCCTCGACCGCGATCAGCTCGCCCCGGCGCACGGCCGCCGTGAACGCCGCCGCCGGCCCGTCCCCGTCGCCCGGCTCCAGCTCGATCACCGGGACCGTGTCCGACGCGGCCAGGTCCGCCAGCACGCGCCCCGGACCCGTGGGCGGCAGGGCCGCCGGGTCGCCGCCCAGCACCAGATGAGTGCCGTCGGCGCACGCCTCGACCAACGCCGCCGCCGTCTCCACGTCCAGCGAGCCGGCGTCGGGCACGACGACCAGCCGCGCCTCCAGCGGTCGCTGCTCGCCCCGCCCGAACGCCACGACGCCGGCGGCGGTCCCCGGCGGGCACTCGCCCTCCAGCGCCTCGAACAGGCCCCGCGCGGAGTCCATCGCCCGCGCGGACGCGGCCGTGCCGGTGACGACCACGGCCTGAACGCCTTCGGAGGCCAGACCCCGGGCGATCAGGACGGCGGTCCGCTCCACGTCGTCCGGGGCCCCGTGCAGGACGCTCACGCCCGTGCCGGCCGCCGCGGTGAGGGCGAGTTGCCGGTCTTCGGGCAGCCCGTCGCGCAGCGACCGGAGGGTGTCGCGGGGCAGCAGCGGCTCGGCGGTCGCGGTCAGCCGCCGCAGGCCCTCCGCCGCCTCCTCCTCCGGAAGCGCGTACCGGGCCAGGCCCAGCGACTCCTCCGGCTCCGGCGGCTCGTCCACCCCCTCAGGCTCGGCGTCGTCGAACGCGGGCTCCTCCCACAGGGCGACCACGTCGGCCTCGTCCAGCGCCGCCTCGATCGCCCGCTCCGGCTCCGGGACCCGCAACGCGCCCAGCGCCGCCAGCACGCCCTGCGGCGTCATCACGGTGTGCCCCTGCCGGGCCGCCTCGGTGAGCACGTGGACCACGAACGCGCGGCCCCGGCGGAGGTCGTCGGGTATCGGGGGCCCACCCCGCCCCTCCAGCACCCGGCGGGCGAAGTGGTCGGCCTGCTCGGGGCGCACGCCGGGCACCCGCAGCAGCCGCCACGGGTCCTCGCGCAGCAGGTCGGCGGCCCGGTCCCCGAGCCGGTCGGCGGCGCGGCGGGCGTACGCCCCGGGCACGCCGGCCGAGGAGAACAGCTCGGCCAGGCCGGGGTCCAGGGCGGGGTCAGACGTCGGAGATGTCATCGAGGGCATCACGGATCTCGGCGGGCAGGGTGACGTCCTCGGTCTGCAGGATCCCGAGGAGCTGGGACGGTGTGCGGGCGCCGACGATCGGGGCCACGACCCCGGGCCGGTCCCGCACCCACGACAGGGCCACCGCCAGGGGCGAGACGCCCAGCCCCTCGGCGGCGGTGGACACCGACTCGACGATGAGCCGGCTCTGCTCGCCCAGGTAGGGCCGGACGAACTCGGCGTACCGGGTGGTGGCGGCGCGGGAGTCGGCGGGGATGCCGGTGCGGTACTTGCCGGTCAGCACGCCTCGGCCCAGCGGCGACCAGGGCAGCACGCCGACCTCGGCGTCCTCGGCGGCCGGGACGACCTCCCGCTCGATCTCCCGGTGCAGCAGCGAGTACTCCATCTGGGTGGACACGATCGGCGCCCGGCCGGGCCAGGCGCGCTGCCAGGCGGCGGCCTTGGCCAACTGCCAGCCGGCGTAGTTGGACACCCCCACGTACCGGGTGCGCCCCGACGCGACCGCCTCGTCCAGGGCCGCCAGGGTCTCCTCCAACGGCGTCATCGGGTCGTACACGTGCAACTGCCACAGGTCCACGTGCTCGAGCCCCAGCCGGTCCAGGGAGGCGTCCAGCGCGGTCAGCAGGTGCCGCCGGGAGGCGTCGTAGCGGCCGTTGGGGCGGATGGCCGACTTGGTGCCCACCACGAGGTCGTCGCGGGGCACCAGGTCCCGCAGCAGCCGCCCCAGGACCCGTTCGCTGTCGCCGTCGCCGTAGACGTCGGCGGTGTCCACCAGGGTGCCCCCGGCGTCGACGAAGCCGGCGAGCTGCGCCGCCGCCTCGTCGGGGGACGTCTCCTGTCCCCAGGTCATCGTGCCGAGCCCCAGCCGCGAGACGAGGAGCCCGCTCCGCCCGAGGTGACGCTGTTCCATAGATGCGCAGGTTATCGGTCGCCGGACCCGAGGCCGTGCCGGGAACCTCCGGTGTCTCCCCGCGACGCCGCGACATGCCGGTGCGCGGCGGTCCGTCGGGTGCGCACTACGCTGCGGAGCGGGGTCGTTCGACTCCCGACCGTGACCATGAGGAGGGTCGGCGTCCGTGAACGTCGTGGAAGCGACCGTGCTCGGCATCGTGCAGGGCCTCACCGAGTTCCTGCCGGTCTCCAGCTCCGGCCATCTCCTCTTCGTGCCCGAGTTCCTCGGCTGGGAGGACCCCGGCGCGGCGTTCACCGCCGTGATCCAGCTCGGCACCATGGCCGCGGTGATCATCTACTTCTGGCGCGATCTGGCCAGGATCGCGGTCACCTGGACGCGCAGCCTGTGGACCCCCGCGCTGCGTCGCCGGCAGGACGCCCGGATGGGCTGGTACATCGGGCTCGGCACCGTCCCGATCGGGGTGGTGGGGCTGGTGTTCAGCGACTTCATCGAGGACCCGGCGCGGAACCTGTGGATCAACGCCACCTCGCTGATCGTCATGGGCCTGCTGCTGATGGTCGCCGAGTGGGCCGGGCGAGGGCGGCGCGAGGTCGACGACCTCACCCTGAAGGACGGCCTGATCATCGGGGGCTTCCAATGCCTGTCGCTGATCCCCGGCTCCTCGCGGTCGGGCTCGACGATGACCGGGGCGCTGTTCCTCGGCTACACCCGCGAGGCCGCCGCCCGCTACTCGTTCCTGCTGTCGGTCCCCGCGGTGGTGCTGTCGGGGGCGTTCGAGATGCGGCACGTCGGCGACGGCGGCCTGGAGGTCGGCCCGACGGTGGTGGCCACGGTGGTGTCGTTCGTCGTCGGCTACGCCTCGATCGCCTGGCTGCTGAAGTTCCTGGTGCGGCACTCCGTCATGGTGTTCGTCTACTACCGGGTGGCGCTCGGCGCCGTCATCCTGGGCCTGCTGGCCGCAGGCGCCATCTCCGCCACCTGAGTCCGGGACCCGGCGTCAGAGCCAGCCGCTCTTGCGGAGTCTGCGGTAGACCAGGATGCAGGCGCTCACCATGACGCAGATGACCAGGGGATAGCCGATCCGCCACTTCAGCTCCGGCATGTGGTCGAAGTTCATCCCGTAGATCCCGGCGATGGCGGTCGGCACCGCGATGATCGCCGCCCAGGACGAGATCTTCCGCATGTCCTCGTTCTGCTGTTTGCCGAGCAGCGCCAGATGCGCGCTGAGCACGCTGGTGAGCAGCTCGTTGTGCGCGTCCACCTGCTGGTCCACCCGCAGCAGGTGGTCGAGGACGTCGCGGAAGTACTCCAGGGTGCCGCGGCACTCGGGGAACTTCCCCCGGACGATCTCCTGCAGCACCGGGATCAGCGGGTCCTCGGCGGAGCGGAACTCCAGCACCTCGCGCTTGAGGGAGTAGATGTCGGCGATGACGTCGGGACCCTCCGGCGCGAAGACGCCCCGTTCCAGCTCGATGATGTCGACCTCGACCTCGTGCGCCACCTGCCCGTAGTGGTCGACCACCTCGTCCAGGACCGCGTACAGCACGGAGGTCGGCCCGAACCCCATCAGCTCGCCGTCGGAGTCCAGCCGGCGTCGCACCGGCGCCAGCGGGTTGGCCGTGCCGTGGCGGACGGACACCACGAAGTCGGCGCCGACGAACAGCATGATCTCCCCGACCTCGATGTCGGAGGTCGCGTCCCGGTACTCCAGGGTCTTGAGCACCACGAACAGCGTGTCGTCGTAGCGTTCGAGCTTGGGCCGCTGGTGGGCGTGGACGGCGTCCTCGACCGCCAACGGGTGCAGCATCAGCTCGTCGGAGACGAGGGCGAACTCCTCGGCGGTGGGTTCGTGCATCCCGATCCACACGAAGCACCGGCCCTGGTCGCGGGCGGCGTCGACGGCGTCGCTGATGTCGCCGTCGATGTCCTCCCGCCGTCCTTCGCGGTAGATGGCCTTGTTGACGATCACAACGCGCCATTCTCCCCCCTTTCCACCCGTCCCGCGTCCACGACCGTCTCGTAGAGTCGGGGCGTGATCACGCTTCTGCTGGTGCGGCACGGCCTCACCGAGCTGACCGGCCCCGTCCTGGCGGGCTGGACCCCCGGACTGTCCCTGGACGGGCGGGGCCGCGCCCAGGCCTCCGCCCTCGGCGAGCGCCTCGCCCCCGTTCCGCTGGCCGCCGTCGTCTCCAGCCCGCTGGACCGCTGTCTGGAGACCGCCGGGGCCGTCGTCTCCGCCCCCGGCCGCGCCGCGCCCCCGCCCGGCGGGATCCGGCCGGACGAGCGCTTCGGCGAGGTCCGGTACGGCGACTGGACCGGACGGCCCCTCAAGGAGCTCGCGGAGGAGCCGCTGTGGCGGGTCGTCCAGGCCCACCCCAGCGCCGTGACGTTCCCCGGCCGGGAGGGCGAGGCGATGGCCGCCGCCCAGCATCGGGCGGTCGCGGCGGTGCGGGACTGGAACGCCCGGATCGCCGCCGAGGCTGGCCCCGAGGCCACCTATCTGGTGTGCAGCCACGGCGACATCATCAAGGCCGTCGTCGCCGACGCGCTCGGCCTGCACCTGGACCAGTTCCAGCGCATTCAGGTGGATCCCGCCTCGCTGACGGTGATCCGCTACACCGAGCTGCGCCCCTTCGTCGTGCGGCTGAACGACACCGGCGGCGGCGTGTCCGGCCTGCTGCCCGGGCCCGGCGCGCCCGCCGGGGGAGAGGGCGACGCACCGGTGGGCGGTGGCGCGTAAGGTCGTCTCCGTGAAGTCGTCTCGTCGCCGTAGCATCCGGACTCACCGGACCCCGAGGGGGGAGGTCTCCCGTGCCCGTCATCTCGTATGACATGCCGGACAGGTTCGTCGCCGGCGCCGTCGGGCAGCCGGGCGACCGGGCCTTCTACCTGCAGGCCCGCGACGGCCGCCGGGTCACCAGCGTCGGGCTGGAGAAGTTCCAGGTCACCATGCTCGCCGAGCGCCTGGAGGAGCTGCTGGACGAGGTGCTGCGGCGCAGCGGCGGCGCCGTGCCCGCGGTCGCACCCGCCGAGCTGCAGGACGACGGGCCGCTCGACCAGCCGGTGGAGGAGGAGTTCCGGGTCGGCACCATGGCGCTGGCCTGGGACCCCGAGGACGAGCGGGTGATCATCGAGGCCCAGGAGGTCACCGCCGACGAGGAGGCGGAGTCCCCGATCCCCGAGCCCGGCGACGACGAGCCCCCCATGGTGGTGCTGCGGGTGCGGATCACCGCCGGCCGGGCCCGCGCGTTCGCCGAGCGGGCGCTGAAGGTGGTCTCGGCGGGACGGCCGCCCTGCCCGCTGTGCGGCCTGCCGCTGAACGCCGCCGGGCACGTCTGCCCCCGGCAGAACGGCCATCTGGGCTGACATGCGACCTCACCGGATGCCGCCCGCGCCCGCGGGGACGGGGACCCCATGAGCCGGCCCTCCCCGGACCGCCCGGCGGTCCCGCCCGGCGACGGCACGGTCGACCCGGCCGACACCGAGACCGCCGAGCGCCTCCTCACCGACGGCCGGCTGTCCGTCGAGGGCCGCCTCGTGCAGGCGTCCAACGCCACCCTGTACTGCTCGATCGAGCTGGACGGTCTGCGCGCCTCCTGCGTGTACAAGCCCGTCGCGGGGGAGCGGCCCCTGTGGGACTTCCCGGACGGCACGCTGGCCGCCCGCGAGGTCGCCGCCTACCTGGTGTCCGAGGCCATGGGATGGCACATCGTCCCCCCGACCGTGCACCGCGACGGCCCCTACGGCATGGGCATGGTGCAGCTCTGGGTGGAGCCCGACCCCGACGTGGACCTGGTGACGCTGTCCCGCTCGGACGACGCCGCGATCCGCCGGATGGCCGTCTTCGACGCGGCCATCAACAACGCCGACCGCAAGATCGGGCATCTGCTGCCCCCGGGTTCCGACGGCCGCCCCGGGCACGTCTACGGCTGCGACCACGGCGTGACGTTCTCGGTGGACTACAAGCTGCGGACGGTGCTGTGGCAGTGGCGCGGCAAGAGGCTCACCGACGAGGCGGTCGAGGCGCTGCAGCGGGTCCGGTCGGCGCTGCTCGGCGGCCCGCTGCTGGAGCGGCTCGGCGGGCTGCTCACCGCCGAGGAGGTCGAGGCCACCCGGCGTCGGGTGGACCTGATGCTCAAGCACCGCGTCCACCCGTACCCGCCCGAGGACTGGCCGGCCGTACCATGGCCCCCGCTCTGAGCGACCCGAGGGCGAAATGATCCAATAACGGCCATGTGTACGGCTGTGGTCAGTGTCGACCCCTTGTCCCCCTTTCCCGTGCTCCTGGCCGGGGTCCGCGACGAGTTCGCCGAGCGACCCTGGCAACCTCCCGCAGCGCACTGGCCCGACCGGCCGGCGCTGGTGGGCGGCCGGGACCTGCAGGCCGGCGGCACCTGGCTGGCGGTGCGCGACGGCGGATCCGGGCCGCCTCGGGCGGCCTGCGTCCTGAACGGCCACGGCCGACCGGCCCCCGAGCACGGCCGCGCCTCACGCGGCGAACTGCCGCTCCTCGCCGCCGAGACCGGCGGGCTCGACGGCCTCGATCCGGCGCGCTTCGACCCGTTCCACCTGGTGTGCGCCGAGCCCGGCGGCGTCCGGCTGTGGAGCTGGGACGGCGCGGGGTTCGCCGAGCGGGAGCTGGGACCGGGCCTGCACATGATCGTCAACACCGGGCTGGAGGGCGTGACGCAGGAGCCGGGGCGGACCCCCGAGGAGCGGGAGGGCGGCGCGCAGATGGCGGCGCGGATCGCGCACTTCCGTCCACTTCTGGCCGCCGCCCGTCGTCCGGAGCCGCGCACGGGCGGCGCCGCCGAGGCGTGGGGCGCGTGGCTGCCGCTGCTCGACGGCGGCGGTCTCGACCGCGCCGATCGCCGGGCCCTCGTGCTGACCCGCGACTTCGAGGGCGGACGGGTCTGGGGCACGTCCTCGGTCAGCCTCATCGGGCTCGCGGAACGGGGCGCGCGCTACGACTTCACCGCCGCCCCCGGGGACCCCGGGGCCTGGACGACGGTGCTCCCCGGCCCCGAGGCGTGAAAACAGGCCCCTTCGAGTCGAATCCGGTGCACGGATAAGCTTCAGGCATGCGATCGTGGCCCGCCCCCGAGGTACCCAGCCTGCCCGCTGCCGGGCTCTCCGAATCCACGCTTCCCCTGCACCTGAACGACACGGGCAGCGGCGCGGTGCGGCCGACCCGGCCCGGTCCGACCGCGCGGATGTACGTGTGCGGGATCACCCCCTACGACGCCACCCACCTCGGGCACGCCGCGACCTACCTGGCGTTCGACCTGGCCAACCGGGTGTGGCGGGACGGCGGGCACGCGGTCCACTACGTGCAGAACGCCACCGACGTCGACGACCCGCTGCTGGAACGTGCCCGGGAGACCGGCATGGACTGGCGGGACCTGGCCGACCGGGAGATCGCGCTGTTCCGCGACGACATGACGGCGCTGCGGGTCCTGCCGCCCGACCACTACGTGGGCGCGGTCGAGTCGATCCCGCTGATCGTGGAGATTATCGAGGAGCTGCGGGCGCGGGGGGCCGTCTACGAGGTCGACGGCGATCTGTACTTCCCGATCGACAGCGACCCGGCGTTCGGAGGGGTCAGCCGGCTGACCCGTGAGGAGATGACGCCGCTGTTCGCCGAGCGCGGCGGCGACCCCGACCGCCGCGGCAAGAAGGACCCCCTCGACGCGCTGCTGTGGCTCGCGCAGCGCCCCGGGGAGCCCGGCTGGGACTCCCCGTTCGGCCGGGGCCGTCCCGGGTGGCACGTGGAGTGCTCGGCGATCTCCGTGCACCACCTGGGCATGGGCTTCGACGTCGAGGGCGGCGGCTCCGACCTGGCGTTCCCGCACCACGAGATGGGGGCCTCGCACGCCCAGGTGGCCACCGGGGAGCGCCCGCACGCCAAGGCGTACGTGCACGCCGGGATGGTCGCCCTCGACTGCGAGAAGATGTCCAAGTCGCGCGGCAACCTGGTGTTCGTGTCCAGGCTGCGGGCCGACGGCGTCGACCCGATGGCCATCCGGCTGGCGCTGCTCGGCCACCACTACCACTCCGACTGGGAGTGGACCCCCGAGGACCTGGAGGGCGCCGCCGGCCGGCTCGCCCGCTGGCGCGCCGCGGTCCGGCTGCCCGCCGGGCCCCCGGCCGCCGCGGTGGCCGCCGAGGTGCGCCGTCACCTGGCCCACGACCTGGACGCCCCCGCCGCGCTGGTGGCGATCGACCGCTGGGCCGAACAGGCCCTCGCCGGCACGGGCGGGGCCGACACGACCGCCCCCGGGCAGATCCGCGTGCTGGCCGACGCCCTGCTGGGCGTCGCCCTCTGACACCCGACCGCCTCAGACCAGCCGGACCCGCGGGTCCAGCAACGAGTACGCCACGTCCACCAGCACGTTCGCGAGGACCACGAAGAACGCCACCAGCAGCGTGACCCCGATGACCACCGGGGTGTCCCCGGTGACGATCGACTGGTAGACGAGCTGGCCCACGCCCTGGAGCCCGAAGACCTTCTCGGTGACGATGGTGGAGCCCATCAGCACGCCGATGTCGATGCCGAACTGGGTCACGACCGGGGTCAGCGCCGAGCGCAGCCCGTGCCCGTAGACGACCCGCCGCTCGGTCAGCCCCCCGGCCCGCGCGGTGCGGATGTAGTCCTCGCCCAGCACGTCCAGCATCGCGCCCCGGGTGAGCCGGGTGTAGGCGGCCACCATCAGGAAGGCCAGCCCGATCCAGGGCAGGATCATCCGCTGCAGGAAGTGCTCCTGCAGGGGCGGGCCCGCCTCGAAGAAGCGGAACCCCATCTCCCCGAGCCGGGTCGAGAACACGTCCAGCAGCACCAGCGCCATCACGAACGGCGGCGTGCTCAGCCCGACCAGCACGAACACCGTGACGGCCCGGTCCACCCGGCTGCGGACCCGGGTGGCGCTCAGCACCCCGAGCAGCACCCCGCCGACGAACCAGATCACCGCCGCCCCCAGCACCAGCCACACGGTGGTGGGCAGCCGATCGCCGATGAGCTCGGTGACCGGCGTGCTGTTGACGTAGGAGTACCCCAGGTCGCCCCGGAGGAGCCGTCGCAGGAAGGCCCAGTACTGCACCGGCACCGGCTGGTCGAGGCCCAGGTTGTGCCGGATCTGGTCCAGCGTCTCGGTGGTGGCGCGCGGCCCGCCGATCACCCGTTCCACCGGCACCGGCGAGATCCGCAGCAGCGCGAACACGGCGGTCGACACCAGCCACAGCACCAGCACGGCGAACGCCAGCCGTCGGACGACGTACCGCAGCATCGCTACCCCTCGTCGTCCTCGAGCGCCGCGCCGCCGCGGGCGGGCGCGATCCGGTCGGCGCGGGGGTCGACGGCGTCCCGCACACCGTCGCCGAGCAGGTTGAACGACAGGGTCGTGACCAGCAGCAGGACGCCCGGCACCGCCAGCAGCCACCACGCCGTCCGGAACACGTCGCTGTTCTCGCCGAGGATGCTGCCCCAGCTCGGCATCGGCGGACGCACCCCGGCCCCCAGGAACGACAGCGTCGACTCGAACACGATGGCCGTGGGGATCAGCAGCGACGCCAGCACCACCACCGGCGCCACCAGGTTCGGCAGGATGTCCACCCGCATGATCCGCAGCGGCCCGGCGCCCAGGGAGCGGGCCGCCTCGATGAACTCCTTCTCCCGCATCGCCAGCACCTGCCCCCGCAGGATCCGGCCCATCGCCGCGAACGAGAAGAACGCGATCACCAGCACGGTCAGCGCCAGGCTCCCGCCGAGCGCCGTGACCTGGAACGTCGAGGCCAGCACGATCGCCACCAGCAGGTAGGGCAGCGCGAGGGTGATGTCCATGAACCGCGCCAGCGCCGTGTCCACCGCACCGCCGGTGTACCCCGCGACCACGCCCACCGCGACCCCCAGCAGCGTGGCCACCGCGGTCGCGGCGAGCCCCACCAGCAGCGAGATCCGCGCCCCGTAGGCCGCCCGGACGAGCACGTCCCGCCCCAACTGGTCGGTGCCGAGCCAGAACTCGCGGCCCGGCCCGACCGGCATCCCATCGATGTCGAGCCCCGTCTTCGGATACGTGGTGTCGTACGGATGGCCGGTCACCGCCGCCAGCAGCGGGGCCGCCGCCGCGAACACGACGACCAGCAGCAGCACCGCCACGGAGATCATCGCCGTCCGGTCCCGGCGGAACCGCGCCCAGGCGAGCTGGACCGGGGTGCGCCCCTCGACGCGGGCCCCGGCCGGGACGACCTCGGCCTCCAACTCGGAGTAGCTGCTCACCGCTCGACCTCCGGCAGCGCCGGGTCGGTGGAGACCTGCCTGATCGAGGCGTGCTCGTGCGCCAGGTCGTCGGTCTCCTCCACCGGGAAGTGGCAGCGCGTCACGTGATCGTCCGGATCGGACCCGCGCACCAGCAGCCCCGGCGGCTCCTGCACGCACCGCCGCTGGGCCTTGGGACAGCGGGGATGGAACCGGCACGCCTTCGGCGGGTGGATCGACGACGGCACGTCCCCGGTGAGGACGACCCGCTCGCGCCGTACGGTCTCGTCGGGGTCGGGCACCGACTCCGCCGACAGCAGCGCGGCGGTGTAGGGATGCCGGGGACGGGTGTACAGCTCCTCCGCCGGCGCCGACTCCACGATCTTCCCCAGGTACATCACCGCGACCCGGTCGCTGACGTATCGGACCACCGCCAGGTCGTGCGCGATGAACAGGTAGGTCAGCCCCAGCTCCCGCTGCAGGTCGTCCAGCAGGTTGATGATCTGCGCCTGGATCGACACGTCCAGCGCCGAGACCGGCTCGTCGCACACGATCAGCCGGGGGCGCAGCGCCAGCGCCCGGGCCACCCCGATCCGCTGCCGCTGGCCGCCGGAGAACTCGGCGGGGAACCGGTTGTAGTGCTCGGGGTTCAGCCCCACGAGCTCCATCAGCTCCTGGACCCGACGCCGCCGTTCGGCGCCGTCGGCGATCCCGTGGATGTCGAACGGGTCCCCGATGATCGAGCCCACCCGGCGGCGCGGGTTCAGCGAGCTGTACGGGTCCTGGAAGATCATCTGTACCTGGCGGCGGAACTCCTTCAGCCCGGCGGACGACAGCCGGGTGACGTCGGTGCCGTCGAAGAGGACCCGCCCGTCGGTGACCGGCTGCAGCGCCGTGATGCAGCGGGCCAGGGTCGACTTGCCGCAGCCGCTCTCGCCCACCACCCCCAGGGTCTCGCCCCGCCGGATCTCCAGGTCGACGCCGTCGACCGCGCGGACCCGGGCGACCTCCTTCTTGAACACGACCCCGTGCCTGAGGGGGAAGTGCTTGGTGACGTTCTCCAGACGCACCAGGACGTCGTTCACCGCCCCTCACCGCCGTCCCCGTCCCGACACCCGGCCCGGCCCCGCGCCATCGCCTCCTCGCGCAGCCGCTCGGCCCACGGGTCGCGGCCGAGCGCCTCCACGGGAAGCCAACAGGCCGACCCGTGCCCGGTCGGCTCGTCGCCGGGCTCCGCGGGAGGGATCGGACGCATCGGCGGCTCCTCCACGCGGCAGCGGTCCATCACGTACGCGCAGCGCGGGTGGAACGGGCAGGCGGGAGGGACGTCGAGCAGGCTGGGCGGCTGCCCGGGGATCGGCCGCAGCCGTGCCCGACCGCGCCCGGCGCGCGGCACCGACTCCAGCAGGCCCTTGGTGTACGGATGGTGCTGGCGGCGGAGGACGGCCCGCCGCCCGGCGTGCTCGGCGGGCTTTCCCGCGTACATCACCAGCACCTCGTCGGCCAGGTCGGCGATGACCCCCAGATCGTGGGTGATCATGATGAGGGCGGTGCCGAACTCGCGTTGCAGCCGCGTCATCAGGTCCAGGATCTGGGCCCGCACGGTGGCGTCCAGCGCGGTGGTGGGCTCGTCGGCGATGATCAGCCGGGGTTCCAGGGACAGCGCCATGGCGATCATCGCGCGCTGCCGCATCCCGCCGGAGAACTGGTGGGGGTAGTCGTCGGCCCGCCGGTCCGGCTCCGGGATGCCGACCAGCCCCAGCATCTCCACCGCGCGCCTGCGGGCCCGCGCCCCGGAGACCGCGGGCTCGTGCGCCCTGATCACCTCCTCGATCTGCCGACCCACCCGGTACAGCGGATGCAGGCTCGACAGCGGGTCCTGGAAGATCATCGCGATCTCGGCACCGCGGATCCGGCGCAGGTCCTCCTCCGGCATCCGCAGCAGGTCGCGTCCCTGGTACCGGGCCGACCCGCTCACCCGGGCGCCGGGTGTCAGCCGCAGCAGCGTCTGGGCGCTGACGCTCTTGCCGGACCCCGACTCGCCCACGATGCCGAGCGTGCGCCCCGCGTCCACGTCGAACGACAGCCCGCGGACCGCCCGCACCACACCGTCCGGGGTGCGGAACGACACCCTCAGATCCCTGACCTCGAGAAGGCTCATGCGCGCCTCAGGTCAGCCTGATCTGGTTGAAGTCGTAACCCTGGAACTGCGGCAGGTACAGCGCGTTCTCCACCCGCGCGGAGTGGAAGATCGGGTAGTTCTGGTTGAGGAACGGCACGATCGCCGCGTCCTCCATGATCCTCCGGTCGGCGCGGGCCCAGAACCCGGCCGCCTCGGCCTGCGTCCGCGCCGCCAGCGCCCGGTCGATCAGCCCGTTGACCACCGGGCTGTCGTATCCGCCGTAGTCCGTGGAGTTCGGGCCGTAGGTGCGCCCGTCGAACAGCGGCACGATCGTCGTCCGCCCGTTGTTGCCGTACCAGTCCGGCACCCAGCCGGGCGCGGCGATGTCCCACTTGCCCTCCCGGGCCTCGGCGGGGGTGACCAGCGTCTTGCCGTAGAAGTTGCCGTTGGTGTCGGGGGTGATGGTGGCGTCGATGCCGCACGCCTTGAGGTTGGCCTGCACCGACTGGGCGACCTTCGGGTGGTTGCTCTGCGTGCGGTACGGGAACCGCAGCCGCAGCCCCGTCGGGTGCCCGGCGGCGGCCAGCATCCGCCGGCAGCGGGCCGGGTCGCCGCCGTCCTCGGGTGTCGGGTAGAGGTCGAACGGTCGGTGGCCGACGCTGCCGGGCGCGATGACCTGGTCGAGCACCTGGCTCACGGACCGGCCGCCGTAGATCTTCACCAGCGCCGTCTTGTCGATCGCGTACTGGATCGCGCGGCGCACCTCCACCTTCGCCAACGCCCGGCCGTTGTTGGGGCTGAGCAGGTTGAACACCAGGTACGGGTTCAGCGACGAGCCCTTCATGATCCTGAAGTCCCGGTGCGACCTGAGCCCCTGGATGCGCGAGGTCGGCACCGGCTGGTCCCAGGCCAGGTCGGCGCTGCCCACCTCCATCATCTGCTGGACGGTCTCCGGCGAGTCCTGCCCGAGGGTGATCTGGATCCGTGCCGGGTATCGGGCGCGCAGCGGGTCGGTGGCGGCCCGCCAGACCGGGTTGCGGTCGAGCACGAACTCCTTGTTCGCCGTGTACGCGGTGATCTGGTACGGGCCGTCGGACACGGTGTTGCGGCGGAACTCGGGGCTGTCGGGGATGTACCGGTCGTACTCCCGGGGCGCGGCGGCGGCGAACTGCATGGCCAGGATGTTGGTGAAGTCGTTGGCGGGCCGGGTGAGCCGCACCACCAGCGTCCTGGCGTCCTGGGCGGTCAGCCCGGACACGTGGTGCCGGTTCTGGTAATCGGCCATCGCCCGGGCGTTCTTGCCGTCGACCTTCTCGTAGCCCTCGCAGTAGGCCTCCATGCCCTGGATGGTCGCCGTGTAGTACGAGATGGCCCCGGACGGCTGCGCCGGGTTGCACAGCCGCTTGATGCCCCGGACGAAGTCCTCGGCCGTCACCTCGCGCGGCGGCCGCGTGTTCCACCGCACTCCCGGGCGGAGCCTGATCGTGTACGTCCGACGGTCCTCGCTGATGCCGCCGTTCTGCCGGGTCGGGACCGCCGCGGCCACGTCCGCCCGCACCTCGATGGCCTCGTCGAAGTCGTTGCTCGCCTTGAAGCCGAACAGCGTGCGGGCGTACTGGCGGCTCAGGATGCTGCTGATCGTCGAGTAGCCGCCGGCCGTGTCGACGTGGTCGGGGTCGGCGGACCCCACCACCCTGAGGGTCCCGCCGGGGCCCGCCGCGCCGTCGTCCCCGCCGCAGCCCGCCGTCCCGCAGCACAGGACCAGCGCGACCGGGACGGCGCCCCACCGCCCCGGTCGCGGTCCGTGCCGGACACGCCGCGCCGCGTGTCGGTGTTCGGTCATGCGTGCCCCCAGCGCGATGCCCCGACGAAGACGAGCGGGCGTCGTGCGACCGCTCATGATCGCGACGCCCCGCCCTGAGATATGCCACCGCCCGGGGCGTCGCAATCACGCGACTTCGGCCCCCTACAGCAGTCCCGCCAGCTTGTAGAGCACCAGCGAACCGGCCACGGCGACGTTCAGGCTGTGCCCCGTGCCGACCATGGGGATCTCCACGGCCGCGTCCAACAGGTCCAGGGCGTCCGCCGGGATCCCCTGCTGCTCGTGCCCCAGGACCATCACCGTGCGGGTACGGGCGGTCGGCAGATCGGCGAGACGCACCGCGTCCTCGGCCAGTTCGACCCCGACGACCCGGGCGCCCTCGGCTCGGTGGCGTTCCAGCCAGCGGACGGGGTCGCCCGTCCAGTGGACGCAGGCGGGACGGCGCAGCGTGTTGCCCCTGCGCAGGGCCTCCGGCACCCAGGGCAGGCGCGGCACCGCCAGGCACGCGCCGACGGCGTCGCACGTGCGCAGGAGGGTGCCGAGATTGGCGCCGTGCAGGGGCCACAGGGGCGCGGCGATCAGATGGTCCCAGCAGGAGTGCGCCCGGTTCCGACGCTCGCGGCGCAGCTCACGACGGGGGCGGACGCGGATCGCGGGGGAGGGGGCCGCCGTACGGGCCCCGGAGGCGCTCAACGCGCCGGGGCGGTCACGCCCCTTCGGTTCGACACCGGGAGATTCGACACCGGGAGATTCGACATCGTGGCGCACTTCGCGGCGTGCGCGGGCCATCGACGGGAAAGGGCCGACGGGTGATCCACCCGCCGGCCCCCACCCTAGCCCATCGGCTAGCCGGTCTCCCGGCCGCGCAGATAGCGCTCGAACTCGCGGGCGATGGCGTCGCCGCTGGCCTCCGGCAGGTCGGCGGCGTCCTTCTGCTCCTCCAGCGAGCGCACGTACTCGGCGACCTCGGTGTCCTGCTCGGCCAGCTCGTTCACCCCGTGCTCCCAGGCGCGCGCCTCCTCCGGCAGTTCGCCCAAGGGGACGGTCAGCCCGAGCAGGTCCTCGACCCGGCGCAGCAGCGCCAGGGTGGCCTTGGGGGACGGGGGCTGCGCCACGTAGTGCGGCACCGACGCCCACAGCGACACCGTGTCGACGTCCGCCTTGTCGCAGGCGTCCTGGAGCACGCCCAGGATGCCGGTCGGGCCCTCGTAGCGGCTCGGCTCGTACCGGCCGGGCTCCAGGTGCAGGGCGCCCGACACCCCGTCGCCGGAGGCGGTGCCGCTCACCGGCACGGGGCGGGTGTGCGGCGCGTCCGCCAGCAGCGCGCCGATGAGGACGGCGGTGCTCACGCCGAGCCGGTCCATCACGCCGATCAGCTCGGCGCAGAACGACCGCCAGCGCATGTTGGGCTCGATGCCGCGGACCAGCACCACGTCACGGGCCGCTCCCGGGGGGCGGGCCCACGAGATGCGCGTGGTCGGCCAGGCGATGCTCCGCTCGCCGTCGTCGGTCAGCTCGACCACCGGGCGGGTCACCTGGAAGTCGTAGTAGTCCTCCGGATCCAGCTCCGTCACCGGGACCGCGCCCCAGGCCGACTCCAGATGCCCGATGACCCCGCTGGCCGCCTCGCCGGCGTCGTTCCAGCCCTCAAAGGCGGCGACCAGGACAGGGTCGACCAGGCCGGGCACGTTCTCGAACTCGACCACCCCGCTGCCTCCTTCCGACCTAGGTACAGCGTCACGGAGCGCGCCGTTGTTCCCGGGTCTCGGGGGGCCGGGACGCGCTCATGATCGGATACCCATGATCGTCTGACGTCCACCCTACGTCCTGCGGCCGGGCCCCGGCCCCCTTCACGGCGTACGCCGCCGTCCGGAGGCCGGGCCTCGCCTCACCTGCCCACGGTGTGCACGATCAGGACGTCGCACGGTGACCGGTGGGACAGGTTGGCCGGCACCGAGCCGAGGAGGCGCCCGGCCAGGCTGTTGAGCCCGCGGTTGCCGACCACCACCAGGTCCGCCGCCTTCTCCTTGGCGACCTTGGCCAGGACGTCCACCGCGTCGCCCTCCACCGCGACCTCCACGATGTCCTTGGCCCCCGCGGCCACCGCCCGCGCCCGGGCGGCCCGCAATGCGTCCTCGGCCGGAGTCGACCCCTGGACCTTGTAGGCCAGGTCGCCCAGTCGATCCGAGGCGTTCTGCCGCTGCTTCTCGCTCATCGGGTGGTACGCGGTGGCGAGGACGAGCGTGGCTCCGGTGTCCGCCGCGAGACCGGCCGCCTTGTCCACCGCGCGGAACGAGGAGTTCGATCCGTCGGTGCCGACGAGAATGGTGCTGTACGAGCCCATCACCGCTCCTTACCGGAGAGTAGTTACCGGATGGGCACGTTATCGGCCCGAACGCCGTTCGTCACGCGTTGTGGTGGGATCTCCTTCGGCTCCGCCGTCCACGTCCGGATAGAGTGGCCTGCTATGAGTGCAACCCCACAGTCGCTACGCCAGGCCCTTCGTGAACGAGTCGTCGTGGCCGACGGCGCGATGGGGACGATGCTCCAGGCCCAGGATCCGACCCTGGACGACTTCGAGGGCCACGAGGGCTGCAACGAGATCCTCAACGTCACGCGGCCCGACATCGTCCGCGCCGTGCACGCGGCCTACCTCGACGTCGGCGTCGATTGCGTCGAGACCAACACCTTCGGCGCCAACCTCGGCAACCTCGGCGAGTACGACATCACCGAGCGCGTCGAGGAGCTCTCGGAGGCGGGCGCCCGGATCGCCCGCGAGGTGACCGACGCGTACTCGACCCCCGAGCGGCCCCGCTGGGTGATCGGCTCGATCGGCCCCGGCACCAAGCTGCCCACCCTGGGTCACGTCCCCTACGCCGTCCTGCGCGACGCCTACCAGCGCAACGCCGCGGGCCTGATCGCCGGCGGGGCCCACGCCCTGCTGGTGGAGACCTGTCAGGACCTGCTCCAGGCCAAGGCCGCCCTGGCCGGCGCCAAGCGGGCCATCGCCGCCGCCGGCGCCGACACGGTGCTGATCGCCCAGGTCACCATCGAGCAGAACGGCGCCATGCTGATGGGCTCGGAGATCGGCGCCGCGCTGACCGCGCTGGAGCCGCTCGACCTCGACCTGATCGGCCTCAACTGCGCCACCGGCCCGGCCGAGATGAGCGAGCACCTGCGCTACCTGGCCCGGCACGCCCGCATCGGGCTCTCCTGCATGCCCAACGCCGGGCTGCCCCAGCTCAGCTCCGACGGGGCCTACTACCCGCTGACGCCCGGCGAGTTGGCCGACGCCCACGAGACCTTCACCCGCGACTACGGCATGTCGCTGGTCGGCGGCTGCTGCGGCACCACCCCCGAGCACCTGCGGCAGGTCGTCGAACGCGTCGGCGGCCGTGCGGTGGCGGTCCGCCGCCCCCGCCCCGAGGCCGGCGCCGCCTCCCTCTACCAGCACGTCCCGTTCCGGCAGGACACCTCCTACCTGGCCATCGGGGAGCGCACCAACGCCAACGGCTCCAAGGCGTTCCGCGAGGCCATGCTGGAGGGCCGCTGGGACGACTGCGTGCGGATCGCCCGCGACCAGGCCCGCGACGGCGCCCACATGATCGACCTGTGCGTCGACTACGTGGGCCGCGACGGCGTGGCCGACATGAAGGAGCTGGCCTTCCGGTTCGCCACCGCCTCCACCCTGCCGATCGTGCTGGACTCCACGGAGACCCCGGTGGTCGAGGCCGGGCTGGAGATGATCGGCGGCCGGGCGGTGGTCAACTCCGTCAGCTTCGAGGACGGCGACGGACCCGACTCCAAGCTGGCCCGGCTGATGCCGGTCGTCCGCGAGCACGGCGCCGCCATCGTGGTGATGTGCATCGACGAGGAGGGCCAGGCCCGCACCGCCGACTGGAAGGTGCGCGTCGCCTCCCGGATGATCGAGGAGCTCACCGGCAAGTGGGGCATGCGGGTCGAGGACATCATCGTCGACACCCTCACGTTCACCATCGGCACCGGCACCGAGGAGTCGCGCCGCGACGCCCTGGAGACCATCGAGGCCATCCGCGGGCTCAAGCGCCGGTACCCGGCCGTGCAGACCACACTGGGCCTGTCCAACGTGTCCTTCGGCCTCAACCCGGCCGCCCGGATCGTGCTGAACTCGGTGTTCCTCGCCGAGTGCGCCGACGCCGGGCTGGACTCGGCCATCGTGCACGCCTCCAAGATCCTGCCCACGGCCCGGCTCCCCGAGGAGCAGCGCAAGGTCGCCCTCGACCTGATCTACGACCGGCGGTCCGAGGGCTACGACCCGCTGCACCGCTTCATGGAGCTGTTCGAGGGCGTCGACACCAAGGCCCTCAAGGCGGGCCGCGCCGCCGAGCTGGCCGGGCTGCCGCTGTGGGAGCGGCTCAAGCGCCGCATCATCGACGGCGAGCTGAACGGCCTCGGCGACGACCTCGACGAGGGCCTCGCCGAGCGCCCCGCCCTGGAGATCATCAACGACGTGCTGCTGGACGGCATGAAGACCGTCGGCGAGCTGTTCGGCTCCGGGCAGATGCAGCTCCCGTTCGTGCTGCAGAGCGCCGAGGTGATGAAGACCGCCGTCGCCCACCTCGAGCCCCACATGGAGAAGGCGGACGACGGCGGCAAGGGCCGCATCGTGCTGGCCACCGTCAAGGGCGACGTCCACGACATCGGCAAGAACCTCGTCGACATCATCCTGTCCAACAACGGCTACGAGGTCGTCAACATCGGCATCAAGCAGCCGATGTCGGCGATCCTCGAGGCCGCCAAGGAGAACCGCGCCGACGTCATCGGCATGTCCGGGCTGCTGGTCAAGTCCACGGTGATCATGAAGGAGAACCTGGAGGAGCTCAACTCCCGGGGCCTGGCCGACCAGTGGCCGGTGCTGCTGGGCGGGGCGGCCCTCACCCGCGCCTACGTCGAGCAGGACCTCGCCGAGCTGTACGACGGCGAGGTGCGCTACGCCAGGGACGCCTTCGAGGGCCTGCGGCTGATGGACGCGTTCATGGCGGTCAAGCGCGGCGTCGAGGGGGCCACCCTGCCGCCGCTGCGGCAGCGGCGGGTCAAGACCGGCGCCACCCTCAAGGTCACCGAGCCCGAGGAGATGCCGTCCCGCTCCGACGTCGCCACCGACAACAAGATCCCCGCACCGCCGTTCTGGGGCGACCGGATCGTCAAGGGCATCCCCATGGCCGACTACACGTCCTTCCTGGACGAGCGGGCCACCTTCATGGGGCAGTGGGGCCTCAAGGGGTCCCGGGGCGCCGACGGGCCCACCTACGAGGAGCTGGTCGAGACCGAGGGGCGGCCCAGGATGCGCATGTGGCTCGACCGCATGCAGTCCGAGGGGCTCATCGAGGCCGCCGTCGTCTACGGGTACTTCCCGGCCGTCAGCGAGGGCGACGACCTGGTGATCCTCCACGAGGACGGCTCGGAGCGCGAGCGCATCACCTTCCCCCGGCAGCGTCGCGACCGGCACCTGTGCCTGGCCGACTTCTTCCGGCCCCGCGAGTCGGGGGAGGTCGACGTGGTCGCCCTCCAGCTCGTCACGGTCGGCTCCCGGGTGTCGGAGGCCACGGCCGAGCTGTTCGCCAAGAACGCCTACCGCGACTACCTGGAGCTGCACGGGCTGTCGGTCCAGCTCACCGAGGCCCTCGCCGAGTACTGGCACACCCGGGTCCGCTCGGAGATCGGGTTCGGCGGGGAGGACCCCGACGGCATCGAGGACTTCTTCAAGCTCGGCTACCGGGGCGCGCGCTTCTCGTTCGGCTACCCCGCCTGCCCCGACCTGGAGAACCGCGCCACCGTGGTGCGGCTGCTGGAGCCGGAGCGGGTCGGGGTCACGCTGTCGGAGGAGTTCCAGCTCGTCCCCGAGCAGGCCACCGACGCCCTGATCGTCCACCACCCCGAGGCCAAGTACTTCAACGTCTGACGCATCGAGAGGGAGCGCGTGGGGGGCGAGACGGGTCCGCGGGCCGTCCTGTTCGACATGGACGGCCTGCTGATCGACTCCGAGGAGATGTGGCTCGAGGTCGAGACCGAGGTGATGGCCTGGCTGGGCGGCGCCTGGGGGCCCGAGCACCAGGAGAGGCTCGTCGGCGGCTCGCTGCACCGGGCCGTCGCCTACATGCTGTCGCTGGCAGGTCCGGTGGCCTCGCCCGACGAGGTCGCGGAACGGATGCTGGACGGCATGGCCGAGCGCCTGTCCTCGTCCGCCCCGTTCATGCCGGGGGCCAAGGAGCTGCTCACGGCGGTGCGCGACGCCGGGCTGCCGACGGCGCTGGTGTCCAACAGCCACCGCCGCCTCATCGACGCCGTCCTGGACGGCGTCGGCCGCGACCTCTTCACGCTCACCGTGGCCGGTGACGAGGTCGCCCACCTCAAGCCCGACCCCGAGCCCTATCTGACGGCCGCCTCCGGGCTGGGCGTCCCGCCGGACCGCTGCGCGGCGCTGGAGGACTCCCCGACCGGGGTGGCGGCGGCCGAGGCGGCGGGCTGCGTCACCGTGGCGGTCCCGCACGTCGTCCCGGTACCTCCCGCACCGGGACGTATCGTTGTCGAATCGTTGCGGAACGTCGATCTCCCCATGCTCCGGGGCCTCTTCCCCTAGGGGCGCGCTCCCGCCACAGGATGAACCGCGCGGAACGGGAACCGTCCGCCCGGAGGAGAAGTCTCTCCCTGTGAACGTGTGACGATGGCAGGACGCGGCACGTACACCGGCGCGGGAATCGAAGGTGGGGATCCGGCATGAGCGACGCGGTGCTCTTCATGATCAGCTTCGGGGTCACGCTGCTCGGGCTGGTCGCCAGCTACGGCGTGGCCAAGCGCCGCGGCATCGCCTCCGGCATGCGCGGCGCCGCCTGGTCGGCGGTGCCGTTGGCGGCGACCCTGACCGGCGTCACCGAGTTCGTCACCGACCTGGTGTTCAGCCCCGCCAAGTGGGCCGGTGTCGCCCTGGCGGGCCTGGCCGTGGTGCTCTACATGGTGTCCGGCGTCATGCTGCGCCGCCAGGTCGAGGGCGGCGAGGGCGGCCGCGGCGAGGTGGGCGACGAGACCTCGCGCGGACGCGGCCGCAAGGGCCGCGCAGAGTCGGCCGGGAGCGCCGGCGGCGCCGGGCGCGCACGTCGGCCGCGGGCCGTGGAGCCCCCCGCCGGCACCCCCGGAGACCCCGATCTGGCCGAGATCGAGGAGATCCTCCGCCGTCGTGGCATTCAGTGATCACCTCGTACGGACCCCTGAGGATCTTCGTCTGACGGCCATGAGTCACGGATGATCGGTATCGAGTAGGACTCGGTACGGTAAAGCTTCCCGTTGTACGCCGGTTTCCGGTTGGCACCTACTGTCTACCTGCACGTAATATCTGGGCGCTTTGTCCTATCAGGTTGTTCGGGTCGCATGTGCCCTAGATGACGACGAGATCACAAGTCGGACACGGGTACTGGCGGCTCTCGGCTTCACGATGGACTCTCATCGCTGGAGAGCTAGGTTTCCCTCCAGCAAACCCGCTGTCAGGAGCCGGGAAACGACGGGTGTACGCACCCCCTTTCCGGGCACCCGCCCATCGGCAGCGCCGCCGACGTGCAGGGAGGTACGGAGCGTGACCGCACCGATCGAGGTGTCCGGGTCCGAGGGCGAGGCCCAACCCGAGGCCGTCCTCGCGGGGGTCGGCAAGAAGGCCATCGAGGGCCGCTCGCTGGGCCGGATCGCCCTGCTGCGCCTGCGGCGCGACAAGGTCGCCATCGCCGGCGGTGTGGTGATCATCCTGCTGATCGTGTTCGCGGCCGCCGCGCCGCTGGTGGTCAAACTGCTCGGGCATCCCCCCAACGACTTCCACCAGGAGTTCATCGACCCCACGCTCGGCGCCCCGACCAAGCCGCTGGGCGGGATGAGCGGCGACTTCCTGTTCGGGCTCGAACCCGGCAACGGGCGCGACCTGTTCAGCCGTATCGTCTACGGCGCTCGCGTGTCGCTGCTCATCGGCTTCCTGGCCACCCTGGTCGCGGTGCTGATCGGCACCACCCTCGGCGTGATCGCCGGATACTTCGGCGGCTGGGTGGACTCCCTGATCGCTCGGGCGATGGACGTCTTCCTGGCGTTCCCGCTGCTGCTGTTCGCCATCGCCGTGGTCGGCGTCATCCCCAACGAGAAGTGGGGCCTGGAGGGCAACGGCCTGCGGATGGCGGTGCTGGTGTTCATCATCGGGTTCTTCAGTTGGCCGTACATCGGCCGGATCGTGCGGGGGCAGACGCTGTCCCTGCGCGAACGCGAGTTCGTCGACGCGGCCCGCAGCATGGGGGCGCGCGCGCCCTACATCATCGTTCGGGAGATCCTGCCCAACCTGGTCGCGCCGATCCTGGTGTACAGCACCCTGCTGATCCCGACCAACATCCTCTTCGAGGCGGCCCTCTCCTTCCTGGGCGTGGGGATCAGCCCGCCCACCCCCGCCTGGGGCAGCATGCTCGCCGACGCCATCGGCACGTACCGCATCGCCCCCCACTTCGTCGTCGTGCCCGGTCTGGCGATCTTCGTCACGGTCATGGCCTTCAACCTGTTCGGCGACGGTCTGCGGGACGCCCTCGACCCGCGGGCGCGCTGACGGACGCCTGAGAACAACGAGTAATGAGCGAAAGGGCATCATGAGAAGTCCACGGTTCCTGACCCTCACGGCGGCCGGCGCGGTCGCCCTGAGCCTCGGGCTGGCCGCCTGCGGCGGCGGTGACGACGACGGCGGGGACGGCAACGGCGGGGGTGTCTTCAACGGCGCCGTCGACAAGATCCACAACCCGTCCGACACCAAGGGCGGCACGCTGCGGATGGCGATCAGCAGCGACATCGACTCCACCGACCCCGGCAACATGTACTACGCCTGGTCGAACAACTTCACCCGGCTGTACTCCCGTCAGTTGCTGACCTATCCCGCCAAGCCGGGCGACGAGTCGCTGAAGCCGGCGCCCGACATCGCCGAGGCGCTGGGCGTGGCGAGCGACGGCAACAAGACCTGGACGTACAAGCTCCGCAAGGGCCTCAAGTACGAGGACGGCACGGAGATCAAGGCCGCCGACATCAAGTACGCGGTGGCCCGGACCTTCGACCGCGGCGTGCTGCGCAACGGCCCCTCCTACTTCTCCCAGATGCTGGACGCCGAGGGCTACGAGGGTCCCTTCAAGGACAAGAACCTCGACAACTTCAAGGGCGTCGAGACCCCGGACGACTACACCGTCGTCTTCAAGCTCAAGGAGCCGTTCGCCGAGTTCAACGAGGTCGTGACCTTCAGCGGTCAGACGGCCCCCGTCCCGGCGGCCAAGGACCAGGGCGAGCGGTACGGCCTGCGGCCGTTCTCCTCCGGCCCGTTCAAGTGGGAGGGCAACTACCAGCCCGGCAAGGGCGGCGCGATGGTTCCCAACCCCCACTGGGACGCCACGACCGACCCGAACCGCAAGCAGTTGCCCGCCAAGATCGAGGTGATCGCCGGGCTGGAGGCCCAGGAACTGGACAACCAGCTCCTCAAGGGCCAGATCCACGTGGACCTGGCGGGTACCGGTGTGCAGGAGAACGCCCGCAGCCAGATCCTGCAGGACCCGGCGCTGAAGAACTCCTCCGACAACCCGCCCGGCGGGTTCGCCTGGTACATCCCGATCAACGTCAAGAACATCCCGAACGTGGAGTGCCGCCGGGCCATCGTGTGGGCCGCCGACCGTGACGCCATGTGGCGGGCCTACGGCGGTGCGGTCGGTGGCGACATGGCGACGTCGGTCCAGCCGCCGGACATCGAGGGTCGCGAGAAGGGCACCGACCACTTCACCAAGGCGCAGATCGGCTACAAGGGCGACGTGAACCAGGCCAAGGCCGCCCTCCAGCGGTGCGGTCAGCCCAACGGCTTCAGCACCACCATGGTCTACCGCAGCGACCGCCCCAAGGAGAAGGCCACCGCCGAGGCCCTGCAGCAGTCGCTGTCCCTGGTCGGCATCAAGCTGAACCTCAAGGGCTACCCGGCCAGCACCTACACCAACGACCAGTTCGGCTCGCCGTCCTTCGTCGCCAAGGAGAAGATCGGCCTGGGCACCTACGGCTGGCACGCCGACTGGCCGACCGGCTACGGGTACCTGCAGGCGATCTCCGACGGCGACGCCATCGTGCCGAGCGGCAACGCCAACCCGTCCGAGCTGGACGACAAGCAGATCAACGACCTGTGGGACCAGTCGCTGAAGGTCGAGGACCCCGCACAGCGGGCCAAGATCTACAACCAGATCGACGACCGCATCCGCTCGGAGGCCGCGATCCTGCCGAACGTCTACGCCCGCTCGCTGCTGTTCCGGCCGAGCAGCCTGACGAACGTGTTCCTGCACGAGGGCTTCGGCATGTACAACTACTCCACCCTCGGCGTGGCCAAGTAGTCCGGTCTCCCCTCCGATTCGCTAGAAGGCAGGTGAAGGCCACGGGCGGCCGGCCGGGTGATCCCCGGCCGGCCGTCCAGGCCGAGCGCAGTGATCGCATTCCTGGTTCGCCGCCTCATCGGAGCGGTGGCGCTGCTGGTCATCATCAGCATGGTCACCTTCGGCATCTTCTTCCTGCTGCCGAAGGCGGCCGGGGTCTCGAGCGACGATCTGGCCTCCCGCTTCGCGGGCAAGTCCCCGACGCCGGAGACGGTCCAGGCCATCAAGGAGCGGTTCGGGTTCGACGACCCGGTGCCGATCCAGTACGGCCGGTTCGTCAAGGCCATCGTCGCCGGCGACGAGTACGACACCGGCACCACCGTGATCGAGTGCCCGGCCCCGTGCCTGGGCTACTCGTTCCGCACCAACACCAGCGTCATGGACCAGCTGATCGACCGCATCCCGGTCACGCTGTCGCTGGTCGTGGGCGCGGCGGTGATCTGGGTGCTGGTCGGAGTGTCGGTGGGCGTGCTGTCGGCGCTCCGGCGCGGCAGCGTGTTCGACCGGGCCGCCATGGCGGTGGCGCTCGCCGGGGTCTCCCTGCCGATCTTCTTCACCGGTCTGCTGTCCCTGACGTTCGTGGTGCACGCCTGGGACCTGCTGCCCCCGGTGTCGTACCACCCGTTCCTCGACAATCCGCTGGAATGGGCGTCGGCGCTGATCCTGCCGTGGATCACCCTGGCGTTCCTGTACGCGGCCATGTACGCGCGACTCACCCGGGCGGGCATGCTGGAGACGATGAACGAGGACTACATCCGTACGGCGCGCGCCAAGGGCCTGCCCGAACGGACGGTCATCACCCGGCACGCGCTGCGCGCCACCCTGACCCCGCTGCTCACGATCTTCGGTCTGGACCTCGGGCTGCTGCTCGGCGGCGCGGTGCTGACCGAGCAGACCTTCTCGCTCAAGGGCCTGGGGGCCTTGTCGCTGGACGGCGTGATCGGCAGCGACCTGCCCGTGGTGCTGGGCACCGTGATGGTGGCCGCGCTCTTCATCGTGCTGGCCAATCTGATCGTCGATCTTCTGTACGGGGCCATCGACCCGAGGGTGAGGCACAGCTGATGGGGGAGAGCACTCCGCCGACCGCCTTCCTGGAAGTGCGCGACCTGCGCATCGGCTTCCAGACGGAGGACGGGCTGGTCAAGTCGGTGGACGGCCTGACGTTCTCGCTGGAGCGGGGTCGCACGCTGGGGATCGTGGGCGAGTCCGGGTCCGGCAAGTCGGTGACCAGCCTGGGCATCATGGGGCTGTACAACCGGCGCAACGCGAAGATGTCCGGGGAGATCTGGCTGGACGGCCGGGAGCTGGTGGGCGCCTCGCCCGACGAGGTCCGTCGGCTGCGGGGCCGCCACATGGCGATGATCTTCCAGGACCCGCTCTCCTCGATGCACCCCTTCTACACGGTCGGCGCGCAGATCGTCGAGGCGTACCGGGTGCACAACGACGTCGGCAAGAAGGTCGCCCGCAAGCACGCCATCGACATGCTGGGCCGGGTCGGGATCCCCAGGCCGGACCGGCGGGTCGACGACTACCCGCACCAGTTCTCCGGCGGGATGCGGCAGCGCGCGATGATCGCGATGGCGCTGTCCTGCGACCCCGAGCTGCTGATCGCCGACGAGCCCACCACCGCGCTGGACGTGACCGTGCAGGCGCAGATCCTGGACCTGCTCCGGGACCTGCAGGAGGAGTTCAACTCCGCGATCATCATGATCACCCACGACCTGGGCGTGGTGGCCGAGCTGTCGGACGACATCCTGGTGATGTACGCCGGGCGCAGCGTGGAGCAGGCGACCGTCGAGGACGCCTTCCACCGCCCGATGCACCCCTACACCTGGGGGCTGCTGGGCTCGATGCCGCGGCTGGACCGGGACCGCTCCGAGCGACTGATGCCGATCAAGGGCACCCCGCCCAGCCTGATCAACGTTCCGGTCGGCTGCGCGTTCAGCCCGCGCTGCGCCTACGCGGGGCTGAACGAGGGCAGGAGCGAGAGCGAGCGGCCCGAGTTGCGCGAGGTCGGGCCGGGCCACCGGGTCGCCTGCCATCTGCCGGTGGAGCGGCGCCGGGAGATCTGGGAATCCGAGATCCTGCCGAAGCTGTGACGGACACGGTGCGAGAGAAGGCGAGAAGACTGTGAGCACCTCGCAGACGGGGGCCGGGACCGCCCCGACCGAGGACGTCGCCGTGGCGGCGACCGAGGCCGGGCGGCCGGGGCGGGGCGGCGAGCCGCTGCTCCAGGTGGACGGCCTGGGCAAGCACTTCCCGGTCACGGCCGGGCTGCTGCGCCGCCAGGTGGCCGCGGTCAAGGCGGTGGACGGCGTGTCGTTCACCGTGCACAAGGGCGAGACGCTCGGCCTGGTGGGCGAGTCGGGCTGCGGCAAGACCACCACCGGACGGATGGTCATGCGGTTGCTGGAGCCCAGCTTCGGCCGGATCACGTTCGAGGGTCACGACATCACCCACCTGTCGCAGGCCCGGATGCGTCCGCTGCGCCGCGACCTACAGATGATCTTCCAGGACCCGTATTCGTCGCTGAACCCGCGGCAGACGGTCGGCGCCATCGTCGGCGCCCCGTTCCGGTTGCAGGGCATCGAGACGAAGAAGGGCGCCAAGAGGGCCGTCCAGGAGCTGTTGGAGCTGGTCGGGCTCAACCCCGAGCACTACAACCGGTACCCGCACGAGTTCTCCGGCGGCCAGCGGCAGCGCATCGGGATCGCCCGGACGCTGGCGCTCAAGCCCAAGCTGATCATCGCCGACGAGCCGGTCTCGGCGTTGGACGTGTCGATCCAGGCGCAGGTCGTCAACCTGCTGGAGGACCTGCAGGACGAGCTGGACCTGACCTACGTGGTGATCGCCCACGACCTGTCGGTGGTGCGGCACATCGCCGACCGGGTCGCGGTGATGTACCTGGGCAAGATCGTCGAGATCGCGGACCGCAACGACCTGTACGCGGCGCCGATGCACCCGTACACCAACGCGCTGCTGTCGGCGGTCCCGATCCCGGACCCGGCCAAGCGCAAGGGCCGCGACCGGATCCGCCTTCAGGGCGACGTGCCCAGCCCGCTGGACCCGCCGCCCGCCTGCCGGTTCCACACCCGTTGCTGGAAGGCCCAGGAGATCTGCAAGCAGGTCGAGCCGCCGCTCGTCGAGCTGCGCCCCGGCCACCAGACCGCGTGCCACTTCCCGGAGAACGCCCCGGCCGACGCCACCGAACTGGTCGCCCAGGCCGCCGCGACCCACGCGGACGCCGCCGCCACCGGCGAACCGCTCCCGGTCCACAAGATCCGCGACGACGACTGACCCGCACGACGACCACGAGAGCCCCGCACCGACGGCGCGGGGCTCTCGTTCGTTTCCGCTACTCGGTGGAGATGGCCTTCAGGACGTCCATCCGGCCGGCGCGCCAGGCGGGCCACAGCGCCGCCAGCACTCCGATCACCGCCGCCACCACCAGGTAGGTGATCAGGGTGCCGGTCGGGATGCTCAGCACCGTCAGGCCCTCGTCGGACAGCGCCCGTTGCAGGGCCGATCCGAAGATCACGCCGATGCCGATGCCGAGCAGGGCGCCGAACAGCGCGATCACCACCGACTCCAGCCGGATCATCCGGCGCAACTGCCGTCGGCTGATGCCGACCGCCCGCAGCAGCCCGATCTCGCGGGTCCGTTCGATCACCGACAGCGCCAGGGTGTTGATCACCCCGACCGCCGCGATGATGATCGACATGGTGAGCAGCACGGTCAGGAAGGCGACGATGGAGTCGATCTCCTTGCTCTGCGCCTCCTTGATCGCCGCCCGGTCCTGGACCTCCAGCGCCGGGTAGTCCGCCAGGGCCCCCTTCAGCGCCCGGGTCGTGGCCGGGTCGGTGGTCGCGGTGTCCACCACCACCGCCACCGCGATCGGAGTGTTGGTGTGCCGCTTGTACGCCTCCGGCGACACGACCCGCGGGCCGAGCAGCTCGTTGCGCGCGTAGACGCCCACGATCCGCAGCCGCTCGGTGACCTCGTCGGGGAACAGCACCGGCACGACCGACCCGACCCGCCACCCGTTGGACTCGGCGGTGTCCTCGTCGACCATCATCCCGTCCGAGCCGAGCCGGCTGGAGCCGGACTCGACCTCCAGCTTGGCGCCCACGGCCAGGGCCGCCTGGTCGGCGGACGCGTACCAGATCGACTTGCCCTTGATCTTGGCGTCGCCCTCGTAGAACGGCAGCGCCTGCTCGACCCCGGCGGTGCGCCGGACCGCCGTGATGGCGCTGGCGTCGACTCCGCCGCGGCCCTCGGTCTCGATCAGGTAGTCGGCCCCGAGCTGGGTGTCGATCGCCTCGTTGACCGAGGCGCGCATCGACGAGCCCATCACGTTCACCGTGGTGACCAGCGCCAGCCCGATCATCAGCGCGGAGGCCGTGGCGGCGGTCCGCCGCGGGTTGCGCAGGGCGTTGCGCTGGGCCATCCGGCCCGGCGTCCCGAACAGCCTGGGGTACGGCGCGCCCAGCACCCGCACCACCGGGCCGCTGATCACCGGGGCCAGCATCGCCACCCCGAGGAACACCAGCAACGCGCCGAACCCGATCGGGATCATCACGTTGCCGCCCAGCTCCACCCCGGTCAGGCCCAGGGCCAGCAGCGCCGCCCCGCCGGCGGCGAGCACCGTGCCGATCACCAGCCGGATCCGCATCGACCGCTGCGGCAGCGCCACGTCGTCGCGCATCGCCGCCACCGGCGGGATCTTGGCGGCCCGGCGCGCCGGGAAGTACGCCGACACCACGGTGACGACGATGCCGACCGCGTACGACCAGATCACCGGGGTCGCGGTGAACACCAGCCCCTCGCCCTCGATGCCGACGAGACCGCGCAGCAGCAGGGCGAGTCCGGCCCCGGCCGCCAGGCCGAGGGTGGCGCCGATGAAGCCCACCGCCACGGCCTCGCCGATCACCGCGCGGGTGACCTGCCGGCGGGACGCGCCGATCGCCCGCAGCAGCGCCAGCTCCCGGGTGCGCTGGGCGACCAGCATCGAGAACGTGTTGAAGATGATGAACGCCCCGACGAAGATCGAGATCAGCGCGAACACCAGCAGGAACGTGCGGAAGAACGACAGGAACTGCGAGACCTCGCTCTTGAACTCCTCGCGCAGCTCGGTGCCGGTGACGGCCTCCAAGCCCCCGGGCAGCGTCTTCGCCACCCGGTCGCGCAGCACCTCCTCGCTCACCCCGGTCGAGGCCATGGAGATGTCGGAGAACTGTCCGGGCTTGAGCAGCAGCCGCTGCGCGGTGGGGGTGTCGAAGGCGGCGATCGTGGCCCCGACCAGCCCTCCGCCGTCCAGCAGCCCGACCAGCCGCAGCCGCTGCGGCGGCCCGTTGACCACCACGCGGACCTCGTCGCCGACGCGATGACCGGTCTTCTCGGCGGTCTCGACGTCGAGGAGGACCTCGCCGGGCCCGGCCGGCGGCCGGCCCGAGGCGAGATCGAAGTCCCCGCCGGGCACCCAGTTGACGCCGAGCTGAGGCGGCCCCTCGCCGCCGACGAGCTTGCCGTCCTTGCCGACGATCGCGGCGTACCCGGTGACGTTCCCGACCGGGTCCTTGACGCCCTCGACGCGGCGGAGCCGCTCGACCAGCGCGGCGGGCACCGGCCGCGCGGTGGCGCCGTCGTCGTCGCCGTCGACGACCTTCTTCGCCCGCACGTCGACGGCGACGTTCTCGGCGGAGCCGCCGATGAGGTCGTCGAACTGGCGGTTCATGGTGTCGGTGAAGATCAGGGTGCCGGCCACGAAGGCCACCCCGAGGATCACCGACACGGCGGTCAGCGCGAGTCTGATCTTGTGCGCCGCCAGGTTGCGGAGCGTGACCTTGGCCATCATGCGGAGCCGACCCCCGGGAGGTCGAAGCCCTTCATGCGCTCCAGCACCTTCTCGGCGGTGGGCGCGGCCATCGTGTCGACGATCCGCCCGTCGCCGAGGAAGACCACCTCGTCGGCGTAGGCGGCGGCGGCCGGATCATGGGTGACCATCACGATGGTCCGCCCCATCTCCCGCACCGAGTCGCGCAGGAAGCCGAGCACCTCGGCGCCCGAACGGGAGTCCAGGTTGCCGGTCGGCTCGTCCGCGAAGATGATCTCCGGCCGGGAGGCCAGCGCCCGGGCGCAGGCCACCCGCTGCTGCTGCCCGCCGGACAACTGGCTGGGCCGATGCCCGAGCCGCGGCCGGAGCCCCACGGTGTCGATCACCCGGTCCAGCCACGCCTTGTCGGCCTTGCGCCCGGCGATGTCCATCGGCAGCGTGATGTTCTCCAGCGCGGTCAGCGTGGGGACCAGGTTGAACGCCTGGAAGATGAAGCCGACCCGGTCGCGGCGCAGTCGGGTGAGCCGCTTGTCGTCCAGCCGGTTCAGCTCCACGTCGCCGATGAAGACCTGCCCCGCGTCGATGGAGTCCAGGCCGGCCATGCAGTGCATCAGGGTGGACTTGCCGGACCCGGACGGGCCCATGATGGCGGTGAAGCGACCGCGGGGGATGCCGATCGACACCTCGCCGAGCGCGGTGACGCGGGCGTCGCCGCTGCCGTACACCTTGCTGACTGCGAGGGCCCTGGCGGCGAGGTCGCCCGCCCCGGGCACGGTGTGCCCGTCATCGATGGTCGGGGCGGTGTTCGTCACGAGGAGACTCCTGTTTCGGGGGTGAACGGTCGGCCGGAACGCGGTGTCGAAATGGCCGACTCGCCGCGTTCCGTGACAGAACACTAGGAGTTCCCGACCCCCTCGCGGATGAGCCGTCGGAAGGGAATCGGTCGTCCCCCTGACGCAGGACGAGGGGCCGATCCGATCATCCTCCGGGAGTACCGACGGGGATGCGAAGGTAGGGGTCGACCCTGAGAGCCTCAGAGAATGCGCAGGTCAGAGCCGGTCGGTCTGCCCGGGGCGGCTCATCCCCGTCTCGTAGGCGTAGACCACGGCCTGGACCCGGTCGCGCAGCCCCAGCTTGGCCAGCACGTTGCCGACGTGGGTCTTCACGGTGGTCTCGCTGACCACCAGCTCACGGGCGATCTCGGCGTTGGACAGCCCCCGGGCCACGTGACTCAGCACCTCGCGCTCCCGATCGGTGAGCGTGTCCAGGCCGGGCGCCGGCTCCGACTCGCGGACGGCCGGGAGCCGGGAGGCGAACTTGTCGAGCAGCCGCCGGGTCACGCTGGGGGCCACGATCGCGTCGCCGGCCGCCACGATCCGGATGGCGGTGACGAGGTCCTCGGGCGGCGAGTCCTTGAGCAGGAACCCGCTGGCCCCCGCCCGCACCGCCTCGATGACGTACTCGTCGAGGTCGAAGGTGGTCAGGATGAGCACCCGGGGATCGTGGGTGGCCGCGCCCTCCCGGACGATCCGCCGCGTCGCCTCGATCCCGTCCACGCCGGGCATCCGGATGTCCATGAGGACCACGTCCGGCAGCATCGAGCGGGTCAGCTCCACGGCGGCGGCCCCGTCGCCGGCCTCGCCCACCACCGTGAGGTCGGCCTCGGCCTCCAGGATGAGCTTGAAGCCGGTGCGCAGCAGCGGCTGATCGTCGACGAGCAGGACGCGTACGGTCATGGTGCCATTCTCCAGTCTCCGGTCATCACGCCTCCAGCGGGAACCGGGCGCGCACCCCGAAGCCGCCTCCGACCCGGGGCCCGATCCGGAGTTCGCCACCGTACAGGGCGACTCTCTCGTACATGCCGACCAGCCCGTGCCCGGGACGGTCGCCGTTGTCGCTCAGCAGGGTCTCGGCCCCGCGTCCGTTGTCCTCGATCTCCACGGTGAGGTCGTGGTCGCCGTAGCGCAGCCGCACCCACGCGCGGGCCTGCGGACCGGCGTGCTTGAGGATGTTGGTCAGCGCCTCCTGGATCAGCCGGAAGGCCGCCAGGTCCACCCCGGGCGAGAGCGTGCGCGCCTCGCCCTCGATCCACAACTGCACCGCCAGGCCGGTCTCCCGCACGTGGTCGACCAGCTCGCCCAGGTCGGCGATGCCCGGCTGCGGCGACAGCTCCCGACCCGCCGGCGCCGCCGCGTCCCGCTCGGTGCGCAGCACGCCCACGATCCGGCGCATCTCGCTGAGCGCGGTGCGCCCGACCTCCTCGATGGTGGTCATCGCCTCGCGGGCGCTCTCGGGGTTCTTGTCGAGGATCCTACGGGCCGCCCCGGCCTGCACGGTCATCACGCTGACATGGTGGGCGACGACGTCGTGCAGCTCCCGCGCGATCCGGGACCGCTCCTCCACCCGTGCCGCCCGCGCGTCCGTCCCCCGGGCCCGTTCCAACCGTGCCGCCCGGTCCTCCAGCTCGGCCAGGTGGGCGCGGCGCAGCCGCAGGTTGCGGCCCAGCACCCACACGCCGATCAGCAGCGCGCCGCCGGTGATGTAGTCGACGAACGTCGTGTGCACGTCGTAGAGGACGAGCATCGCGTTGAAGCCGACGAACGCGATCACGCCGCCGAGGGCGCTGTGCGCCAGGGCGCGGTGCGCAGCGATGGTGTAGATCGCGAGGAGGAACGCCGCCACGTCCGCGACCGAGGACGGATAGGACAGCACCGCCAGCGTCACCTGCAACCCCGTGATGACGACCAGCGCCGTCATCGGCAGGGTCCGCCGCAGCGTCAGGGTCAGCGTGATCACCGTGACCAGGATCGCGTTGCGCGCGTCGGGCTCCCGCAGCATCGGCGCGTCCATCTTGGACGGATCGGTCAGCAGCAACTGCGGCAGCCCTACCGACAGCAGCAGGACCGCCATGATCAGGTCGGAGACCTGCGGATGGCGGCGCAACCGCGAACGGAGTTCGCCGAGGTTGCGGATGCGGGGTGACACGTGATTCACCCTAGGGCGTCGTGCCCTGCGCACACCCCTCCTGGACGGCGATCCCCGATCCTCCCTGAGGAGGATCCACCCGCGCGCACCGTCACAGGTCGTCGGTGTGATCGCGGGGCGAGGGCCCGGGCTCCAGGTCGGCGGGCGAACGCCGCTGGGCCGGGACCGCCGGCAGCGGCGGCGGCGTGCCGCCGAACTCCGGGCAGCGCTGCTTGTGGTCGCACCAGTCGCACAGCCGGCCCGCGCGGGGCCGCCACTCGCCGGTGTCGGTCGCCCGCCGGATCGCCTGCCACAGCGCCTCGACCTTGCGCTCGGTGGCGCGCAGGTCGGCCTCGTCGGGCACGTACCGCAGGATCTCGCCGTTGCCGAGGTACATCAACTGCAGCATCCGGGGCACCGTGCCGCGCAGCCGCCACATCACCAGCGCGTAGAACTTCATCTGGAACAGCGCCCGGGCCTCGAAGTCGGCGCGCGGGGCGGTGCCGGTCTTGTAGTCGACGATGCGGACCTCGCCGGTGGGCGCGACGTCCACCCGGTCGATGTAGCCGCGCAGCTTGAGACCGGAGTCGAGCACGGTCTCCACGAACAGCTCCCGATCGGCCGGCTCCAGGCGCCTCGGGTCCTCCAGGGTGAAGTACCGCTCCACCATCTGCCGGGCCCGCGCCAGCCAGGCCGCCTCGTCGGCGTCCGGGTCGCCCGCGGCGTCGGCGGCGTCGGCGTCCGGGTCGCCCTCGAACAGTGCGTCCAGCCCCGGCTCCTCCGACAGCAGCCGCTGCCACTGGGGGCCCAGCAGGTCCAGCGCGGCGGCCACGGTGCGGTCCGCCGCGGGCAGGTCGTACAGCCGCTCCAGCACCGCGTGGACGAGCGTGCCGCGCACCGCCGCCGGGCTGGGCCGCTCGGGGATCTGGTCGATCACCCGGAATCGGTACAGCAGCGGGCAGGTCATGAAGTCACCCGCGCGGGACGGCGACAACGCCCCGGTCACCGCCGGGGCGGGGCCGGTGCCGGCGGGGGACGGGGGGGACGCCTCCGAGGGCGGCCGGGCGGCGGCGGTGGTCATGCGCGACAGCGTAGGCGACGCCTGCGACGAAATCCCGAACCACAGCCCGTAGCATCGGGGTCGTGGCAGACAGCGCGCCCCCGGCGGGGCAGGATCCGCAGGAGGACGCCCGGAGCCGGGGCCTGCGGGTGGGCCGCCCCTTCGGGATCCCGGTGTACGTGTCGCCGAGCTGGTTCCTGGTGGCGCTGCTCATCACCGTGCTGTTCGAAGGCCAGGTCCGCGACGTCGCCTCGCCCCCGTGGAGCCATCTGGTCGCGTTCGCCTACGCGGTGCTGCTGTACGGCTCGGTGTTCGTGCACGAGCTGAGCCACGCGGTGACCGCCCGGATGTTCGGCCTGCCGGTGCGCTCGGTCACCCTGCACATCCTCGGCGGCGAGACCGCCATCGAACGGGAGTCGCCGACCCCCGGCCAGGAGTTCCTGATCGCCTTCGCCGGGCCCCTGGTGAACCTGGTGCTGGCCGGGTTCGGCCTGTTCGCCCAGCTCGTGCTGCCGCTGCCCCCGGTGGGGGACCTGCTGGTCGCCGCGCTGACGTTCGCCAACCTGCTGGTCGGCGTGTTCAACCTGCTGCCCGGCCTGCCCCTGGACGGCGGACGGCTGGTGCGCGCCGCCGTGTGGAAGGTCACCGGGCGCGGCGGCGCGGGAACGGTCGTGGCCGCCTGGGTCGGCCGCGGCGTGGCCGTCCTCACCCTGGCGGGCGGGGCGTTCGCGGCCACCTACCCCGCCGGCGACGGCATCGGCTGGCTGTCGCTGGTGTGGTCCGCGCTGGTCGCCTCGTTCATCTGGGTCGGCGCCACCCAATCGCTGCGCGCCGAGAAGGTGCGCGCCCGCATCCCGGGCCTGCAGGCGCGCCGGCTGGCCCGCCGCGCCGCGCTGGTCACCGCCGACCTGCCGCTGTCGGAGGCGGTCCGCCGCGCCCAGGAGCAGGCCGCCGGGGCGCTGGTCGTCGTCGACCACGACCACCGCCCGGTCGGGCTGGTCAGCGAGGGGGCGGTCCGCGCGGTGCCCGAGCACCGACGTCCCTGGCTGGGCATCGGCGAGGTCTCGCGCAGCTTGGCGCCGGAGCTCACCCTGCCCGCCGACCTGTCGGGGGAGGCGCTGATCGACGCGATCCGCCGCGCCCCCGCCACGGAGTACCTGCTGGTCGAGCCGGACGGCCGGGTGTACGGGGTCCTCGTCTCCGTCGACGTGGACCGGGTGTTCGCCGGGGTGTGACCCCCGGCCCTAGCCGGACGGCGGTCCGATGCCGAGGGCGGCGGCCAGGCCGGAACGGCCCCGCACGCCGAGCTTGGCGTAGATCGCGGCCAGATGATTGTCGACCGTCCGCACCGACACCACCAGCCGGTCGGCGATCTGCCTGCTGGTGAGGCCGCCCGCCGCCAGCTCGGCCACCTGACGTTCCCGGCGGGTCAGGCCCGGCGCCCGCAGCCGGGCCAGCACCGGGGTACGGGCCCCCTCACAGCGTTCGCCGAGCGCCCACGCCCGCGAGGCGGCGGCCCGGGACGCGGCGGCGCCCGACGCCGCGCCGTCGTTGCGCAGGAACGCGGGGGACGCCTGGGCGGCGGCCTCGGCGGCGTGCAGCAGCATGCCGAGCCCCTCGAACTCCTCCGACACCTCCATGAGCACGACGGCGTCGTCGTCAGCGGCGGCCCGGGCGTGCCGGGCGACCACCGCCGCCAGGGCCCCTTCCATGCCCGCCGTGACCGCCGCGAGCCGTCCCGCGACGGCGTCGGCGGCGCCGAGCCGGACGAGGTCGTGCAGCGCGAGGACCTCGTACGCGGGCAGGCCCGAGTCCCTGGCGGTGTCGGCGGCGGCACGCGCCAGGGCGAGCGCGCCGCCCCGGTCGCCGTCCGCCACGGCCGCCCACACCCGCGCCCGCTCCACCCAGGGCAGGAAGAGGCCGAAGAACGCCCCGGACCGCGCGTCGGCGGCCGCCAGCGCCGCCCGCGCGCCCTCGGCGTCCCCGGCCAGGGCGGCGGCGTGCGCCACCTCGGCGTGGCAGCACACGTCCCAGGGGCCGCCCGGCAGTCCCGACAGATCGCCCAGGCGCCGGGCCGACTCCACCCGGCCCCGCATCCGGGCCGCCCGCGCCTGGTCCGCCTTGGCCAGCACCACCGCGGGAGGCCACGGCTCCACCGTTCCGGCCCGCTGCTCGGCGGCGACCGCGGCGTACGCCAGCGCGGGCTCGCCCGCGAACAGGTGCGCCGCCGCCCGGACGACCATCAGCAGGGGCCGTAGAAAGGGCGCGCCGTCGCGCCAGCGCTCCTCCTCGGCCGCCAGCAGACCGGCCTCCCGCAGCGCCGCGCCGGAACGTCCGCAGTGCGCGTCCAGCAGCGCCAGCGCACACCGGGCCTGCGCCGCCTGCGCCGGCTCGACGCCGGGATCGGACAGCACCCGGAGCGCGGCGGCGCGCGCCGCCTTCGGCATGCCGCGCAGGGCGGTCATCGTCGCCTGGGCGGTGTACAGCTCCCTGAGGGCCGCCGGGTCGCCGACCGTGGCCGCGACCTCCGCCAGCATCCGGTCGGCCTCATGCGGTCTGTCCTCGGCGGTCATCACCCGATAGCGGATCGCGGCGATCGCCACGCGCCCGACGTCGTCGGTCTGCCGCTCCCAGGCGTCCACGAGCAGCGCGCCCGCCTCCTCCAGGCGCTGCAGGTTCAGCAGCGCGTAGGCGTGCAGCACCACCGCGTCGGCGCCGCCGCCCGCCTCGTACGCCGCGCCGGCCAGTCGGGCCGCCAGTTCCAGGTCGGGCGCGGCCCACGCCAGCCGCGCCGCCGCCAACAGCGGGACGGGGTCGCGGGCCGTTCCCGTGTTCAGTCGCCACACCGCCACCCGCAGCCTGTCCTCCCTGCGTCGGGCGCCCGCCGCCTCCACCGCCTCCGCCAGCTCCCGCTGTCTGCGCAGCATCCGCGAACGCGGGCAGCGCGACCGGATGACCTCGGCGTACAGCGGGTGCTCGCAGCGCGCGTACACGCGGCGTCCGTCGTCGACCAGCCGCACCAGGCTGCGCTCCTCGGCGGACTCCAGCAGCTCCGGCGGGACCACCCGGGTCAGTACGTCGACGCCGATCGGCTCCCCGAAGGCCACCAGCTCCAGCAGCCCCTCCAGCCCCGGATCCAGGTCCCCCAGCCGGGCGACGATCAGCTCGACCAGCCGCGACGCCAGCGGCAGGCATTCCGGACCGCCCTGCCACCGCCACTCCCCGGCCACCAGGGCGAGCCGCCCCGACTCCAGACCCGAGCGCACCAGCTCCCGCAGGAACAGGGGGTTGCCCTGGCTCAGCTCGTACAGCCGCCGGGCCGTGCCGGGCGCCACCGGACCGCCCAGCGCGCCGGAGACCATCTCGGCCACCGTCTCCTCCGCCAGCGGCTCCAACTCCACCCAGCGCAGCAGGTCGTCCTTCCACAGCGCCCGCACCGGGGCCGGGGCCGGCTCGCCGCTGCGCAGGGTCGCCACCACGAACGCCTGCCCGGTCTGCGCCAGATGGTGGGTCAGCGCCGCCGACGCGGCGTCCAGCAGGTGCGCGTCGTCGATCGCCAGCAGCAGCGGACGGCCGGCCGCCGGCGCGACCATCTCCTCGGCGGCCCACCGCAGCGGGTTGAGCTGCGAGGACGGCAGGACCTGGGCGGGCAGCAGATGCGCGAACGCGCCGAAGGGCAGGTCCCGCGCGGCCGGTGTGGCGACCGCCCGCACCACGTGCCGCTCCGGGTCGTCCGGCCGCAGCAGTTCGGCGGCCAGCCGGCTCTTGCCCACCCCCGCCGCACCGGCCAGCACGACCCCGCGCGCGGACGGGTCCCGCAGGTGCGCCCGCAGCCGGGTCAGTTCCGCCCCCCGCCCCGCGAACGGCCAGATCCTGTACACGGCCGCATCGTAGATCCGGAGGCGAGCGGCGGACCACTCATGCGCCCGATGGTGTCCGGGACGGTGGGGGAAGGGCGCGTGAGGACCGGTCCGAACGGGTGTTCCGCACCGATAACCTTGGGGCCCATGACCGAACCGCAGTCGACCGGCGCCCCCGCAGCACCCCCGGGGCCGGAATCCGCCCGGGCTACGGGCCGCATCCCCCACGGGCCGTTCCGCGCCGGCGACCAGGTTCAGCTCACCGACCCCAAGGGCCGGGTCAACACCGTCACCCTCCAGGCCGGCAGGCTCTACCACTCGCACAAGGGCTCCGTCCCCCACGACGAGATCATCGGGAGCCCGGAGGGCAGCGTCTTCCGCTCCACCGGAGGCACCGAGTACCTGGCGTTCCGTCCGCTGCTGGCCGACTTCGCGCTGCGGATGCCGCGCGGCGCCGCGGTGGTCTACCCCAAGGACGCCGCGCAGATCGTGGCGATGGCCGACATCTTCCCCGGCGCCCGCGTCGTCGAGGCGGGCGCGGGCTCGGGCGCGCTCACCTGCTTCCTGCTGCGCGCCGTCGGCGAGCACGGACTCGTCTCCTCGTACGAGCGCCGCGAGGACTTCGCCGACATCGCCCGCAAGAACGTCGAGACCTTCTTCGGCGGTCCGCACCCGGCGTGGCGACTGACGCTGGGCCCGCTGGAGGACCGGCTCGCCGAGACCGAGGTCGACCGTGTCGTCCTGGACATGCTCGCTCCGTGGGAATGCCTGGAGGCCGTCTCCAAGGCGCTGATCCCCGGAGGCATGGTCTGCGCGTACGTCGCGACGACGACGCAGATGTCCCGCGTGGTGGAGGGGCTGCGCGAGCACGGCTCCTTCGCCGAGCCGTACGCGTTCGAGACGATGCTGCGGTCCTGGCACGTGGACGGTCTGGCGGTGCGCCCCGACCACCGGATGGTGGGGCACACCGGCTTCCTGGTCACCGCCCGCCGCCTCGCCGAGGGGGTCACGCCGCCCGCCCGCCGCAGGCGCCCCGCCAAGGGCGCGCATCCGGTCGCCGACGAGGCGTGACCCCCTCGCGGGGCGGAGGCGCAAGATCACTCCCAGTCCGCGACGGCTACTCCAGGTGAGCGCGTTACATCGATTTCACAAACCCGGTCAGAGAGTTTCGGCCATCGGCGAACATCGGTCGAGATGCGAAAACCTTGCGTCGAAGCCCGGGAATGCGGGGAGAACCCGCTGGTGTTCCAGTTAATTCCGGGACGTGCTCCCGTGGTCGCCCCGTCGTGCGGTGACCCCGAAGATCGGTCCCGCACGACACGAGCACCCCAAGGGCAGGTTACGGAAGCCCTCCGGATAGGTAGGGTCTGAGTAGGTCGTCGGCTCTCTTCTTGAGGAGGTGACGGGGCGTGGCCGCTCGTGACGATGCTGGTGGGCGCAGGGCGCAGCACGACATGGAGATGCGTGACCTCCAGACGCAGGTTTCCATCCTGGAGGAGGAGATCTCCGTGCTGCGCCGTAAGCTCGCGGAATCCCCGCGTCAGGTTCGTGTTCTGGAAGATCGCCTTCATGAGGCGCAGGCCAATCTGGCCGCCGTGACCGGGCAGAACGAACGCCTGGTCTCGACGCTCAAGGAGGCCCGGGAGCAGATCATAGCGCTCAAGGAGGAGGTCGACCGGCTGGCGCAGCCGCCGTCCGGTTTCGGCGTCTTCCTCGAGGCGCGTGAGGATGGAACGGTCGACATCTTCACCGGTGGACGCAAGCTGCGGGTGAACGTCAGTCCCGCCGTCGACACCGGTGAGCTCAAGCGCGGCCAGGAGGTCATGCTCAACGAGGCGCTCAACGTCGTCGAGGCGCTCGCCTTCGAGGAGCAGGGCGAGGTCGTCATGCTCAAGGAGGTGTTCGCCGACGGCGAGCGGGCGCTGGTGATCGCGCACGCCGACGAGGAGCGCGTGATCAAGCTCGCCGAGCCGCTGCGGGACGTCCCGCTGCGGGCCGGCGACTCGCTGATGCTGGAGTCCCGCTCCGGCTACGCCTACGAGAAGATCCACAAGGCCGAGGTCGAGGAGCTCGTGCTGGAGGAGGTGCCCGACATCTCCTACGAGGAGATCGGCGGGCTCGGCCCCCAGATCGAGATGATCCGCGACGCGGTCGAGCTGCCGTACCTGCACGCCGACCTCTTCCGCGAGCACCAGTTGCGCCCGCCCAAGGGCGTGCTGCTCTACGGCCCGCCCGGCTGCGGCAAGACGCTCATCGCCAAGGCGGTCGCCAACTCGCTGGCCAAGCAGGTCGCCGAGAAGACCGGCCAGGAGGGCAAGAGCTTCTTCCTCAACATCAAGGGCCCCGAGCTGCTCAACAAGTACGTCGGCGAGACCGAGCGGCACATCCGGCTGGTGTTCCAGCGGGCCCGGGAGAAGGCCTCGGCCGGCACCCCGGTGATCGTGTTCTTCGACGAGATGGACTCCATCTTCCGCACCCGCGGTTCCGGGGTCTCCTCCGACGTGGAGAACACCATCGTCCCGCAGTTGCTCAGCGAGATCGACGGGGTCGAGGGCCTGGAGAACGTGATCGTGATCGGCGCCTCCAACCGGGAGGACATGATCGATCCCGCGATCCTGCGGCCCGGCCGGCTGGACGTCAAGATCAAGATCGAGCGGCCGGACGCCGAGGCGGCCCGCGACATCTTCTCCAAGTACATCCTCACGGGGCTGCCGCTGCACCCCGACGACCTCAAGGAGCACGACTCCAGCGAGGTCGCCACCGTCGACGCGATGATCCAGCGCGTCGTCGAACGGATGTACGCCGAGACCGAGGAGAACCGCTTCCTCGAGGTCACCTATGCCAACGGTGACAAGGAGGTCCTGTACTTCAAGGACTTCAACTCCGGCGCGATGATCCAGAACATCGTCGACCGGGCCAAGAAGATGGCCATCAAGCAGTTCCTCGACACCGGCCAGAAGGGCATGCGGGTCGCGCACCTGCTCGCCGCCTGTGTCGACGAGTTCAGCGAGAACGAGGACCTGCCCAACACCACCAACCCCGACGACTGGGCCCGCATCTCCGGTAAGAAGGGCGAGCGGATCGTCTACATCCGCACGCTGGTCTCCGGCAAGGCGGGCACCGAGGCCGGCCGTTCCATCGACACCGTGGCGAACACCGGCCAGTACCTGTAGCGGGTCGGGGCGGGCCACCCTGCTCGCCGCCCTCCGGGCGGCTTCGCCGGGGGCCCGCCCCGCTGTGCCCGCCCGGGGGGGCGACCCCCCGGATCCCCCCGATGTGGGGGAGCTCCGCCCCCCACGCCCCCTGGGCCTGATCTCCTGAGCCGATGTCTTTTCGGCTCTCGGGATCTTGGTTCGGGGGGCGTTCGGCTTTGTGGTCGTGGCGGAGTGTGGGGAAACCGTTCCGGTGAGGGTACAAAGTCAGCGATGACTCACATCAGCGGTGACCAGCGTTCCGACCGCCGAGACACTCGCATCGGCGGTGGTGCGGGCGTGGCGGCACCATCACGATCCCGTCCCGCCTCTCCGAGGAGGCCACGATCGGCACTAGGCTCGACGATATGAGTGTTCGGCGGGTGATGGGGATCGAGACCGAGTACGGCATTTCCGTGCCCGGTCAGCCAGGGGCCAACGCGATGGTGACCTCCTCCCAGGTCGTCAACGCCTACCTCGCGGCCTCGGCGGCACGGGCGCGGCGGGCACGGTGGGACTTCGAGGAGGAGAACCCGCTGCGCGACGCACGGGGGTTCGACCTGGCGCGCGAGGTGGCCGACCCCAGCCAGCTCACCGACGAGGATCTCGGGCTCGCCAACGTCATCCTCACCAACGGGGCCCGGCTGTACGTCGACCACGCGCACCCGGAGTACTCCGCCCCCGAGTGCACCAACCCCCGCGACGCCGTCGTGTGGGACAAGGCGGGGGAGCGGGTGATGGCCGACGCGGCCCGGCGCGCCGCGATGGTGCCCGGCACCCACCCCATCCAGCTCTACAAGAACAACACCGACAACAAGGGCGCCTCCTACGGCTGCCACGAGAACTACCTGATGCGCCGGGAGACCCCGTTCTCCGACATCGTCCGGCATCTGACGCCGTTCTTCGTCTCGCGCCAGGTCGTGTGCGGGGCGGGCCGGGTCGGCATCGGGGTCGACGGGCGCGGCGACGGGTTCCAGATCAGCCAGCGCGCCGACTTCTTCGAGGTCGAGGTCGGGCTGGAGACCACCCTCAAGCGGCCCATCATCAACACCCGCGACGAGCCGCACGCCGACCCCGAGAAGTACCGGCGACTGCACGTCATCATCGGCGACGCCAACATGAGCGAGGTCTCCACGTACCTCAAGCTCGGCACCACGGCGCTGGTCCTGGCGATGATCGAGGACGGGTTCCTCACCGTGGACCTGTCGGTCGACATGCCGGTGGCGGCGCTGCGCGCGGTCTCCCACGACCCGTCCTGCAAGCACCTGATCACCCTGCGGGACGGCCGGAAGATGACCGCCGTCCAGCTCCAGATGGAGTATCTGGAGCAGTCCCGCAAGTACGTCGAGGACCGCTTCGGAGTCGACGTGGACGAGCACACCCGCGACGTCCTGGACCGGTGGGAGTCGGTGCTGCACCGGCTCGGCGAGGACCCCATGCAGTTGTCGCGTGAGCTGGACTGGGTGGCCAAGCTGGAGCTGTTGGAGGGCTACCGCACCCGCGACGGCCTGGACTGGTCGCACCCCCGCCTCCAATTGGTGGACCTGCAGTACACCGACATCCGCCCCGACAAGGGCCTGTACAACCGTCTGGTGGCCCGCGGGCGCATGGAGCGCATCGCCACGGAGGACGAGGTCGGGTCGGCGATCGAGGACCCGCCCGAGGACACGCGTGCCTACTTCCGCGGCCGCTGTCTGCGGCAGTACGCCGACGCGGTGGCCGCGGCCTCCTGGGACTCCGTGATCTTCGACGTGCCGGGCCGCGAGTCCCTGCAGCGCGTCCCCACCCTGGAGCCGCTGCGCGGCACCCGACAGCACGTCGGCGCCCTGCTGGACCGCTGCCGCACGGCCGCCGAGCTGGTCGCCGTGCTCACCGGACAGGGCTGAGACGGAAGGTGACTCCCGGGACCACCGCGCAGCGGTGACCGGTATGACCGTTTCAGCGCAGGGCGCGCGGGCGATAACCCAGTCATCGGCCCCTGGCCGCCGCCGACGAAACGGACCGCCGAGGTCCGCTCGTCGTCGGTGATCGGAGATAGGGTTGGTGACACCGGCAGTGAGTGGAGGTAACCGATGGCCACTAAGGACACCGGCGGTCAGAAGCAGACGACCCGCCGCGAGGAGGAGGTCGCGGAGACCCAGGCCGCGACCGGCGAGGACGTCGCCGAGCGCCAAGAGAAGCTGACCGACGACGTCGACTCCATCCTCGACGAGATCGACGAGGTCCTGGAGGAGAACGCCGAGGACTTCGTGCGCTCCTACGTCCAGAAGGGCGGTCAGTGACCGGCCCCCGTCACCAGGTCACCTCCGGCCGCGGCCCCACCGCGCGGCTCTGACATGACGGGGCCGGCCCGGGCGAACACCCCGGGCCGGCCCCGCCGCGTTCCCACCCGTGTGTTCGCCGCCCCCACGGCGCCGCCCGCCCACGCCTCCGCCGTCCGTGGTCGCCCGCGGAACGCGCCGCGCGCCCTCGCCGCGCGCCTCTCGGCGCGGGCAGGGGCCCGTTCGGCCACGGGGTCGGGTCAGGTGCTCGAGGAGCCGCCGGAGCGGGGGGACAGGCCGTCGAGGGCGGTGGCGAAGGCGTCGGGGACGGTGAAGCCGTCCGGGGGGATGGGGATGCCGTGGGCCAGACGGCACCAGGCGAAGTCCACGGAGGCGGCGGCGGACAGGATGCGCAGGCCCGTGTCGACGTCGGGCGGCCGGAGGTCGTCGGGCAGCCGGCCCCGGGAGGGCCAGAAGCGGCGCAGGCCGTGCCCGGGCTGTTGGAGGACGTCGCCGAGCAGGCCCCGCAGTTCGGGGTCCAGCCAGTTGCCGACGGGGGCGGCCAGGTCGGGGCGGTAACCGGCCATGTCGGCGGCCAGCAGGGCCGCCGCCACGTGGCGGGGCTCGGTGAAGGCGGTGCTCTCCGGATCGCCGCACATGGGCCGCACGGCCTCGGACAGGTCGTAGAACGCCATCTGGAACCGCTCGCCGGGCGAGGTGTCGGCGAACAGGGTGGCGCGCAGCGGGGGCGCGCACCGGCTCATCCACTCCCGTTCCATCGCCTCGTCGCCGTACGGCAGGGCCCGGTCGTCGAGCGCGGGATTGGCCTGCAGGGGCTCGATGATGGACAGCAGCGCCGAGGCCCGCACCTGGAAGCGCGGGTCGTCGCGCAGCGCCTGCGCGGTCATCACCATGCAGCGGACGATCTGCCCGGCGGCGTCCGCGCGGCCCGCCCGCATCCGCTCGGCGTACAGGCCGATGATCGTGCGCAGCAGTGGCGGCACCAGCCAGCGCAGCCGGCCGTGGTCGTCGAACGGCTGGGCGAGGTAGGGCTCCCACAGGTTCAGCAGCCCCGTGGCCCCGCCCGCGTCGAGGTCGGGGTCGAACACCGGCACCGCGGCGCACCACAGCATGGCGCTCCAGGTCGCCGCGACGGTGCTGGGCGTGCCGTGCAGGAAGTAGCTCCAGCCCAGCGGGTAGTCCATCGGCGGCGCCAGGCCCGCCTCCTGGATCACCGAGCGCAGCCGGTACGTCAGCGCCCCCGAGACCGCCTTGCCCGCGACCGCCAGTGGGGGCCCGTAGTCGTAGGCGAAGTCGGGCCCCGTCGGCAGGATCTCGGCGGGCACGGCCGGTGGGTTGAGCCCGGGCTGGGCCGGGCGGGCCTGGCGGCGGACCATCGCGCCGTGCGGAGGAGAGCAGGGGAACCAGCGGCCGTCGGCCGGATGCCACCGGTACCAGCGCGCCCAGGCCCCGTACATCCACCAGGAGCGGTCCGGCAGGGACACCAGCCGGGCGATGAGGGACTGGCGGCGCTGGACCGGCGCGGCGGTCGTCCACCAGGGCGCGGCGACGGTGGCGCGGGTGTCGTGTTCGGCGCGGGTGAAGGCGTCGCCGTCGCCGGAGGTCGGCTGCGGCCCGGGGGGCGGCCCGTACGCGGCGGGCGGCGCCTGCGGAGGCGGCCCGGGAGGCCCCTGCGGCCAGCCCGGCTGCCCCGCGGGACCGGGCGGCGCGGGGACGGGCCAGGCCGGCTGTCCCTGGTCGCCGGGCCACATCGGCCGGTCGTGAGGGCCCGGCCAGCCCGGCTGACCGGGGGGCGGGCCTGGAGGTCCCCAAACCACGTGGTCATCGTAGTGTCCCGGGCCGGGGTCATGTCCCGAAGTGGTCGCGTAACGCGCCGATGGGGAGAAAAGGGGCCAGGGCGGTGTCCGGTTCGCCCTGGGCTGACGCCCCGAAGGATCACCGGAGTATGCGTGGCGCGCCCGTTGAACAGTAGGGTCGTAGGCGTCCGCGCCGGTCGAGGCCCCACGGGGGACCGGCGCCATGGTGGAGGGAAGGAGTCGCGTGGCGTCCCACGATTCGCACACCGGACGTCTGCCGGGGATGTTCATGAGCCCGGGCACGTCCTCGTTCACCGAGTTCCTGGGGTCACACCACCCGGATTTGATGCCCGACCGCCGCTTGACCGCCCTCGGTTCGGGAACGTCGGGGGCCGTGGACCTGCCGCACGCCACCACGATCGTCGCGGTGACGTACCCCGGAGGGGTCGTCATGGCGGGTGACCGGCGGGCGACCTCCGGCAACGTGATCGCCCAGCGTGACGTGGAGAAGGTCTTCCGGGCCGACGAGCTCTCGGCGGTCGCGATCGCCGGCACCGCCGGGATCGGGATGGAGATCGTCCGGCTCTTCCAGGTGGAGATCGAGCACTACGAGAAGATGGAGGGCCGCACCCTCTCGCTGGAGGGCAAGGCCAACCGGCTGGCCACGATGATCCGCGGCAACCTCGGCATGGCCATGCAGGGCCTGGTGGTGGTGCCGTTGTTCGCGGGCTACGACATCGAGCGCGAGACCGGCCGGATCTTCAGCTACGACCCCGCCGGCGGCCGCTACGAGGAGCACGACTTCTACTCGATCGGCTCCGGCTCGGTGTTCGCCCGGGGTTCGCTCAAGAAGCTGTGGCGGGCCGACCTGTCGGAGGACGACGCGGCGCTCGCGTGCGTGCAGGCGCTGTACGACGCGGCCGACGACGACTCGGCCACCGGCGGCCCCGACCTGATCCGCAAGATCTTCCCGATCGTGGCGGCGGTGACGGCCGACGGGTTCCGCAGGCTGCCGGAGGAGGAGATCGCGGACCTGGCCCAGGCCGTGGTCGACGGGCGTTACGACTCGCCGGGCGGTCCGTCCGCCCCGCTGCGATAGAAGGGATTCCAGTCCGGTGAGCATGCCGTTCTACGTGTCGCCCGAGCAGGCGATGAAGGACAAGGCGGACTACGCGCGCAAGGGCATCGCGCGCGGTCGCAGCGTCGTGGTGCTGCAGTACGACGACGGCATCCTGTTCGTGGCCGACAACCCGTCCCGGGCGCTCCACAAGATCAGTGAGATCTACGACCGCATCGCGTACGCCGCGGTGGGCAAGTACAACGAGTTCGAGACGCTGCGGCTGGCCGGCGTGCGGTACGCGGACGTCAACGGGTACCAGTACGACCGGCGGGACGTGACCGCGCGCGGCCTGGCCAACGCCTACGCGCAGTCGCTCGGCAACATCTTCACCGAGACCCCCAAGCCGTACGAGGTGGAGTTGGTGGTGGCCGAGGTCGGCGAGGACGCCGACACCGACCAGATCTACCGGCTGACCTTCGACGGCTCGGTCCGCGACGAGCACGGCTACGTGGCGATGGGCGGACAGGTCGAGGCGGTCGAGCAGGCCCTCAAGGAGCGGTTCTCCGAGGGGCTGTCCCTGGCGGCGGCCCTGCGCGCCGGGGTGCAGTCGCTGGAGGCCCAGGAGGCCGACCGGCGGCTGGAGGCCAAGGCGCTGGAGGTGGCGGTGCTCGACCGCAACCGCGAGCACCGGCTGTTCCGGCGGCTGACGGCCCCGCGCATCGAGGAGCTGCTGAGCGAGAGTTCCTGACCCCCGACGGCAGACCGACGATCCCCCGTTCCGGCGCGTTCCGGAGCGGGGGATCGCCGTCGTTATTGATCTACAACGTAAAGGTCACGGTCGTGACAGTCGCGCTTCGGTGCCGGCGGGCACTGTCGGCGCGGGCCCCGGCCGCATAGGGTCGAGGTGTGGACAGGCGCATCTTCGGGCTTGAGAACGAGTACGGGGTCACCTGCACCTTCCGCGGGCAGCGGCGTTTGTCACCCGACGAGGTGGCCCGCTATCTGTTCCGCAGGGTGGTGTCATGGGGCCGCAGCAGCAATGTGTTCCTTCGCAACGGCGCGCGGCTCTACCTCGATGTGGGCAGCCACCCCGAGTACGCCACGCCGGAGTGCGACAGCGTCATCGACCTGGTGACGCACGACAAGGCGGGCGAGCGCATCCTCGAGGGGCTCCTCGTGGACGCCGAGCGACGCCTCCGCGAGGAGGGCATCGCGGGCGACATCTACCTGTTCAAGAACAACACCGACTCGGCCGGCAACTCCTACGGCTGTCATGAGAACTACCTGGTCGGCCGGCACGGGGAGTTCGGCCGGCTGGCCGACGTGCTGATCCCGTACCTGGTCACCCGGCAGATCATCTGCGGGGCGGGCAAGGTCCTGCAGACCCCGCGCGGCGCGGTGTACTGCGTGTCGCAACGGGCCGAGCACATCTGGGAGGGGGTCTCCTCGGCCACCACCCGGTCCCGTCCGATCATCAACACCCGCGACGAGCCGCACGCCGACGCGGAGCGGTTCCGCCGGCTGCACGTGATCGTCGGCGACTCCAACATGAGCGAGACCACCATGCTGCTCAAGGTCGGGGCCACCGACCTGGTGCTGCGCATGATCGAGGCCGGGGTGGTGATGCGCGACCTCACCCTGGAGAACCCGATCCGGGCCATCCGCGAGGTCAGCCACGACATGACCGGCCGCCGCAAGGTCCGGCTGGCCAACGGCCGCGAGGCCAGCTCGCTGGACATCCAGAAGGAGTACTTCGGCAAGGCCAAGGACTTCGTCGACCGCCGCGGCGGTGACGAGATCTCACTGCGGGTGCTGGAGTTGTGGGAGCGCACACTGCGCGCGGTGGAGACCGGCGACCTCGACCTGGTCGCCCGGGAGATCGACTGGGTGACCAAGTACCAGTTGATCGAACGCTACCGGCGCAAGTACGACCTGCCGCTGTCCTCGCCGCGGGTGGCCCAGCTCGACCTGGCCTACCACGACGTCCATCGCAGCCGGGGTCTGTACTACCTGCTGGAGAAGCGCGGGTCGGTCGAGCGCGTCACCCGTGACCTGGACATCTTCGAGGCCAAGTCGGTGCCGCCGCAGACCACCCGGGCGCGGTTGCGCGGCGAGTTCATCCGCCGCGCGCAGGAGAAGCGCCGCGACTTCACGGTCGACTGGGTGCATCTCAAGCTGAACGACCAAGCACAGCGGACGGTGCTGTGCAAGGACCCGTTCCGCTCCGTGGACGAGCGCGTGGACAAGCTCATCGCAGGCATGTGACCAGCCCCCTTCGGGGGTGACCAGCCGGTAATGTGTGCCCTCACAGTCCGGCCCGTCACCCCCGAAAGGCCACGTCATGCGCCGTCTTGTCGCCCTCGCCGTCGTGCCGGCCTTGCCGCTCGTGCTGGCGGCCTGCGGCGGTGACGATCTGCCGGTGAAGGTGACGGGCGAGTTCGGCGAACGGCCCGCGGTGTCCTTTCCCAAGGACGCCGAGCCCGGTGACGACCTGGTGACGTCGACGCTCGTCAAGGGCGAGGGCTCCGAGGTCCACAAGGGCGACCTGGTCGTGGCCTCCTACGCCGGATACCGCTGGAACGCCTCCGGCACCAAGCTGGTGGCCGACAGCTACGCCGCCGCACAGCCCGGGGCCTTCCCGTCCGGCAGGCTGATCCCCGGACTGGACAAGGCGCTGGTCGGTCGGCGCGCCGGGAGCCGGGTCGTGGCCGTCATCCCGCCCGAGGAGGGCTACGGGGCCCGCGGCGACACCCGCCATCAGGTCGGCCCGCGCGACTCGCTGGTGTACGTGCTGGACGTGCTCGCGACCTATCCCAAGACGGCCGAGGCCAAGGGCAGGCCGCAGCCGCCCACCGGGGCGGCGCTGCCGAGCGTCTCCGCCGACAGCCCCGGCAGGCCCCCTCGGGTGACCGTCCCGCGCACCGCGCCCCCGGCGACCCTTCAGGTGCGCACCCTGGTGCAGGGCACGGGGCCCGCCGTGCGCCCCAACAGGCTCACGGTGCTGCAGTTCACCGGCGTGCTGTGGCGTTCGGGCAGGCCGTTCTACTCCACCTGGCAGGACGGGCGGCCCGCCGGGGAGGTCCTCGGCGTGGGCCAGGACATCAAGGCGTTCGACCAGGGGCTCGTCGGGCAGAAGGTGGGCAGCCGGATGCTGCTGGTGGTCCCGCCGAAGTGGGGGTACGGCTCCAAGGGCCTGTCGCACTACGGGATCAAGGGCTCCGACACGCTCGTGTACGTCGTCGACATCCTCGGCACGCACTGACCGTTCTAAGGGCAATCCCGGTTGTTCTTAGACTGGCCCCGTGGACGACGTCGAGGCGATAGCCGTGCTGCGCGACCCGGTCAGGCGGCGGCTGTACGAGTACGTGGCCCTCCAGGCCCTTGGGGTCGCAGGGGCGCGCTAGAGCAGGGATGCGGTGTGGCGGCCCGCGGCGGCGGCGGTGAGGAAGTAGGCGAGGTCCGCGTCCAGCCGCCGGCCCATCGTGGACAGGCGCACGCCCCAGTCGCCCTCGGCGGCGCGCAGGATCTTCTCGAGGCCGTCCACCGGGACCCGGACCAACGTGTGCCGCCCGCTCAGGGGAGCGGCCTGGCGGGTCACCTCCGCGCCGAACCCTCCCGGCAGGTCGGGCACCACCACGTCCGCCCCGGCCAGCGCCACCCGGCCGTAGGCGGTCAGGCTGTGGTGGGAGACCCCGATGTGGCGTTCGCGCTCGTCGCCCTCGCTGACCCGCAGACAGGCGACCGGCCGTCCGCCCAGCACCGAGGCGGCGTTGACGGCCTCGCCCGCCGAGACCCCGGAGAACCCCCAGCGGGTGCCGGTGCCCAGGTTGCCGGGGCCCTGCGCCAGCACCACGACCTCGGCGTCCAGCACCAGCCGGGCGGCCAACAGCCCGGTGTGGACCGTCACCGCCTCCAGGTCGCCGCCGAACGCCTGCCCGACCGTCACGGTGGCGGCCAGTGCCCCCGCCTCCTTGAGCCGCGCGATCGACATGGAGAACCAGGCGGGCAGCGCGCCCCCGTCCGGCATGACGTACACCACCCGGGTGCCGGGGCGCGCGGCCAGCAGCCCCGCCAGGATCGGCGGCAGCGCCGAGTGCAGATCGGCGACGACGACGGGCATGCCGTCCAGCGAGTCGGCCTCGCGGAGCGCCTCGTGGTGCGGGGAGCCCTGCTCGTCCGCGCCGAGCACGGTGGCCTGGAGCGGGGTGTAGCGGGCCTTCACCAGATGGCCGGGGCCGGTGGGGTCCGGCGGCAGGCGGTCGGGCACCGCGACGACCATCGCGTACCCGCCGGTGCCCAGACCCATCGCCAGCGCCGTCGTGTTGAGCAGCACCGCGTCGCCCGGCTCGGGGCGTCCCACCAGGGCCGGATAGGCCAGCGCGCGGGCCGTTCCGGGCTCCCCGTCGACCGAGACGTCCAGTTCGACCGCCCCGGGCCATTCGCGGCGAACGCGTTCCACCCTGCCTTTTCGCCATCGGATCACGCCGGAAACGGTAGCGTCTCAGTCTGGGATCTGACCGAGGAACGAGGTGGTGGCGTGTCGCGGCGCAAGACCGAGCGCCTGCTGAACCTGGTGGTGTGTCTGCTGGCCACACGGCGCCATCTCACGGCCGAGCAGATCCGCCGGGCGGTGCCCGGGTACCCCGACTCCGACGAGGCGTTCAAGCGCATGTTCGAACGCGACAAGGAGGAGCTGCGGGAGCTGGGCGTACCGCTGGAGGTCGGCAGTGACGAGGGCGGGGGGGAGGCCGGATACCGGATCCCGCCGCGCGACTACGAGCTCCCCGAGCTGCACCTGACCCCGGACGAGACCGCCGTGCTGGGCCTGGCGGCCCGGGTCTGGCAGCGCGCCAGCCTGGCCGAGGCCGCCTCCGGCGCGCTGCTGAAGCTGCGCGCGGCCGGTGTCGACGCCTCCGCGACCGACTCGCTGGGCATCGAGCCCACCGTCGACACGGAGGAGCCCGCCTTCCCGGCGCTGTGGGAGGCCGTCAAGGACGGACACCCCGTGGCGTTCGACTACCAGGGCGTCGGCCGGACCTCGATGACGCGCCGGCACGTCGAGCCGTGGGGCGTGGTGAGCCGCCGGGGCCGCTGGTACATGGTCGGCTTCGACACCGACCGTTCCGACACCCGGGTGTTCCGCCTCAGCCGCATCGCCGGCGAGGTGACCGCCGACGGGCCCGCCGGGAGCGTGACCGTCCCCGAGGGCGTGGACATCCGCAAGATCGCCTTCGACCGGATCGAGGCGCCCGCCGAGTCCCGAACCGCCACCGTGCTGCTGCGCTCCGGCGCGGCGCAGGGCCTGCGCCGGTGGGCGACCGGCGTGCGACCGGCCGGGGAGGCGTGGGACGGCGACGCCTGGGGCGAGGCGACCCTGACCTTCGGCGAGGCCGACCGGTTCGCGCCGTATCTGGCCAGGTTCGGCGGTGACGTGGTGGTGCTCGACCCGCCCGACCTGCGCGACGCGGTGATCCAGCATCTCAAGTCCGTGGTGGCGGTGAACGACCGGTGAAGCACACGACCTCCAGCGATCGGCTGGCCCGACTCCTGGCCCTGGTGCCGTACGTGGTCAGTCGCGACACGGTGGCGCTGGACGAGGCCGCCGCCGCGTTCGGCGTCAGCGAGAAGCAGCTCATCGACGACCTCAACCTGCTGTGGTGCGTGGAGCTGCGCGCGCCCGATCCCTACTGTCCGATCGACCTGTCCTACGAGGGCGGCGAGATCACCGTCAGCGAGGCCGAGTCGATCGCCCGGCCGCTGCGGCTCAAGGTCGACGAGGCCGGGGCGCTGCTGGTCGCGCTGCGGATGCTGGCCGAGATCGGCGACCCCCGCGACCGGGACGCGCTCAGCCGCGTGATCGTCAAGCTGGAGAACGCCTCCGGCGCCGCCGCCGCGGCGGTGGGCAGCCAGGTGTCGGTGCAGGTGGACCTCACGCTCGAGCAGGCGGGCGCGATGCCCGCCCGGGTCCGGGAGGCGATCGCGGCGGGCCGCCGGCTGCACCTGACCTACTACGTGCCCGGCCGCGACGAGAACACCGAGCGCGACGTCGACCCGATGCGGCTGCTCGTGGTGGACGGCCAGGCGTACCTGGAGGGCTGGTGCCGCCGGGCCGACGCCGTCCGGCTGTTCCGGCTCGACCGGGTGGTGGAGCTGACCGTCCTCGACGTCGCCGCCGAGGTCCCCGAGGAGGCCGAGCCGTTGGACGTGCGGGCCGGGCGGCTGTTCCGACCCTCGCCCGACGACATCCGGGTGACCTTCGAGCTGACGCCCGCCGGCCGGTGGGTCGCCGACTCCTATCCGTGCGAGAGCGTGGAGGAGATCGGCGAGGGGCGGCTGCGCGTGGTGCTCCGCACACCCGACAAGCGCTGGGTGCGCGGGCTGGCGCTCCGGCTCGGCGACCAGGGCCGCATCATCGGCCCCGCGGACCTGACCGAGGCCGTCCGCGCCGACGCCGTCCGGGCGCTGGCCCGTTACGAGACGGCCGCGACGTGACGATCGCCGCACTGTCCTCCCTCGAGGCGAGGCGCTAACGTGACGAGCGTGGGTTGGGCTCAGGTGTTCGTCGGGATGGCCTTCGCCGGCCTCCTGGTCTTGGCGGCCTGCTCGTTCAGGGTCTACCTGGCCGTGCGGGGGCTGGGACGTGAACTCGAACGCACCCGGCGACGTCTGGCGCCCAAACAGTCGGCGCTGCGCGATGAACTTCGCCGGCTGGGTGATCCTCAGGAGTCCGATACCGCACCGGACGGCGTACGATCGTCGTGAACGGCACCTGCTGAAGAGGGATGACATGGCTGGACTTGGCTGGACCGAGATTCTGATCGTCCTCGCGGTGATCATGCTGCTGTTCGGGTCGGCGAAGCTGCCACAGCTCGCCCGCTCGTTGGGCAAGTCCGCGCGCATCCTGAAGGCCGAGACCAAGGGCCTGCGCGAGGACGACGACGAGGCGGCCAAGCCGCAGGCCGCGCCGCCGCAGCAGCCCCCCGCGCAGCCGCAGCAGCAGCAGTACGCGCCGCCGCCGCAGGGACAGCTCCCGTCCGGACAGCCGATCCAGGGCGTTCCGGTCGACCCCAACCAGGCCCGCAACGCGCACTGACACCCTGGCTGATCCGACCGACCGGCGAAGGCGCGACCCGAATCGATGATGAAACTGACCAGGCAGCGGCCACCGGCCGATCCAGAGGGCCGCATGCCGCTCATGGAGCACCTCCGTGAGCTCCGCAACCGCCTGCTGAAGGCCACCGCGGGCCTGGTCGCCGGGATGATCCTCGGCTTCGTGATCTTCGATCCCGTCTGGGAGTTCCTGCAGGCGCCCTATTGCGAGCTGCCGGCGGCCCACCGCGGGACCGGCGGCGAGACGTGCAACCTCTACACCAACGGGCTGACCGAGGGCTTCTTCCTGCGGATCAAGATCGCCCTGATGATCGGCGCCGTGGTGTCGTCCCCCATCTGGCTGTACCAACTGTGGGCGTTCATCGCCCCGGGTCTGTACCGCAAGGAACGGCGCTGGACGTACACCTTCATGGCGGGGGCGGTCCCGCTGTTCCTGCTGGGCGCGGCGCTGTCGTACATCACGCTGGACAAGGGCCTGAGCATTCTGCTCGGCTTCGTGCCCGACAACACGGTGCCGCTGGTGACGATCACCAGCTACCTCAACTACGCCACCGCCATGATGCTGGTCTTCGGGCTGGCGTTCGAGCTGCCGCTGATCGTGGTCATCCTCAACCTGGCCGGGGTGCTGTCCTCCGCCCGGATCCGCCGTTCCCAGCGGATGATCATCTTCGGGATCTTCGTGTTCGCGGCGGTGGCCACGCCCAGCGCCGATCCGTTCACCATGATGGCGCTGGCGCTGCCGACGGTGCTGCTGTTCGAGGTGGCGGCGTTCCTGGCCTTCCTCAACGACCGGCGCCGCGCGCTGCGCCCCGGCGCGCACGACGAGCTGTCGGACGACGAGGCCGCGCCGCTGGACCTGGACGAGATCGACGCCGCGCTCGAGCAGAGCGCCGAGGGCGGCGGTCGGGGCCGCTGACCCGTCCGGCCCGGGCGGAAACCGATTGTGAATCGGGTCGCGTTGAACCATAGGCTCGACTCATGAATTCCCCTGGTGCCACGCCCGCCGAGCGGTTCGCCGCGCATCGCGCGCGCACCCGCGACCATGGTCCCGCGCTGCTGGACTTCCAGGGCCTGTACGACTTCGGGCTGGACGCCTTCCAGATGGAGGCGTGCCGGGCGCTGGAGTCCGGGCAGGGGGTCCTGGTGGCCGCCCCCACCGGGTCGGGCAAGACCGTGGTCGGCGAGTTCGCCGTCCATCTGGCGCTGGCGGGCGGGCAGAAATGCTTCTACACCACCCCCATCAAGGCGCTCTCCAACCAGAAGTACGCCGACCTGGTGCGCCGCTACGGGCCCGACAAGGTGGGGCTGCTCACCGGGGACAACAGCGTCAACGGTGAGGCGCCGATCGTCGTCATGACGACCGAGGTCCTGCGCAACATGCTGTACGCCCGGTCGCACACCCTGACGGGTCTGGGCTTCGTGGTGATGGACGAGGTGCACTACCTGGCCGACCGGTTCCGCGGGGCGGTGTGGGAGGAGGTCATCATCCACGTGCCGGACTCGGTCCGGATCGTGGCGCTGTCGGCCACCGTGTCCAACGCCGAGGAGTTCGGCGAGTGGCTGCAGGAGGTGCGGGGCGAGACCGCCGTGATCGTCGACGAGCACCGGCCGGTGCCGCTGTTCCAGCACATGCTGGTCGGCAACCGGCTGTACGACCTGTTCGTCGACACCGGCGACCCGTCCGCCCGCCCGAAGATCAACCCTCAACTGCGCAACGTGGCGGTGGACGAGGTCCGCCGGGCCAAGATCAACCAGGGTCGGCGCACCGGCCGCAAGCGGGTCGCCCGGCCGCCCCGGTTCCGGCCGCCGCCCCGCCCCGACGTGATCGAGCGGCTGGACCGGGCCGGGCTGCTGCCGGCCATCACGTTCATCTTCAGCCGGGCCGCCTGCGACGCGGCCGTCCTGCAGTGCCTGCACGCGGGGCTGCGGCTGACCTCCCGCGAGGAGGCCGAGGAGATCCGCGCGCACGTCGAGCTGCGCACCGTCGACCTGGCCGACGCCGACCTGCGCGTGCTCGGCTACGACGACTGGCTGGCCGGGCTGGAACGGGGCATCGCCGCCCACCACGCCGGGATGCTGCCGACCTTCAAGGAGGTCGTCGAGGAGCTGTTCGCCCGGGGGCTGATCAAGGCGGTCTTCGCCACCGAGACGCTGGCGCTGGGCATCAACATGCCCGCCCGCACCGTGGTGATCGAGAAGCTCGACAAGTGGAACGGCGAGGCCCACGCCGATCTGACCCCGGGGGAGTACACCCAGCTCACCGGGCGGGCCGGGCGACGCGGCATCGACGTCGAGGGCCACGCGGTGGTGCTGTGGTCGCCGGGCATGGACCCCTTCTCGGTCGCCGGGCTCGCCGGCACCCGGACCTACCCGCTGAACTCCAGCTTCCGGCCGTCGTACAACATGGCGGTCAACCTGGTCGGCGCGGTCGGCCGCGAGCGGGCCCGCACCCTGCTGGAGGAGTCGTTCGCCCAGTTCCAGGCCGACCGCGCGGTGGTCGGACTGGCCCGGCAGGTGCACAAGAACGAGGAGGCCCTCGCCGGGTACTCCGAGGCCGCCACCTGCCATCTCGGCGACTTCATGGAGTACGCGGCGCTGCGCCGGGCCCTGTCGGACCGTGAGGCGGAGCTGGCGCGGGAGCGGTCCACCGCCCGGCGGTCGGAGGCGATCCGCTCGCTGGAGCGGCTGCGTCCCGGCGACGTGATCGTCGTCCCGTCGGGGCGGCGCGCGGGCCTCGCGGTGGTGCTGGACCCGGGGCTCGGCAGGCGCTCCGACGGGCCCGCCCCGCTGGTGCTCACCGCGCAGCGGTCGGTCCAGCGGTTGTCCGCGCTGGACTTCTCCCGCCCGGTCGAGCCGGTGGAGCGGATCCGCATCCCGCGCTCGTTCAGCCCCCGCAGCCCTCAGCAGCGGCGCGACCTGGCGGCGACGCTGCGCACCAAGGTGCCCGACGAGGACGTCAAGGTCCAGCGGGGCGGCGGTCGTCGTGGCGGCGGCCCGGTCGGCGACGACGCGGAGATCACCCGGTTGCGCCGCGAGCTGCGGCAGCACCCCTGCCACGGCTGCACGGAGCGGGAGGACCACGCCCGCTGGGCCGAGCGGTACTTCCGCCTAGAGCGCGAGACCGACTCGCTGCGCCACCGTGTCGAGGGCCGTTCCCAGGTCATCGCCCGGACCTTCGACCGGGTCTGCGGGGTCCTGGAGCAGCTCGGCTACCTGGAGGGCGACACCGTCACCGAGGAGGGGCGGAGGCTGGGCCGGATCTACAACGAGCTGGACCTGCTGACCGCGGAGAGCCTGCGCGCGGGCATCTGGGAGCACCTGGAGCCCGCCGAGCTGGCCGCCTGCGTGTCCGCGCTGGTGTACGAGTCCCGGCAGCCGGACGACGCCTCCGCGCCGCGCACCCCGCCGGGCGCCGCACGCGACGCACTGGGGAACATGGTCCGTCTGTGGGGCGAGCTGGACTCCATCGAGAAGGACAACCGGGTGTCGTTCCTGCGGGAGCCGGACCTGGGGTTCGCGTGGACGGCGTACCGGTGGGCGGACGGCGGACGCCTCGACGAGGTCCTGCTCGAGGCGGGGATGACCGCCGGCGACTTCGTGCGGGCGGTCAAACAACTGCTGGACCTGCTCGGCCAGGTCGCCGTCGCGGCCCCGGACGGCAGCCGGATCCGGCGGATCGCGGGCAAGGCCATGGACGCGATGCGGCGCGGGGTGGTCGCCTACACCTCGGTCTCCTGACCGAATTCTCGCCTTACTGTGTAAAGGGCCGGGCCGTAATGAGCGGTGGGTTTCCCCGGCGCCCTCACGGACATTCCGGAGAGGCGCGCCGGGGGGACGCGCCATCCGATTCCCTGATCACGGAGGCATGATGCTCGCGGTCGTCGCGGCGGTCGTCTTCGGCCTGGCCCTGCTGTTCGACCTGGCAGACATCCGGTCCGACCCGTTCGACCACGCCACTCTCGTCACCCTGGGGCTGCTGTTCCTCGCCCTGCACCTCGCCGGGTTCGGCGGCCCCGGCGGCTCCACCGCCTCCGGGCGGGGCCGCGCCTGGTCTCGACGCCGTCGTTGAACGGCCCTCAACCGCCCTCGCGGACGATCTTGTCACCGGCCACCGCGTCGCCATGCACGGTGACGTCGCCATAGAACACGAAGCCAGGACCCCGGCCCCCGTCGTTCGGCGGGGATGCCGGGGGCCGCACCGTGCCGTGGGCCCGCCGGGCGGCGTCGCCCTCCGGGTGCCGAACCTCGGTGGCCGGCACGTCCACCGTCCCGGCGTCGCCCCGCAGCTCCGCGGTGCCGGCGGGGGAGTCCGGCAGGTGGATCCACCCGCGCGCCCGGGTCTCCTTGACCGTGACGTCCGCGGGCCAGAACGCCGTCGGATCCACCGAGCCGTCGGCGTGCCGGATCACGCCGTCGTAGAAGTAGTCCGAGGCGATCACGGCCAGGTCGTCGCCCGAGTCGGCCAGCGCCCGCTTGAGCGCCGGCGCGTCCAGCAGCCGGAACAGGTGGTTGACCGACGTCCCCGCCAGGCCGTGCGCGTCCCGGTGGACCTCGCCGATGTGCACGGCCACCCGCAGCCGGACGACCTGCCCGTCCGGGGCGGCCCCGTTGTGCCGCCGCAGCCGCCGCGCCAGGTGCCCCACCAGCGGATCGATCACGCCCACCGACGGCATCCGCGCCGGAACGATCACCAGGATCCCGTCCCCGCGATCCTCGTGCAGACAGTCGTCCCACCCGAGCAGGGCGTCGTCGAACGCTCCGGGGACCATCGCGTACAGCGCCTCCCGCACGGCCAACTGCACCCGATCGTTGCGCGCCGGGTCGGTGAACCCGGCGACGTCGACGGCGAACAGCACACAGTGCTGCGAGCGGTGGCCCCCGGCCCCCTGCCGCCCGCCGGACCGGGCCGGCAGCCCCTCGCCCTTGTCCGCGAAGAAGTTCATCGCCGCTCCCGCCCGACTCGACCCGCGTCCGTGTCCGCCCGCCGAGCGTAGGCCGCGCTACGCCCCCGGGTCCACGCCCGAACGTCCACGACCCCCGTATGGGTGGTGCGTGGCGGGTCGGGCGCGACGTGTGGGCACGGTCGTGAGCGCGTTGGGCGGTGGGGTGGGGGTTCGCGGCGGTTGGGTGCGTGACGGGGTTGGGCCCGGGGGTTTGGGTGCGTGGGGGTCAGGGATGGGCGGCCAGGGCGTTGAGGAGGCGGTTGACGGGGCTGGTGAGGTTCCACTCGTCGGCGAGGGCGATGAGTGTCTCGGGGTCGCGGGGGGTCGTGGGGAGCGTGTCGGGGAGGTCCTCGAGCTCGGGGGCGGGGATGTCGGTCACGACCTTGACCACCGTCTCCGCCGAGGCCAGGTAGTCGCGGGCGGCCGTCAGCTTGAGGCGGCTGCCGGGTGGGAAGCCCTCGGTGACGCCGGCGTCGAGGGCGGTGAGGATGCCGTCGACGGAGCCGAAGCGGGTGACGAGGGCGGCGGCCGTCTTGTCGCCGACGCCGGGAACTCCGGGGAGGCCGTCGCTGGGGTCGCCGCGCAGGGTGGCGTAGTCGCCGTAGGCGCGGCCGGGGATGCCGTACTTGGCGGCGATCTCCTTCTCACCCATCACCTGGAGGTTGCGGATGCCGCGGGCGGTGTAGAGGACCAGCACCGGGCCGCCCTCGTCGACGAGCTGGAACAGGTCGCGGTCGCCGGTGACGATGTCGACCGCCCCGCCCTCGGCGGCGCAGCGGGTCGCCAGCGTGCCGATCACGTCGTCGGCCTCGTAGCCGGGCACCCCGGCGCGCACCAGGCCGACGGCGTCCAGCACCGCGTCGATGATCGGCAACTGGGCGGACAGCGGGTCGGGGGTCTGGTCGCCGCCGTCCTCGGCCACCCGGTGCGCCTTGTAGGACGGCAGCGCCGCCACCCGGAAGGCGGGACGCCAGTCGGCGTCCATGCAGCACACCAGCCGGGCGGGGGAGCGGTCCTTGACCAGCCGGGCGATCATGTCGATCAGGCCGCGCACCGCGTTGACCGGGGTGCCGTCCGGCGCGGTCACCGACTCGGGCACGCCGAAGAACGCACGGAAGTACAGCGACGGCGTGTCGAGCAGCATCAACGCACTCATGGACGCCATCGTGCCACGCGGCGGTGACATCGCCGCACCCCCGCCGTTCGTGGCGGCCCCGGAGTCTTGGGATCCTGGGACGACGAACGACGACGAAGGATCGTGATCTCGATGAACCCGGATGTGACGACGGAGTTGTATCCGCCCGCGCGCCTGGCGCGCGTCCAGGAGGCCACCGCCGCGGCGGGCCTCGGCGCCCTGCTGCTGACGCCGGGGCCCGACCTGCGCTACGTGAGCGGCTACGACGCCATCCAACTCGAACGGCTCACCTGCCTGGTCGTGCCGGGCGAGGGAGACCCGTTCCTGGTGGTGCCCCGGTTGGAGCTGCCGGCGGCGCAGGCGTCCCCGGCGGGCGCGCTGGACGTGGAGATGGTGGCCTGGGACGAGACGGACGACCCGTTCGCGCTGGTCGCCCACAGGCTGCCCGACGCCGCGTCGGTCGGTGTCGCCGACCGGATGTGGGCGGTCATGGCGCTGCGGTTCCGCGACGCGATGCCCGACGCTCGGCAGGTGCCGGCCGGACGGGTGATGCGGGGGCTGCGGATCCGCAAGAGCGCGGCGGAGGTCGCCGCGCTGCGGGAGGCGGGCGCGGCGATCGACCGGGTGCATCGGCAGGTGCCGGCGCTGCTCAAGGCGGGCCGCACCGAGCGCGAGGTGGGCCGCGACATCGCCGAGGCCATCGTGGCCGAGGGGCACTCCCTGGTCGACTTCGTGATCGTGGGATCGGGCCCGAACGCCGCCAGCCCGCATCACGAGCTGTCCGATCGGGTGATCCAGCCCGGCGACCCGGTGGTCGTGGACATCGGCGGCACCATGCCCAGCGGCTACTGCTCCGACGAGACGCGCAACTACTGCGTGGGCGAGCCGCCCGACGACTACGTCGCCTACCACGAGGTGCTGCGGCGGGCGCAGCAGGCGGCGTGCGAGGCGGTACGCCCCGGTACGACCCCCGAGGCGGTGGACGCGGCGGCGCGCGACGTCATCGCCGAGGCGGGGTACGGGGAGTACTTCTTCCACCGCACCGGGCACGGCATCGGCCTGGAGACCCACGAGGACCCCTACATCGTCGCGGGCAACACCGAGCCGCTGGAGCCGGGCATGGCGTTCTCCGTCGAGCCGGGCATCTACCCCGGTGAGCACGGCGCCCGCATCGAGGACATCGTGGTGTGCACCGAGGACGGGCACGAGCGGATGAACCACGTGGACCGAGGGCTGATCGTCATCGCCTGATCACGTGCCGTCGAGGAGGGCGGGGACCCCGGATGCCGGGTCCCCGCCCTTCCGCATTGATAACGATCTCTTTACGAACCTTTGAGCGCCGGCATGACCGGGGCGGCGTCGGACAGAGGAGGAATGCGCGTTGCGTGTTCCGCCCGGGTTAAGCGCGGATGTCCCCGGGATCACGGTCGAACGGAGGAGACGTCGTGGCCGAGGTCATCCTGACAGGAGTCGGCAAGGTCTACGCCGACGGAACGCGAGCGGTCGACGATCTGAACCTGGACATCGCCGACGGGGAGTTCCTGGTCCTGGTGGGGCCCTCCGGCTGCGGCAAGACCACCGCGCTCCGGATGGTGGCCGGGCTGGAGGACATCTCGGAGGGCCGGGTCAGGATCGGCGACCGGGTGGTCAACCGGGTGCCCGCACGCGACCGCGACGTGGCGATGGTGTTCCAGAGCTACGCCCTCTACCCGCACCTGTCGGTGCGCGACAACATCGGCTTCGGGCTCTCGCTCCGCAAGGTCCCCAAGGCGCAGATCCGCGCGAAGGTCGACCACGCCGCCGGGCTGCTGGGCCTGGGCGACCATCTGGACCGCAAACCCCGCAACCTGTCGGGCGGCCAGCGGCAGCGGGTCGCGATGGGACGGGCGATCGTCCGCGAGCCGCAGGCGTTCCTGATGGACGAGCCGCTGTCCAACCTCGACGCCAAGCTGCGCGTGCAGATGCGCGCCGAGATCGCCCGCATCCAACGCGACCTGGGTGTCACCACCGTCTACGTCACCCACGACCAGACCGAGGCCATGACGCTCGGCGACCGCGTCGCGGTGATGAAGAAGGGGGTGCTCCAGCAGGTCGCGCCCCCACAGGAGCTCTACGACCGGCCCGTCAACCTCTTCGTGGCCGGCTTCATCGGATCCCCCGCCATGAACCTGGCGCAGGGCACCCTGCGCGCCGGTGACGGGGGCCTCCGCCTGGAGTTCGCCGGGCAGACCCTCGCCCTGCCCGGCGAGGTGCTCGACACCCGCCCGGCGCTGGGGGCCTACCTCGACCGTCCCGTCATCGCCGGGATCCGGCCGGAGGACATGGAGGACGCCGAGCTCCACGGCGGCGACGAGGGCGCCCGGCTCGTCTCGACGGCCGACCTGGTCGAGGCGATGGGCTCCGACGTCCTCGTGCACTTCGCCGTGGACGCCGAACGGGTGGACACCGAGGACACCAAGGAGCTCGCCCGCGACGCGGGCGCGGATCCGCTGCTCGCACGTGGCGGCCCCACGGGCACCCGCATGGTCGCCAGGTTCAGCCCCCGCACCCGGATCACGGTGGGCGACCCGGTGACCGCGCAGGTCGACACAGGACGACTGCACTTCTTCGATCCCGAGACAGGCGCGTCGATCTGGGATGCGACGCGGCCTTCCCCCAGGAAGGATTCCGAATGAGGGCGCAAGGACATGCGATCGGCCGCCGCCGGGCCCTGGCCGCGACGCTGGCCGTCGGACTGGCCGCCGGCACCGCGGCCGCCTGCGGTGGCGGCGACGACGACGGCCCCGAGGGCGGCGGCGTGCTCAAGGGCCAGACCGTGACCGTGGCCGCCATCTGGACCGGCTCCAACGAGGGCGCCAAGTTCAAGAAGGTCCTCGACGAGTTCGGCGAGCGCACCGGGGCCACGGTCACGTACACCCCGACCGGTGACAACGTCGCCGCCTACCTCGGGTCCAAGGTGGACGGCAAGGCGCCACCGGACGTGGCGTTCCTCCCGCAGCAGGGCGTGCTGGTCGAGTTCGCCAAGAAGGGGTGGATCAGGCCGCTGGCCGCCGACACCCAGGCCACCGTCAAGCAGAACTTCTTCAAGGTCTGGCAGGAGCTCGGCTCTCACGACGGCAGGCCGTACGGCGTCTACTTCAAGGCGGGCAGCAAGTCGACCGTCTGGTACCGCAAGCAGGCGTTCACCGACGCGGGCATCACCGCGCCCCCGGCGACCTGGGCCGACTTCCTCAAGACGGCCGGGACGCTGTCGGACTCGGGCGCCACGCCGCTGTCCATCGGCGCCGCCGACGGCTGGGTGCTGACCGACTGGTTCGAGAACGTGTACCTGTCGGTGGCCGGACCCGACAAGTACGACCGGCTGTCCCGGCACGAGATCAAGTACACCGACCCGACCGTCAAGGAGGCGCTGCGCAGACTCGCCGAGCTGTGGGGCAGGCGGAACTACCTGGCCGGCGGGGCGAACGGCGCCCTGCAGACCGAGTTCCCCGCCTCCGTCCCGGCGGTGTTCGGGGCGTCGCCGAAGGCCGCCATGCTCCCCGGCGCCGACTTCGTCGCCTCCGAGATCACCAGCGCCACCAAGTCCAAGATCGGGCAGGACGCCGACTTCTTCCCGTTCCCCGCCGTGGGGGCCGAGCCCCCGGTGGTGGGCGCCGGCGACGTCGCGGTGGCGATGAAGGACACCCGGGGCGCGCACGAGCTGCTGAAGTTCCTGGCGAGCGCCGACGCGGCCAGGGTGTGGGCCGAGCAGGGCGGTTTCGTGTCCCCGAACAAGTCCCTGGACCTGGCCGCCTACCCCGACGACGTGCAGCGGCGGATCGCCAAGTCGGTCATCGACGCCGGCGACGACTTCCGCTTCGACATGTCCGACCTGGCCCCGGCAGCGTTCGGCGGCACCAAGGGCGCGGGCGAGTGGAAGATCCTGCAGGACTTCCTCGCCGACCCGTCCGACGTCGACGGCACCGCCGACAAGCTGGAGAAGGCCGCCGCGGCCGCGTTCAAGTGACCCGCAGGTGACCCGCCGACCCCCCGGGAGCGTGCGATGACAGACACCTCCGACCCGCCCGCGCCGAGCGCCGCGGCCGAGGCCGGGCCGCCCCCGGGCGGCGGCGGTCGGCTCGGCCCGCCGCCCTGGACGGCGGGCGGGTTCCTGGCCCCGGCGCTGGTCCTGCTGGCGCTGCTGGTCGTCTACCCGATCCTGTACACGGTCTGGCGCAGCCTGTACGACGCCGACGGCGGACGGCTGGTGTGGCTGGACAACTACGTCACGATGTTCACCGACTCGGCCACCTTCACCGCGATCAAGAACAACGCCATCTGGGTGGCGGTGGCCCCGGCCCTCATCACCGCCTTCGGGCTGATCTTCGCGGTGCTCACCGAGCGGATCCGGTGGGCGTCGGCGTTCAAGGCGATCGTGTTCATGCCGATGGCGATCTCGATGGTCGCCGCCGGTGTGATCTTCACGCTGGTGTACGACCACTCGCCCGAACGGGGGGTGCTCAACGCGGTCGCGGTGGGCGTCCACGACACGTTCGCCCCGGCCTCCCCGTACCCGGGGGTGCGGCCCCGCGAGCAGGGCAGCCCGCTCCGTCCCGACGGGAAGGGGTTCGTCACCGGTGCGCAGGTGCGGCCCGGCCAGACGGTGACGTTGCCGCTGGTCGCGGTGCCCCCGGCCAAGCAGCGCGAGCTGTCGGGGGCCCGCCCGGCCGCCGCGAGGCCGGGGGCGATCACCGGGACCGTCTGGGCCGACTTCGCGCCCGGCGGCGGCAGACCGAACCGGATCGACGCCAACGAGAAGGGCCTGCCGAAGGTCGAGGTCGAGGCGGTGTCGGGCGGCGGGGTCGCCGCCCGCGCCACGACCCGCGCCGACGGCACGTTCACGCTGGACGGCCTGGCCGCGGGCTCGTACACGCTGCGGCTGGCCGAGTCCAACTTCGCCGCCCCCTACGACGGGGTGACCTGGCTGGGGCCGGGCCTGGTCACGCCCGCGATCATCGGCGCCTACGTGTGGATGTGGGCGGGCTTCGCGATGGTCCTCATCGGGGCCGGGCTGTCGGCCATCCCCCGCGACGCCCAGGAGGCGGCCCGGGTGGACGGGGCCACCGAGTGGCAGGTGTTCCGGCGGGTGACCGTGCCGCTGCTGGCCCCGGTGCTGGTGGTCGTGTTCGTCACGCTGGTCATCAACGTGCTGAAGATCTTCGACCTGGTGTACATCATGGCGCCGGGCTCCTCGATCCAGGACGCCAACGTGCTGGCGCTGCGGATGTACCTGATCTCCTTCATCGGGGAGAGCCCCGACCAGGGGCTCGGCAGCGCCATCGCCGTGGTCCTGTTCCTGCTGGTGCTGCCCGCCATGGTGTTCAACATCCGCCGTTTCCGGCGAGAGCAGGGGTGAGCCGATGACCGTCACCGCGGAGAACGCGCCGGACCGCGCCGCCGGGGCGCCGCGCCGCTCCCTCGCCGCGCGGATCGTCGACCGGCTCGGCGGCGGGGCCGTGCAGGCGGTGCTGGTGCTGATCGCGCTGGTCTGGCTGGTGCCGACGATCGGCCTGTTCATCGCCTCGCTGCGCTCCTCGGCCGACAACGGCGCGCGCGGCTGGTGGACGGTGTTCACGAAGCCGGCCCAGCTCACCCTGGACAACTACGGCGACCTGCTGGACAACGACGCCCTCACGCGCGGGTTCATGAACACCGTGCTCATCACGGTGCCGACCACGGTGCTGGTGGTGGTCGTGGCGTCCCTGGCCGCGTACGCGTTCGCCTGGATGGAGTTCCCCGGCCGCGACTGGCTGTTCCTGGGCGTGGTGGCGATGCTGGTCGTACCGGTGCAGGTGGGCCTGATCCCGCTGATCGAGCTGTTCGGCGAGGTCGGCCTGTTCGGCACCATCCCGGGGATCGTCCTGTTCCACACCGCCTTCGGTCTGCCGTTCGCGGTGTTCCTGCTGCGCAACTACTTCGCGGGCATCCCCCGCGACCTCCTGGAGGCCGCCCGGATGGACGGCGGCACCGAGTGGACCATCTTCCGGCGGGTGATCTTCCCGCTGGGCGGCCCGGCGATCGCCTCCCTGGCGATCTTCGAGTTCCTGTGGGTCTGGAACGACCTGTTGATCGCGCTGATCTTCGGCGACGAGGACTCCTACCCGCTGACCGTGGCCATTCAGCAGCAGACCCGCCAGTTCGGCTCCAACATCGACGTCATCTCGTCGGGGGCGTTCCTGTCCCTGATCGTGCCGCTGGTGGTCTTCTTCGCCTTCCAGCGTTACTTCGTCAAGGGCGTGACGGCGGGCTCCGTCAAGTGACCGCGGAGGAGGCTAGCGCGGCGGCGATGGCGACGCCGTAGCCCGCGGCGGCGACCGCCACCACCCGGGTGCGGCGCCCCTCGTTCCAACCGGTGAACGCCAGCAGCGCGGCCAGCGCGGGGAGCACGAGGACGCCGTGCAGGCTGACCCCATGGGCGGCCTTGAGGAAGCCGACGACCTCGTAGGCCTCCTGCTGGTGACCGGTGTTGACGTTGATCACCCCACGGGCGATCATCGCGGCGCCCGTGCCCAGGGCGATCACCAGGGTCGTGAACCCGGCGCGCAGCGCCAGCCGCATGTCGGCGGGCACCCGCGGGTTCGGGCGGAAGGCCGCCACGGCGAGGACGCCGAGCACCACGATGAGGACGCCGCCGCCGACCGCGAGCACGGTGGAGACGGCCGAGTCGAACGGCGTCTCGCGGTTCACGTGCGACGGCACCCGCCGCCACGCCTGCAGGGTGATCCCGCCGACCTCCACCAGGCAGTCGACCGCGAAGACACCCAGAAGCCACGCCCGCAGGCGTCCGCCGAGAGGCAGGTACGAGGCGACCCAGGTGACGGTGATCAGCGTCAGGCCGAAGGACAGCCCGAAGGTGGCCGGCTTGCGCCAGGACACCGGGCCGGCCCACGGTCCGCCGTCGACGGCGAAGACCGCCAGGTGGAAGAGCCCCGCCCCGATCAGCGCCGCACCGAGGAGGTGGCACGCCCGCTCCACCCGACGGTCGCGTTCCAGAGCGGAACCGCCCATGTCGAACCCCCTCGAAGTGAGTGACCGGCCTTCCCCGAGCTCCTCATCCTGGGCGGTCGCGGGCCGCCTGGCATCGGTCAGGGGGAGGCATCCGGAGTACGCCGATCGGCGTACACGCCCGAGTGACCGCCGCCCGCCCATCACGTTGCCGAAGGCGTCGACGGGCATGACGCCCGACGTCCGCGCCGGGGTGAATGAGGAAGGAGAAGCGCCCGCCGGTCGACGTCGACCTCGTGGTCGGCGGTGGCTGACCGCTCGGCCGGGCTTCCACTTCGTGGTCGGCCCGATCTCGACGTGCATCGACGACTCGGTGGGAACCGCGGCCGGGCGGTGTCCCGGTCACCGCACCCGGCCGGAACGGCATGTCGTCGGTGACCACCTGCATCACGGTGCGTTCCGGGTGCCGGCGTCGTGGGGGCTCCGGACATGCCTCGAGCCGGCCGCGTGGATGCGACCGGCTCGAGGGTTGACCACGGTGGACGTGGATGCCCTAGAGGCCGCTCAGTCTCCTGGCCGCCGCCATGAGGGCACTGGTCAGTCCAGCCGCCAGCAGCAGCAGGACCAGTTGGAGGGTCCGGGACCAGCTTCCCAGGGCGACGTCCCGGACCACTTCCAACTCCTCCTTCGTCCACATCGGCTCCACCTCCCTCCTCTCCGCGGTCGCCTGCCTCGGGCACCAGGCTAGGCACGGGACCGTTCGACGCGGGCTCCGTGGGGCGCGGGCGGGCGGGCACGGGTCACGACGGTCGGCGTTCGGCGTCGTACGCGGTGGGGCGCTGGGGGCGGATCACGCGCAGCAGTTCGGCGCCGAGGTTGACGCCGCCGCCGATCGCCAACGCGGCGAGGAGCGCCTCGATGAGCATGAGGCCGCCCTGTCCGGCCCGTCCCGTGGTCAGCTCGGCCATGCTGCGGTACATCAGGGTGCCCGGCATCAGCGGCACCACGCACGGCATCACGCAGACCAGCGCCGGCAGTCGCCGCAGCCGCGCATACCCGGTGAAGAGCACGCCGATCACGGCGGTGGCGATCGCCGTCGCGGGCGCGGGCGAGAAGTCCTGCGACCTCAGCCCGACGAACGCGATCCAGCTCAGCGCGCCGCCCAGGGCGACCGGCGGCAGGAGCCGCACGGGTGTCAGCACGTAGACCGCGAACGCCACCGAGATGGCGACCGCGCCCGTCACCTGCGCCGCCGCGAGCCGGGCCGGGACGGGCGGCAGGTCGCTCAAGGCGAGCGACAGCCCGAGCCGGGCGCCCGCGTACAGCGTGGCGCCGATCCCGGCGAGGATCGCCATGATGGCGAACAGCGCCTCGGCCAGCCGGGCGGTCCCGGTCATCACGTCGCCGGTGATGCCGTCCTGCAGCGCCGCCACCAGCGCCCGGCCGGGGATGAGCGCGATCACCACGCCGATGATCACGGCCTCCGCCCGGACGTGCAGCGGACCTGCGGCCAGCAGCAGCGCCACCAGCGTGGCGATGGCGGCGGCCACGACGAGGCGGTAGAACTCGGCGATCGATCGCCGGCCGAGCCACACCCCGGTGCGCTCGGCGGCCAGCGTGGCCACGAGCGCCGCGCCGGCCGCGACCGGCCCGCCGCCGGCCAGCACCGAGCCCGCGGCGGCGATGCAGCACAGCGCGCCCGCCACGGCCCAGGCGGGATAGACGGGGGGCCGCACGATGATCCCCGACAGGCCGAACCGGACCCGCTGCGGGGTCAGCCCGTTCACCGTCGCCGCGTCCACCAGGTCGTGGACGGCGACCAGCCGCGCGTAGTTGGGCAGGCGCTGCCGCACCCGCCGTTCGGCGGTGACGGGGGCCCGGCCCGGGCCGGGCGTGTGACAGAGCGAGATCGACGCCAGCGTCACATCGATCTCGCACGACTCCAGGCCGTACGCCCGGGTGAGCCGCGTGAGCTCCCGGTCCACCGTCTCGGCGGCCTCCCCGCTGGCCATCAGCAGCTCGCCGACGCGTAAGGCGAGGTCCAGCACGGCCCAGACCCGCGCGTCGTCCTCGTCTCCGGACCCAGCGGTCATCGACCCCTCCACCTCGCGCACAGGACGATGACGGCCGCCATACCCCCCACCGACTGGTACCCATCACCCCGAGCGACCGCACCGGGGACCGATGCGCGTCAGGGATGCGTTGAGCGCGTCGGCGCGGGTGCCAAGACATCGCAGAGCGCCCGATAGGGGGCGTATCGCTCCTCGCGCCCTTGGAGCGTGCCACGTCGTCCTGGAGATCCTGGTCCGCAACGACGGGCGGCCGGTCGGCCGGCGCGAGCCGCTCCGCGAGGTGTGGGCCCGCGTACGAGAAGGAGACCGACCACCTGCGCGTCTACCTCGCCCAGCTCCGTCGCAGGCTCGAACCCGACCCGACCCGGCCCGACCGCGCCACCTGATCACCGAGCCGGGCATGGGCTACGGCTTCGAAGGATGACCCTCCGCGCGCGCCGCCGCCCGGTCGCCGAGACGACGGTTGGTGAGGGAGGTGAACGTGGCGATGAGCGAGGCGGCGAACAGCACCGCGAACGCGCGGTGATAGCCGGTGACCAGGTCGCCGAGCTCGCCCGGCTCCAGGCTCGCGGCGGCGCCCCCGTACAGCAGCCGGCGGTCGGCGGCGGCCAGGGCGGAGGCCGCCAGGGTGAGGCAGAGCGCGGCGCCCATCACGTTCCCCACGTTCAGCAGCGTCATCCGCAGCCCGTTCACGACGCCGAGGCGCTCGGAGGGGATGGTGGCCAGGACCGCGGCGGTGTTCCCGGTCGTGAAGAGGCCGCTGCCGACGGCCACCAGGACCAGGGACACCGCGATCGGCGCGTACGAGGTGTCCTCGTCGAGGACGAGGAACGCCAGGAGCAGCCCCGCCGTGGCCGTCGCCGACCCGGCCGCCGCGATCGTCCGGGCCTGGACCCGGCGTCCGATGAAGCCGCCCACCGGGGCGGCGATCATGCCGGCGAGCGGGCCCGGGAGCACGGCCAGCCCCGCCTCGGCCGGCGTCATCCCGCTCACCACCTGCAGGAACAGAGCCATCAGCAGGACGCTGCCGGCCCTTCCGAGGTTGTTGCAGAACGCCGCGAGACTGGCCAGGGAGAAGTTCCGGTCCGCGAAGAGCGACACGTCCACCAGGGGATGTCGCGCACGTCGCTGCCGCAGGGCGAACACCGGCACCAGCACGGCGAACGCGACGACACCCGCCAGCGACGCCGGAGTGGTCCAGCCGTGCGAACCGCCCTCCGACAGGCTGAGGAGCAGCCCGCCGAGCCAGCCGCACAGCAGCACGGCGCCGAGCAGGTCGATCGGCTCCCGGGCGCCGGGCGCCAGGCGGGGCAGCGACCAGGCCGCCCAGCCCAGCGCGATGACCCCGATCGGCACGTTGAACCAGAACACCCACTGCCATCCGGCCGACTCGACGATGAGGCCGCCCGCCGACGGGCCGATGAGCGGGGCCGCGGTGAGGACGCCGAAGTAGACGCCGAGTCCCTCGCTGAGCCGCCCGGCGGGGAAGGCGTGCGCGATGAACGCCGTTCCGTTGGCCAGCAGCACCGACCCGCCGACCGCGGCCAGCACCCGCAGCGCGATGAGCACCTCGATGGACGGGGCGAACCCGGCGAGCAGGTTGGCCAGCGTGAACACCGCCAGGCCGGTCAGGTACATCCGGCGGCGGCCGAACACGTCCGACATCCGCCCGAACACCATGAGCAGCGAGGTCTGCACCAGCATGAAGCCCAGCACCAGCCAACTCGCCGCGAACGCGCCCGCGTCGAAGTGCCGGACCACCACCGGCAGGGCGATGTTGAGCGTGGTCATGTTGACCACGAGGAGCAGGGTGCCGAGCGTGACCACCGACAGGACCCGCCAGGGCCCCGCGCCCTCCGACGGTGACGGTGCGCTCACCGGGCGATCGCCGGGGGCCTCCGCGTCCGATCGGGCATCGCGGACCACCCCCCGTCCGAAGGAACCGCCGCACTCGTTCGTGATCTTGCCGGTCCTCAGGCTACGCGGTCGAACCCGCACCGCCCACCGCCTTCCCCGCACGACCGATGAGGTCCGGAGACCGCCGCCCGGCGTTCAACGGGCGTTCAGACCTCGCCCCCGCACGCACCCCGACCCGCGACGCGCCCCGCCGGGACCCCGATCACCATTCCTTGATCAGTGCCGAGATCCCGAAGAGGATCACGGCGAGCGCCTCGGCGATCAGGATGAGCGGCGTGTGGGTCATGAGCGCCAGCACGAGCAGCGTTCCGAGGAACAGGATGCACAGGGAGAGAAGCACCCACCAGGGGCGGCGTGGCTTCTCCGGCGTGGACGAGTCGGTTTCACTTCTCTTCGTCAGGGTCACAGCACCTCCTTGTGTAGGCGATCCGGCGTTGTCGCATGCGCGGCGGCCCCCTGGCGAGGAGGGCCGTACGGGTGTCCGGGATGCGGCGGACCGGATGCGCGCCCGCGCGTGCGCGGCCCGGCGCGGACCGGTCCCCGGTGCGTCGGCGTCCACGTGCTCCGGTCGATCAGCGATCGGCGCCGGACCCGCGGGGCGGGGCGTCGGGCGGGGGTGCCGTGTCGGGGTGGGCGGGCCGATCGGCCGTCTCGCGGGCGCGCGCGTCCCTCGGGGGGACCGGCTGCCGTGTCCGTTCCTGTGATCGGCCCGTCTGCGTCATACGGGCCATCCTTGCGCAGCGTGCATGGATGTGTGCGGAAAGTGCGGAAAACCGTGACGGGGGCGCCCCGGGGCTCGGCCGGGGCCGGCGGTCACAGGGGTCGGGTGCGCGCGGAGGTCTGCTCGTCGTACCGCAGGCGCGCGGCCGCGACCTCCTCGAGGTGGCCCTCCGACCAGGTGACGAGCATGTCGAACACCGGGGTGAGGGACTCGGCCAGGGCCGTGCGGTCGTACTCCACGCGCGGGGGGACCTCGGCGTGGTAGCTACGGGTGACCAGGCCGTCGCGCTCCAGTTGGCGCAGACGCTGGGTGAGCACCTTGGGCGTGATGGACGGCATGAGCCGCTGCAGCTCGGTGAAGCGGAGCGGGCCCCGCTGCCGCAGCTCCCAGAGGATCGGTGCCGTCCAGCGTCCCAGGATCAGATCGATCACCGGGGTGAAGGGGCAGGGATCGGCGTCGGACTCGGACATGATCCTCCAGAGGGGTCACTATCTTCTTGGTTACTACTATACAAAGGAAAGTAGTGTGGGGACATCCGATTCGACCCTTGAAGGGAGTTCGCGTGTCCGTCACCTCCGCGTTGCAGCGCCGGACCGGTGGTCGCCCGAAGACCACCCCCGCCACGCCGCACCGCCAGCTCGACCAGAACGCGCCCGAGGATCTCCAGGAGGAGCTCTGGCGTCGCATGGCGGCCCTCGACCACGTGCGCACGGGGGACAGTGCCATCTCGCTGGTGGGTACGCGGGCCGTGCACCTGAACCCGTCGCAGGCCGGTGGGCCGCCCACCGCCTTCGCGCCCGGCACCACCGAGTTCGCCCACCTGCACCGCCGTTCCGACGGCAGCCTGCACATCACGCTGCCCGAGGCGGAGGCCCGCAAGGTCATCGCCAAGGAGTGGGGTGAGCTGCACCCGGTGGTCAAGATGGGCTACTTCCCGCCGACCCTGGTGATGGTCTACGGGCCGCGCAACACCGAGGAGCTGGAGACCGTCTGGTCGCTGGTGCGGCGCAGTTACGAGTTCGCCCTGGGACGGAACCCGTCCTGACCGTGCCGCGAGCGCGCAGCCGAAGGCCCGCCCTCCCCCTGCGTCGGGGAGGACGGGCCGTTCGGTCTTTCGGCGGGCTACGTCGCCTGCCCGGCAGACGCGGGCTTGGACTCCGACGGGGGGCCGCCGGGGCCGCCCTGGCCGCCGGGACCACCGGGTCCGCCAGGTCCTCCGGGACCGCCGGGGCCGCCCTGCGGGCCGGTCGGCATCGGCACGAAGTCCTTCTTGCGGATCAGCGCCAGGCACAGGACGCCCGCGACGAAGGACAGCCCGGCGCCGATCGCCAGGATGTCGTTGAGGCCCTCGACGAAGCCCTCGGTGGCGGCGCGCCCGACCAGCGCGGCCTGCTGGGCGGACAGTCCGGCCCCGGCCGCCTCGGCGCCGGCCGCCGACGCGGTCTCCGCGATGCGGTCCGCCTGGCCCGCCAGCGGCGAGTTCTCCAGGTTCGCGCGAACGGTGTCCCGGAACGAGTTGGCGAAGATCGAGCCGAGGGCCGCGATGCCGGTCGCGATGCCGATCTGACGGAACGAGGAGTTGATGCCCGAGGCCATTCCGGACTTCATGGGGTGGACGACGCCGACCGCGGTGGAGGCCAGCGGCACGTTCACGAACCCGGCGCCCAGCCCCGCGACGATCATGCCCGGGACGAGCGCGGTCCACGTCGAACCCGCCGTCACCCCGTACATGAGGTAGAGCCCGACGCCGATGAGGCCGAAGCCGAGGCCCATCATCAGCCGGATCGGCACGACGGTGGTCAGGCGCCCGGCGATGGTGGCGGCCACGAAGATCGCGCCGGACAGGGTGAGCAGCCGGACACCGGTGCCGACCGCCGAGTGGCCGAGCTGGGACTGCAGGTAGAGCACCAGGAAGGCGAACAGGGCGAAGATGCCCGCCGAGATGCCGAACGCGGCGATCAGCCCGCCGACGAACGTGGGCTTCTTGAACAGCTCCAGGTCCAGCATGGCCCGGCCCCCGCGCTGCGCGAACTGCGCGCCCACGAACGCGACGGCCAGCACCGCGGACCCGCTCAGGCTCAGCACGACCGTGCTGGAGGACCAGCCCTCGCCGCTCTTGATCAGGCCGTACACCAGCAGGACGAGGGAGGCGGTGAAGGTGACGAAGCCCAGCCAGTCCGGCCGGCTGGCGTGCGGGTTGCGGGACTCGTCGAGCTTGGTCAGGGTGATGATCAGGGTGACCACCCCGATGGGGATGTTCACCAGGAAGATCCACCGCCAGTTGATGCCGCTGGTGATCACGCCGCCGAGCACCGGGCCGAGCGCGACCGCGATGCCGGAGACGGCGCCGTAGAACGCGAACGCGATCCCACGGTCCTTCCCCCGGTAGGCGATGCTGAGCAGCGCCAGCGAGGTCGCGAACATGGTGGCGCCGCCGACCCCCTGCACGGCCCGGGCGACGCTGAGGAACAGCGGTCCGGTCGCCAGCCCGCACAGCAGCGAGCCGAGGGTGAAGACGACGGTCCCGATGGCGAACAGCTTGCGCCGGCCCCATATGTCGGCGAACGTCCCGCTGGTCAGGAGGCCCGCGGCGAGCGTCAGGGCGTAGGCGTCGATCACCCATTGCAGGTCCGACAGCGAGGCGTCGAACTGCTTCTGAATGTCCGGAAGTGCGACGTTCACGATCGTGATGTCCACCAACAGCATGAACATGCCGATCATGACGGCGATCAGCGTCCACCACTTTCTTTCCACGAAAGCTCTCTCCTTCTGGGATCGGGGGTGGGCGCCAAGGTAACTCATTATCTGATTGAGCGTCAATCTACTTAACGATGCTGGATCGTGTACGCTCGGATCAGATGGCCGTGGGACGGCGGACTGCGAGGCTGGGGAGTGGGCCTGTGACCATCGATCTCCCGATCGAGCCCCGGCTCGCGGGCTATACCGGTTATCTGCTGGCGGGTGCGCTCAACCGTGCGCAGGACTGCTGCGCGACCGCCATGCCCGGCGAGTGGAGCCCCCGCGACGTGGCGGTGCTGGAGGTGCTCGCCGAGGCCGGGCCCCAGTCGCAGGCGCGACTCGGGGAGCTGTTGGACATCAACCGCACCATCATGGTCAAGCTGGTCGACCGGCTGGAGGACGCCGGCCTGGTGCGCCGCCGCCGGGCCGCCGAGGACCGGCGCCGCTACGCGCTGGAGATCACCGACGCCGGCGGCGAGGTGCTGGCCGCGCTGCGCCGCCAGGTCGCCGACAGCGAGCGGCTGCTGACCGCGCCGCTGGAGCCCGCCGAGCACGCCGCCCTGATCGAGCTGCTGCGCGACCTGGTGCCCGAGGCGGTCGGCGCGCTGCCCGACGCGATCACCACCCGGGCCGGTTTCCTCATCACCCGGGCGCGGCACGAGCTGCGCCGGCAGATCGACCAGGGGCTGCGCGGGCTGCGGATGGAGCCCCGCCACTTCGGGCTGCTCACCGCGCTGGCCGGCGCCGAGCCCTGCTCCCAGCAGCGGCTGGCCGGCTGCATGGGCGTCAGCGGCCCGGCCATCGTGCAGACCCTCGACGAGCTCGGCGAGGCCGGGCTCATCGACCGCGCCCCCAACCCGCGCGACCGCCGCCAGTACGTGGTCCGCCTCACCCGGGGCGGCCGGCGCCGGCTGGCGGAGGCCACCGAGATCATGGACGAGATCCAGGAGGGGCTGGCCGGACGGCTCGGCCGCGCCGAGACCGCCCGGCTCAACACGCTGCTGACCCGCCTGGGCTCCATCTGAACCCGACCGGCTCGACCGGCTCGACCGATCCGAGCGCGGGGCGGGTCCGGTGCCGTCCGGTCAGACGTGCAGGGTGACCTGCATGCTCTCGATGCCCCGAATGGTGTTGTGGAGCCGCCAGGTCGGCTCGCCGACCTCGATGCGCCGCACCTTGGCGGCCAACGCGGTGAGCAGGGCGTGCGCCTCCATGCGGGCCAGGCCCTGTCCCATGCAGCCGTGGACGCCGTGGCCGAAGGCGATGTGGGCGCTCGCGTCGGCGCGGGTGACGTCGAACTCGTCGGCGGCCGTCCACTGCCGCTCGTCCCGGTTCGCCGAGCCGTACAGGAGGAGGACGCGGGTCCCGGCCGGCAGGTCCACGCCCGACAGCGTCCGGTCCTTGGCCACCTGCCGGGTGAACCCGCGGGCCGGCGACTCCAGCCGGATGACCTCGTTGAACGCGTTGGGCACCAGCGAGGGGTCCGTGCGCACCTTGTCCCACTGGTCGGGGTGCGCGCCGAACAGCCACAGGGCGCTGCTCAGCGCGGAGACCGTGGTGTCCAGCGACGGGGTCAGATAGTCGCCGAGCAGGGTGGGCAGCGCCTCCCTGCTGATGGTCCCGTCCTCGGCCGCCGCCAGCAGGCCCGCCGCCCAGCCGTCCTCCTTGAGCGCGCCCGGCGCGGCCATCCTGGCCAGGTACTCCCACATCTCCCCGAGCGCCGGGAAGCCCGCGCGGGTGCGCTCGTTCAGCGGGCCGAGGGCGTTGAACCCGGCGGACGCCCAGGCCAGGAAGCGGTCCCGACCCTCCTCCGGCCAGCCGAACAGGTCCGGGACGACCGACAGCGGGAACACCTGGGCGAAGTCGACGACCGCGTCGAACGCGCCGCGCTCGATCAGCAGGTCGACGAGCCCCTCGGCGCGCTCGCGCACGCTCTCCTTGTACTTGCGCAGCTCGCGGGGCTGCAGGGGCTTGCCGACGACGGCGCGGAGTTTGGTGTGGTCGGGCGGGTCCATGGTGATGGGCGCTCCGGCCATCCGCCGGTTGAGCTCGTCGGTCAGCCCGACACCCGCCCCGGAGATGAACGTCTCGTGGTCGTGCAGCGCGTCGTACACGTCGCGGTACCGGGCCACCGCCCACGCGTCGTAGCGATCGAGCCGGACCGCCGGACCCAGGTCGCGCAGCGTCCGATAGAGCTCGTACGGCTCCAGGATCGCCGCGTCGGAGTAGGGGTCCAGGTCGGTGCTCGGCGTCGTGATCGTCATGCGAAGTCATCCTTTCGAGGCGGGCTTGCGTTCTTCCGGGATATCCGACACTCTCGATATCGTTAAGTGTATAGATCGTCAGGAGGATTAACGATGAGCGATCTGCGGTTCGGCTGTGCGCTGACCCCGACGGTCGACTTCGCCGCCCATCTGGAGCTGGTCCGGGTCGCCGAGGAGGGCGGCCTGGACCTCGTCGGCGTCCAGGACCACCCGTACGTGCCGATGTTCGTCGACACGATGGCGCTCGTCGCCGCCCTGCTGTCGAAGACCGAGCGGCTCCGGATCTTCACCTGCGTGGCGAACCTGCCGCTGCGACCCCCGGCCGTGCTCGCGAAGACGGCCGCCACCCTCGACCTGATGTCCGGGGGCCGGTTCGAGCTCGGCATCGGCCCCGGCGGGTACTGGGACGGCATCGTCGGCATGGGCGGCCCGCCGCGCAGCCGGGCCCAGGCGCGCGAGGCGCTCGCCGAGGCCGTCCAGCTCATCCGGGCGCTGTGGAACCCGGTCGGCGGGACGGTCCGGTTCGACGGCGACCATTACAGCGTCGGCGGCGCGCCCACCGGCCCGGCGCCCGCCCACCCCATCTCCATCTGGATCGGGGCGGCCGGGCCCCACGCGCTCCGGCAGGTCGGGCGGATCGCCGACGGTTGGGTCGCCGGGCTGCCCAACCACGTGCCCTACGAGCAGCGGCCCGTCGCCAACGCCATCATCGACGAGGCGGCGAAGAAGGCCGGTCGGGCGCCCGGCGACGTGGAGCGGATCGTCCCGCTGGCCGGGAGCGTGACCGACCGGCCCGGCCGGATCGACGTGTCCTCCGGCAGCGCGCCGGTGCGGGGCACCCCCGACCAGTGGGCCGAACTGATCGCCCGGATGGCCGCCGAGACGCCGTTCACGACGTTCATCTTCTGGCCCGAGCAGGAGACGATCGGTCAGTTGGAGCGGTTCGCCGGGGAGGTCGTCCCCGCCGCCCGCGCACTGGTCGGGTGAGCGCCCCCGCGGCGCCGGGTCAGTGACCGTGCCCGGCGCCGCGGGCCAGGATCTGCTTCGGCGCGACGACGAAGGGCCGCATCATCCCCTCGTCCTCGTGCTCCAGCATGTGGCAGTGGTACACGTACCGGCCCGAGCCCCCGGCGAACTTCCCGGCCACCGTGACGACCTGGCGTTCGCCCACCCACACGGTGTCCTTCCACCCCTGCTCCTGCGGCGCGACGGGGTCGGTCCGCTGGTGCTGCGCCGTGAACGTGACGAACCCGTGCTCCGGGTCCTTGCTGCTGGTCACCGTGTACACGTCCCGCGCCAGCGTCTGGAACTCCAACAGGTGGACGTGCGCCGGGTGACCCTGACCGGCCAGGTGCACGAAGTTCCACACCTCCCATCCGTCGCGCTCGACGAAGAACGTGGCCGCCTCCTCGTAGGTGCTCGCCACCTTCCGCAAAGTGACGGTGGTGCCGTCGGCGCGGGTGACCTTGACCAGCCGCTCGTGGTCGTGGTGCGGCCGGTAGTCGGCGGCGACCGGCTGCAGCTCCCACATCTCCTGGTGCCCGAACGGGGTGCCGTCGTCGGTGGCGAAGGCGACCCACCGCTCCTTGTGCTCCGGCAGGTCCTCCGGGCTCAGCCGCTCGTACGTGCTCGAGAGCCGGTCCGGCACGCGGAACCAGTCGGTGAAGGCGTAGTCGTCCACCCGGAACTGCATCACCTCCGGGCCCAGCGGCGCCGGGCTCTGGTCGACGTTCACCAGCCGCAGCCGCTTGCCCTTGTGGGCCGCGAAGTTGATCAGCACGTCGGCGCGTTCGGCCGGGACGAGGGTGAGGCGGTCCAACTTGAGGGGGGCGGGCAGCAGACCCTGGTCGGTGCCGATCTGGACGAACGCCTGCGGGACCGGGGTGAGCGTGCCGTCGGCGTTCTCGACGTTCAATTCCAGCGTGTAGGGGCGGGAGTTCGCGGCGTTCAACATGCGGAACCGGTACCAGCGCGTCTGCACGTTCAGGTGCGGCCAGATCACGCCGTTGACGGTGTTGTAGGGGCCGATGAACGCGGTGTGGAGGCGGCCGGCCGGCCCCCGGTCGATGAAGGAGACCTTGTGCAGCAGCCTCCCGTTCAACTGTCCGTCGTCGTCGGTGTCGAGATTGCGGTCGGCGATGACCAAGGGGATCTCCTGCGCGCCGGACGGCAGCCCCAGCGAGGACTCCTCCTGATCGCGGATCAGGAACGTCCCGGCCAGCCCCGCCATGACGTTGAAGGCGGTGATGTGCATGGCGTGGTCGTGGTACCAGAGCCCGGCGGCCCGATGCTGGTTCGGGTACTCGGTGAGCTGGCACTCGCCGGGCAGCACGGCGTTCTCCGGCAGCCCGTCGTTGCCCGCCCCCGTCACCGCGCCGTGCAGGTGGGTGACCGCGAACGCGGGCAGCGCGGCGACGTCGGCGAGGGGCGTGGCGCCGCCGCGTCCCGGGGTCCCGAGCGAGGCCGGGCCGGTGAACGGCACCTGCACGGCGACCAGCGGCATCGCCCCGTTGATCACGTTCTGCCAGACCACCCGCAGCTTCTGGCCGCGCTGCACCTCGATCGTCGGTCCGGGAAAGCTGCCCTCATAGGTCCACACCGGGGTGAGCGGCAACTGCGAGTGCAGCCGCACGGTGGCGGCCTTCTTCCGGATGGTGATCGTCCCCCCGGCCCTGAGCAAGGGGGGGATCCGCAGCGGATCGGCGAATTTGGTGAGCGTCGCCACGGCGGACCTCCGGCGACCCGCCGCCGACGTCCCGGTGAGGACGGGTGACACCGCCGCTCCTCCGACAGCGGCGGAACCGGCAAGGAACGTGCGACGATTGGGCATGCTGACGCCTCCTCGGCATCGAAGGGGGTGAAGCGGGAACGCCCGGTTCAGGCGTCCCTGATCTCGCAGACGGCGGCGCCTCCGGAGACCGTCTGGCCGACCTCGGCGGCCAGTCCGGTGACGGTGCCCGCCTTGTGGGCGGTGAGGGGCTGCTCCATCTTCATGGCCTCCAGGACCACGACCGTGTCGCCTTCGGCAACGGTCGACCCGTCCTCGACGAGGATTTTGACGATGGTGCCCTGCATGGGGCTGACCAGCGCGTCCCCGCCGGCCGTCGCGCCGCCCGCCCGTCCGCCGCGCCGCCGCGCCGAGGCCGCCGGACGCGCCGCGCCCGCGACGCCCGTCGTGGACAGCCCGTTGAGCCCCGCGGGGACGAGGACCTCCAGACGCCGGCCGTCGACCTCCACGGTGACGCGCTCGCGTTCGTCCGGGACGGTTTCGCCGGTGGGTGCGCCTTGGTAGGGGGGGATGGTGTTGTCGAATTCGGTTTCGATCCAGCGGGTGTGGACGGTGAAGGGTTCGGAGGTGAAGGCGGGGTCGTCGAGGACTGCCCTGTGGAAGGGGAGGACGGTGGGCATTCCGTCGATGTCGAATTCGTTGAGGGCGCGTCGTGCTCGTTGGATGGCCTGTTGGCGGGTGGCGCCGGTGACGATGAGTTTGGCGATGAGGGAGTCGAAGGCTTGGGGGACGGTCTGGCCCTCCTCGTATCCGGTGTCCAGGCGTATGCCGGGGCCGGTGGGGGGTCGCCAGGTGGTGAGGGTGCCGACGGCGGGCAGGAAGCCGCGTCCGGGGTCTTCGGCGTTGAGGCGGAATTCGATGGAGTGGCCGCGGGTGGGGGGGTCGTCGTAGCCGAGGGGTTCGCCGGCGGCGATGCGGAACATTTCGCGGACGAGGTCGATGCCGGTGGTCTCTTCGGTGACGGGGTGTTCGACCTGGAGGCGGGTGTTGACCTCCAGGAAGGAGATGGTGCCGTCTTGGCCGATGAGGAATTCGCAGGTGCCGGCGCCGGTGTAGCCGGCTTCGCGGAGGATGGCCTTGGAGGCGGTGTACAGCAGGGCGTTCTGTTCGTCGGTGAGGAAGGGGGCGGGGGCTTCTTCGAGGAGTTTTTGGTGGCGGCGTTGGAGGGAGCAGTCGCGGGTGGACACGACGATGACGTTGCCGTGGGTGTCGGCCAGGCATTGGGTCTCGACGTGGCGGGGGCGGTCCAGGTAGCGCTCGACGAAGCATTCGCCGCGTCCGAACGCCGCCACGGCCTCCCGCACCGCCGACTCGTACAACTCCGGGATCTCTTGCAGGGTGCGGGCGACCTTGAGGCCGCGTCCGCCGCCGCCGTAGGCGGCCTTGATCGCGATGGGCAGGCCGTGTTCGTGGGCGAACTGGAGGACCTGGTCGGCTCCGGTGACGGGGTCGGGGGTGCCGGCGACGAGGGGCGCGCCGACCTTGTGGGCGATGTGGCGGGCCTGGACCTTGTCGCCCAGGGCGGTGATCGCGGCGGGTGGGGGGCCGATCCAGACCAGGCCGGCGTTGTGGACGGCGGTGGCGAAGTCGGCGTTCTCGGCCAGGAATCCGTATCCGGGGTGGACGGCGTCGGCTCCGGTGTCGGCGGCGATCTTGAGGATCTTGTCGATGTCCAGGTAGGTGTCGGCGGCGGTGCGTCCGCCGAGGGTGTGGGCCTCGTCGGCGGCGCGGACGTGCAGTGCCTCCAGATCGGGCTCGGCGTACACGGCCACGCTGGCCAGCCCCGCGTCCCGGCAGGCGCGGGCGATGCGGACCGCGATCTCTCCACGGTTGGCGATCAAGACCTTGCGCACGAATGTCTCCTCCCTCATCAGGGCGATGGGCCGGTGGCCGCGCCGGTGCCGTCGGCGTACTCCAGCGCCTCGCTCCAGGTGGCGCGCCGCCTGAGGAGGGCGCGGTACCTGGCGACCACCGGCCGCCGGCCGACCGCGAGGACCCCGGCCAGCCGGTCGGCCAGCCGGTACAGGGCGATGAAACGGCGGCCCGGCACGTCGCCGAAGACCGCGAGGTCGTCGGCGCCGGGGACGCCGACGAACTGGATCCGGACCCCGTACCAGTCGGACCAGAAGTACGGGACCGTCTCGAAGGGCCGGGCGCCGTCTGCGCCGACGGCGTTGCGCGCGGCGGCCGCGCCCTGCTCGGCCGCGTTGGTCCAGTGCTCCAGCCGCATGGACGTCCCGAACAGGGGGTTGAGCCAGCGGGCCACGTCGCCCGCCGCGTACACCCCCGGGACGCTGGTCGCCAGGGTCGGGTCGCACAGCACCCCGTCGTCGACGGCGACGTCCGACCCGTCCAGCCACTCGGTCGCGGGCCGGGCGCCGATCCCCGCCACGACCAGGTCCGCCGGGACGGTGGAACCGTCCGACAGCAGGACCCGTTCGACCCGTTCCGCGCCCTCCATGCCGGTGACGGTGACGCCGAGGCGCAGGTCGGTCCCGTGATCGGCGTGCATCTCGGCGCACAGCCGTCCCATCGGCTCCCCGAGCGCGCGGGCGAGGGGGGCGGACGCGGCGTCGACCATGGTCACGTCCAGCCCCCGGCGGCGCGCGGCCGACGCGACCTCCGCGCCGACGAATCCCGCGCCGACGACGACGGTGCGGGCGCCGGAGTCGAGGGCCCGCCGGATCGCCCGGGCGTCCTCCACGGTGCGCAGGGTGTGCACCCCGCCGAGCCGGCCGGCCCCGGTCGGCGGGAGGGGCCGGGAGCCGGTCGCGATGACGAGCGCGTCGTAGCGGACGGCGGAACCGCCGACCGACACGGTCCGCTCCCGGGTGTCGAGAGCGGTCGCGGGCGCGCCCAGCCGCAGCTCCACCCCGAGTTCGTCGCGCAGCGCCGCCGGATCCCGCAGCACGGGAACGGGCGGCTCGGGCCCGTCCGCGTCCAGGAACGCCTTGGACAGCGGAGGGCGGTCGTAGGGGAGGTGGTCCTCGGCGCCGACGAGCGTCACGGTCCCGCCGAACCCGGCCGTGCGGGCGGCCTCGACCGCCCGCACGCCCGCCAGCGCCGCGCCGACCACCACCAGGCGGCCGGTCATTCCCGCGTGGCCAGCGCGCCCACCGGGCAGGTCCGGACCGCGGCGGCGGCGGGTCCGTGCTGCCCGGCGGGAACGGCCGGGCCCTCGAACAGCAGGACGGGCACGCCGTCGTCGTCGAGCCGGAACAGCTCCGGCGCGGCCTCCTCGCACACGCCGTGCCCCTCACAGCGGTCGTGATCGACGATGATCTCCACGATGTCCTCCGAACTGTCTCAGCCGAGCAGGGTCCCGCCGGTGGCGTCGATCCAGGCGCCGGTGATCCACCGCGCGTCGGAGGAGGCCAGGAAGGCCACCACCCCGGCGATGTCGTCCGGCTCCCCGAGCCGCCCGAACGCCGACAGCCCGCTCAGCGCCGCGCGCAGCCCGGGATCGGCCAGCGCGGGGTCGCCGGTGTCGACGACCCCGGGGGCGACCGTGTTGACGGTGATGCCGCGCGGCCCCAGATGACGGGCGAAGTGCAGCGTCACCATCTCCAGCGCGGCCTTGCTCATCGTCTGCATCACCTCGCGCGGGTTGGCGAAGCGGGTCAGGCCGGTGGAGATGTTGACGATGCGCCCGCCGTCGGGGATCAACGGCAGGGCCCGCCGCACGGTGAACAGCGGCGCCCGGGCGTTGACCGCCATCAGCCGGTCGAACCGCTCGGGGGTGATGTCCTCCGGCGGCCCCGGGACGTCCGGGATCGCCGCGTTGTTGACCAGGATGTCCAGGCGCGGCTCGGACAGCCCGCCGAGCAGACCGTCGAAGAGCCGGTCCACGTCGCCGGGCGGCCCGAACTCGGCGGCCACCGCGAACGCGTCGCCGCCCCGCGCGAGGATGCCCTCGACGGTCTCCTTGGCGTCCAGGTCGTCGCCCGGACCGGCGCCGTGGTGCACGGCGACGCGGGCGCCGTCGGCCGCCAGCCGCTCGGCGATCGCCCGTCCGATGCCCCGGCTGGCGCCGGTGACCAGCGCGGTCCTTCCGGTGAGGTCACCCATCGCCGAACCACCTCCGCAGCGCGGCCCGCGGGCCGTCGTCGGCGCCCGAGACCCAGGCGACGTGCCCGTCGGGGCGCACCAGCACCGCCCCGATCCCGGCCAGCGGACCGGAGGCCGGCGGCTCGGCCCGCACGACGTCCACCCGGTCGGACCAGGGGGACGCGTCGTCGGCGCCGGCGCCCAGGTCGAGCAGCAGGCCCCGGCCGGAACGCAGCAGCGCCGTCGTGGTGGTGGTCGTGCCGTCGGCGGTCCTCAGCTCCGTCGGCGGCAGCCGCAGACCGGCCAGTGCGTGGTCGGCGGGCTCGGCCGGGTACCGGACGTCCAGGCCGGTGATCATGCCGGCCAGGCGGTCCCGCGCCCGCGGGAGGTCGATCAGCTCGGCGAGCACCTTCCGCGTCGCGTCGACCTCCGCGCCGCCGAGCAGCAGCAGGGTCTGCGCCTCGATGTTGTCCAGGACGCGACGGCCGACCGCGTGCCGCTCGTCGTGGTAGGTGTCCAGCAGCTCCGGCGGGGCCTGGGCGCGCACGACCGCGGCCAGCTTCCAGCCCAGGTTGACCGCGTCGTGCAGGCCCAGGTTGAGCGCCTGCCCGCCGACCGGCATCTGCCGGTGGGCGGCGTCGCCCGCCAGCAGGACCCGGCCCCGCCGGTACTCCTCGGCCTGCCGCCGGGTGTTGTCGAACGCGTTAACCCACAGCGGCGTGCCGCCGCCGATGTCCTCACCGGTGACCCGTTCCCACGCCTTGACGACGTCGGCGAACGTGGGATCGCCGACCCGGTCGGGGACGGTCCGGCCGGACTCGTGCACCATCACACGGGTGACGCCGTCCGCGCGGCGGGCCGCGATGGCCAGCCCGGCGGGCAGCCGCTCGAACCGGCGGTCGGGCACCTCGATGCCCGCGACGTCGGCGCGCAGCAGCTCCCGGGTGGCGTCCGCGCCGGGGAACCCGAACCCGGCCAGGCCCCGCACCGCGCCGTCCTGGCCGTCGCAGCCGACCAGGTACGCGGCGTGCAGCGCGCCCCTTCCGGCGACCTCCACCTGGACGCCGTCGGGGGTGTCGGTGAGGGCGGTCACCTCGTGGTCGCGCCGGATGTCGGCCCCGAGCCCGGCCGCCCACCGCCCGAGGAGCTCCTCCGTCCGGGTCTGCGGCACCTTCCACTGGCCGGGGTACGGCGTGTCGAGGCCGGTCAGGTCGAGCGGGACGCCGCCGAAGTGGCCCATCCCGTCGTTGGGCGGGGTGCCCAGCTCCGCCAGCAGTCCCCGCTGGTCGAGGATCTCCATGGTGCGGGCGTGCAGGGTCGAGGCGCGGGACTCGTCGGCGGGCTCGGCGAGGCGCTCCAGCACCACCACCTCGGCGCCCCCGAGCCGCAGCTCGCCGGCGAGCATCAGCCCGACCGGGCCCGCGCCCACCACGATGACGTCGGCGTCCATCACGCCGGTCCCTCGGCGTACGCCTTGGCGTGGCCGAGCGTGGCCAGGCTGTTGGTGCTCAGCGCGTTGCGGACGAAGTCGCGGGCCCGCGCCAGGTCCGCGTCCTCGCCGAGGATCTTGGTGATGTTGTCGGTGTTGATGACCACCGTGTGCTGCGAGGTGGCGGTCAGGCCCGTCGCGGTCTCCGTCAGCAGCCAGTAGCCGGTGTGCAGGGACATCAGGGCGGGCAGCCCGATCTGCTTGTAGACGATCTTGTGGTGCGGGAAGCAGACCCGGATGGACTTGGTGGTGTGGGTGGAGCCGTCCTTGGTGCGGGTGTCCATCTCCAGGATCTGCAGCCCGGGCGTCTCCTCGGTGAGCGTCACCTTCGGGACGTGCGGCAGCCGCTCCTGCCAGCGGTCGGCCTCGTTGAGGAAGTCGTAGACGTCCTTGGCCGAGCCGTTGATCTCGACGGAGTCCTCGAACGCCACCAGCCGGCTCTCACCCGGGCCGATCGCCAGCTCCACGTTGGCCTTCAGCGCGGCCAGCTCGGAGCGGCTGTTGCGGTCGACGGCCTCGTCGATCCAGGCCAGGCCCTCGGGGTCGTCGTCGACGGCCCGGTAGTCGTGCAGCAGCCGGACCCGGCACGCGTCGTCCCCGGCCGGCTCCACGATCCACGTCCCGCCCATCGCGGCCACCGGCGGGCTGGACACCTCCTGCCGGAAGTCGATGCGCAGCCCGTCGGGGTCCAGGGTGCGCCGTGACGTCCAGTTCTTGACCAGACCGTTGGCGGTGGCCCAGATCCGGATCCGCTCCTCGTCGCCGGAGCGCTCGACCTGGTCGACGTGCACCGTCGGCGGGAAGATCCGGGGCCAGTTCTCCACCTGCGCGATCAGGCGGTAGACCTGCCGGGCCGGGGCCTGCACGTCGATCTCGTGCTCCACCTCGCGCAGGCCGGGGGCTGTCTGCGACATGGGTTCCCTCCTTCAGGGGTTGGGCGGGGGTGATCAGAAGTTGCCGAGTCCGCCGCAGACGTTGAGGGCCTGCGCGGTGATGGAGGCGGCCGTGTCGGAGACCAGGTAGCCGACCAGCCCCGCGACCTCCTCCGGCGTGGAGTACCGGCCGAGCGGGATCTTGGACTGGAACTTCGTGAGGATCGCGTCCTCGCTGGTGTCGTACGCCGCCGCGTACCCCTGCCGGACGCGCTGGGCCATCGGCGTCTCGACGTAGCCGGGGCACACGGCGTTGACGGTGATGCCGGTCGGGGCGAGCTCGTTGCCGAGCGCCTTGGTGAAGCCGACGACACCGTGCTTGGAGGCCGAGTACGGGGCGCCGAGCACGACGCCCTGCTTCCCGGCGGTGGAGGCGATGTTGACGATCCGCCCGCGCTCCTTGTCGCGCATGCCGCCGGTGGTGAGCACCTCCCGGGTCATCAGGAAGACGCTGTTGAGGTTGGTGTCGATGACGTCGAGCCACAGCTCGTCGGGGATCTCGGCGGTGACGCCGCCGCCGCTGCGGCCGGCGTTGTTGACCAGCACGTCGACGGGGCCGTAGCGCTCGACGGCGGCCGTCACGAAGGCCTTGACCTCCGCGGGGGAGCGGACGTCGCAGGTGGTCCCGTCGACCTCCAGTCCCTCGTCGCGCAGTTCCTTGACGGTCATCTCGACGTTCTCCGCGTTGCGCGCGCACAGGAACACGGCGTATCCCTGGCCGGCCAGGATCCGGGTGACGGCGAGGCCGATCCCGCTGGTGGCTCCGGTCACGAGCGCGACCGGGCTGTCCTGTCGTGGCACTGCTGCTCCTTGGGGTGAGGTGGATGCGTACGAGAAGGGCCGCCGCGCCGTGGGGGGAGGGGGCGCGGCGGCCGTGGTCGTGCGGATGGTGCGGGTCGTGCGGGGTCGTCAGGCGGCGGTGACCAGCCGTTCGTTGACGACCTTCAGCAGGGCGCCGGGCGTCTCGGCGTCGGTGATGGTGTCGTCGTCGAGTTCCAGGCCGTACTCGCGCTCGATGCGGCTGCCGGTCTCCAGCAGCGCCAGCGAGTCGTACCCGAGATCCTCGAAGGTGACGTCGGCGATGTCGCCGTCGAGGTCGACGTCCTCATCGGCGCCCGCGGCCTCCCGCAGGATGCGCCGCAGATCGTTGAGCGTGAACTGTGCACCGGTCATCGTTCCTGACTCCCCTCGGCTCGGTTGTTCCGCGGCCGGCGGACGACCATGGCGGAGTTGAACCCGCCCTCGCCCCTGGCGATCACCAGGGCCGACTCGATCGCTGCCGGGCGCGGCGCGTCCACGACCAGATCCAGCCCGTACGCCGGGTCCGGTGTGACGTTGGTGGTCGGCGGGATGACACCGTCCCTGATCGACAGCAGCGCGGCGACCAGGTCCAGCGAGGCGGCGCCGGAGTAGAGGCGGCCGGTCATCGTCTTCGGCGCGGTGACCGGGACGCCGCGCGGCCCGAACACGGCGCCGATCGCGTCGGCCTCCTGCCGGTCCAGCTCGGGCACCGCGGCGGCGTCGGCGAACACCACGCCGATGTCGCCGGGCTCGCAGCCCGCGTCCGCGAGCGCGACCCGGATCGCCCGCTCCAGCGCGGGCGGCCTCCCGCTGCCGGGCCTCGGGTCGAACGTCGCCCCGTACCCGGCGATCTCGCCGTGCACGTGGGCCCCGCGCTCCCGCGCCACGTCGGCGTCCTCGAGGACGAGCAGCGCGCCGCCCTCGCCGGGCACGTGACCGGCGGCGTCGGGGGCGAACGGCCGGTACGCCCGGTCCGGCCGGTCGTCGGTGCTGAGCCGGCCGCCCGCGAGCTGCGCGACCCAGCCCCACGGGCAGATCGACCCGTCCACCCCGCCGGTGACGATCAGCCGGCTGCCCTTGCGGATCAGCCGCCGCGCCTGGGCGACGGCGTCCAGCCCGCCCGCCTGGTCGGAGACCACGACGCCGCTGGGCCCGCGCATCCCGTTGCGGATCGAGATCTGGCCGGTGTTGACGGCGTAGAACCACGCGAACGACTGATAGGCGCTGACGTACTGGCCGCCCTTGGCCCACAGGTTCTGCAGCTCGCCCTGCCCGAACTCGAAACCGCCGGACGAGCTGGCGGTGACGACGCCCATGTCGAACTCCGACCACTCCTGCGGCCGGACGTCGGCGTCGGCCAGCGCCCAGTCGGCGGCGACGAGGGCGAGCCGGGTCATGTGGTCGGTCTGCGGGATCAGCCGGTTCGGCAGGTACTCCTTGGCGACGAACCCGGGCACCTCGCCGGCCAGCCGCGACGGGTAACCGGACGCGTCGAACCGGGTGATCTCGCCGATGCCGCCGACACCCTCGCGGGTGGCCGTCCAGTAGTCGTCGGTGCCGAGCCCGTTGGGCGCGGTCACGCCGATGCCGGTGACGACGGTACGGACGCTCACTCTTGTCCTCCGTTCAAGCCCCGCAGCACCATCGCGCTCTGGAACCCACCGAATCCGCTGCCGACCGTCAGCACGGTGTCGGTGCGCCACTCGCGGGCGACCAGCGGCACGTAGTCCAGGTCGCACTCCGGGTCGGGGGTGTGCAGGTTCGCCGTCGGCGGGACCAGGTCGTGCTCGATGGCCAGCGCCGACGCGGCGATCTCGATCGAGCCGATCGCGCCGAGCGAGTGCCCGACCATCGACTTGATGGAGCTCACCGGCACCTCGTAGGCGCGCCCGCCCAGGCTCCTCTTGAACGCCGCGGTCTCGTGCCGGTCGTTCTGCTTGGTGCCCGAGCCGTGCGCGTTGATGTAGTCGATGTCGCCCGGGTCGGTCCTCGCCTCGGCCAGGGCGACGCGGATCGCCTCGGCCATCTCCCGCCCGTCGGGCCGCAGCCCGGTCATGTGGTACGCGTTGCACCGGGAGGCGAACCCGCCGATCTCCGCGTAGATGTGCGCCCCGCGCCGCCGGGCGCTCTCGTACTCCTCCAGCACGAACATGGCCGAGCCCTCGCCGAGCACGAACCCGTTGCGGGAGTCGTCGAACGGCCGGGAGGCGTGCTCGGGGTCGTCGTTGCGGGCCGTGGTCGCCTTGATCGCGTCGAAGCAGGCGACCGTGATGGGGGAGATCGGGGCGTCGGTCGCACCCGCGATCATCACGTCGACGGTGCCCTCGCGGATCAGCTCGAAGGCGTGCCCGACGGAGTCCAGCCCCGACGTGCAGCCCGTCGAGACCACCGCGGCCGGGCCCTCGGCGCCGACCGACCAGGCGACCTCCGCCGCGAACGAGCTCGGCACGAAATAGTCGTACAGGTGCGGGACGGCGTACTCGTGGTCGACGAGGTCCAGTCGCCCGCCGTCGCTGACGATGCGGTACTCCTGATCCAGGCCCATGGTGGCGCCGACGGCGCTGCCGACGGTCACCCCGGTGCGCTCGGGCACCAGATCGCCCTGCTCCAGACCGCTGTCGGCCATCGCCTCCGCGGCGGTGACCACCGCGAACTGCGCCGCCCGGTCCATCCGGCGGACCTCCTGCGGACCCAGCCCGTGCGCCTCCGGGTCGAAGTCGATCTCGGCGGCGACCCGCGACCGGAACGGCGCGGCGTCGAAGAAGGTGATGGTCCGGGTCGCGGTCTGACCCTCGCTCAGCAGGTTCCAGAAGTTCTTGGTGCCGACGCCGCCCGGCGCCAGCACGCCGATACCGGTGATCACTACTCGACGTGTCATGAGGTCATCGCTCCCAGGGTCGCGGTCAACCGGTCGGGGACCAGTGATAGAAACGGGTGGCCATCGCGTCGGCGGGCGAACGCCAGGTCGCCGGGTCGTAGGCCTCGATGTACGGCTTGAGGTCCGCGCTGACCTTCACGAACAGGGGATGGGTGCGCGCCTCCTCGATGTGCGCGCCGCCGTTGTCGGAGTCGAAGTCCTGCAGGTGGAAGTACAGGCCCTGGTAGTGGAAGAGCTCGCGGCGGCGGGTGCCCATCAGGCCGGGCATCTCGGTGCCGTCGAACTCGGCGAAGATCTTGGCGACGTCGCCCGCGGCCCCGGGGGCCATCCGCGCCACGATCAGTGTGCTGTGCATACGAGATCTCCTTCTGGTCATTTCCTGACGGGGTCGGGTCGGTGCGGCGCGCCGAACCAGCGGCCGAGGGCCTCGGCGGGCCCGTCCGCCCCGGGCGCGGCCCAGGCGGTGTGGCCGTCCGGCCGGATCAGCAGCGCGGTGGTGGTGTCGTAGGGGCCGGGATCGGTCCCGTGGGGGCTCGCGGTGACGATGTCGACGCGGTCCGACCAGCCGGCGGCCGCGTCCCGCACGGCCGCGTCGTCGGCGAGGTCGAGCAGGACGCCGCGTCCCGCGTGCAGCAGCTCGACGACGGACGTCTTGCCGACGTCGCCGGCCCTGCCGACCAGCTCCGCGTTGGGGACGCGCCGGCCGAGCAGCGGATGGTCGCCCTCGCCCACGTCGTAGCGGACGGCGAGGTGGCTGACCATGCCGGCCAGATGGCGGCCGACCTCCGGCAGCCCCATCAGCTCCGCGAACACCCCGCGCAGCGGCTCCACCTCGCTGCCGCTGAGGTAGAGGTAGCCCTGCGTCTGCGTGTTCATCAGCAGCCGCTCGCCGACGGGGTGGCGCTCGGTGTGGTAGCTGTCGAGCAGACCCGCCGGGGCCCGGCCGTTCACCGTCGCGGCGAGCTTCCAGCCGAGGTTGACGGCGTCCTGCACGCCGGTGCTCAGGCCCTGGCCGCCGGCGGGCAGGTGGATGTGCGCCGCGTCGCCCGCGAGCAGGACCGAGCCGCGCCGGTACTCGGTGACCTGCCGGGTCGCGTCCCCGAACGAGCTGACCCAGGTGGCGGTCCCGCCGCTGATGTCCTGCCCGGTCAACCGCTCCCAGGCGGCGGCGACCTCCTCGAACGTCGGCGGCTCGGTGCGTCGGCGGGGCGGGGTGCCGCGCTCGCAGACGATGATCCGGTCGACACCGTCCTTGAGCGGCGCCGACATCACCATGCCGCCGGGCACCTTCTCGCCGATCTGGCGGGCCTCGAGGTCGCAGCCCACCACGTCGGCCAGGAACATCTCGATGGTGGCGTCGGTGCCGGGGAACTCGAACCCGGCGAGCGGCCGTATCGTGCTCCGGCCGCCGTCGCAGCCGACCAGGAAGCGGGCCCGCAGCGTGCGCGGCCCGTCGGGGGTGTCGGCGGTCACCTCGACGTGGTCGCCCGCGTCGGTCAGCCCGGTCACGTCCCAGCCGCGGCGCAGGTCGGCGCCCAGCTCGGTGGCCCACCCGGTGAGCATCGCCTCCACACGACCCTGGGCGATGCTCCGGGCCCCGAAGTGCCCGCCCGGCAGCACGCTGTAGTCCAGCGGAACGCCGCCGAAGTGGCCCATCGGGCTCGTCTCGACCTCGCCGAACCGTTCCAGCAGCCCGCGCTGGTCGAACAGCTCCACGGTGCGGGCGGTGAAGCCCAGCCCCCGGGACTCGCCGGTCGGCTCCGCGAGCCGGTCCAGCACGATCACCTCGGCGCCGCCGAGCCGCAGCTCGGCGGCGAGCATCAGTCCCGTCGGCCCCGCGCCGACGACGATCACCGCTGCGTCCATGACGTCCCCTCCTCGGGTCTGGTCGCTTGCCAGCTCTGGGGCGGCACGAACCCCGGGTACGGCCCGGCCGCCCGCCGTGCCGGACCGGTCGGGCGGGCCGGACCGGTCGGCGTCCGCGCGGCCAGCGCCACCACCAGGGCGGCGATCTCCGCCGGGCCCGGCCGGCCCCTGACGATCCGCAGCACCGGCTCCGGGCCGTTCACTGCGGCTGGTTGCCGTGCTTGCGCGCCGGCGCCTCGGCGTGCTTGGTGTGGAGCATCTCCAGCGCCCTGATCAGGACGGACCTGGTCTCGCGGGGGTCGATGACGTCGTCGACCAGCCCCCGCTCCGCGGCGTAGTAGGGATGCATCAGCTCCTCGCGGTACTCCTTGATGCGCTGCTCCCGCACCGCCTGCGGATCGTCGGCCGCCGCGATCTCCCGTCGGAAGATGACGTTGGCCGCGCCCTCCGCGCCCATCACCGCGATCTCGTTGCCCGGCCAGGCCAGCGACAGGTCCGCGCCGATCGAGCGGGAGTCCATGACGATGTACGCGCCGCCGTACGCCTTGCGCATGATGAGCTGGACGCGGGGCACGCCGGCGTTGCAGTACGCGTACAGCAGCTTGGCGCCGTGCCGGATGATGCCCTGGTGCTCCTGGTCGACCCCGGGCAGGAAGCCGGGCACGTCGACCAGCGAGATCAGCGGGATGTTGAACGCGTCGCAGCACTGCACGAACCGGGCGGCCTTCTCGCTGGCCTGGATGTCGAGCACCCCGGCCAGGTGGGCGGGCTGGTTGGCGACGATGCCGACGGGCCGCCCGCCCATCCGGGCGAAGGCGCACACGATGTTGGGCGCCCACGCCTCGTGGACCTCGAAGTACTCGGTGTCGTCGACGATCTCCTCGATGACCGTGCGCACGTCGTACGCGCGGTTGGCCTCGGCGGGGATCACGTCGAGCAGCCGGTCGTTGCGGCGGTCCGGCGGGTCGGCCGTCGGCGTGGTCGGCGGCGCCTCCCGGTTGTTGGCGGGCAGGAACGACAGCAGGTACCGCACGTCCTCCAGGCAGGACGCCTCGTCGTCGTAGGCGAAGTGCGCCACGCCCGAGGCCGAGGCGTGCACGTCGGCCCCGCCGAGCCCGTTGTGCGTGATCTCCTCGCCGGTGACGGCCTGGACGACGTCCGGCCCGGTGACGAACATCTGCGCGGTGTCGCGGACCATGAACACGAAGTCGGTCAGCGCGGGGGAGTAGGCCGCGCCGCCCGCGCACGGGCCGAGCATCACGCTGATCTGCGGGATCACCCCGGAGGCCCGGGTGTTGCGCTGGAAGATCCCGCCGTAGCCGGCCAGCGCGGTGACACCCTCCTGGATGCGCGCCCCGGCGCCGTCGTTCAGGCTGACCAACGGCGCGCCCGCGGCCACCGCCATGTCCATCAGCTTGTGGATCTTCTCCGCGTGCGCCTCGCCGAGCGCCCCGCCGAAGATCCGGAAATCGTGGGCGTACACGAACACCGTGCGGCCGTGCACGGTGCCCCAGCCGGTCACCACGCCGTCGGAGTACGGCCGGCGCCCCTCCAGGCCGAAGCCGGTGGCGCGGTGCCGGCGGAGCGCCTCGACCTCGGTGAAGGAGCCCTCGTCGAGCAGCAGGGCGATCCGTTCGTGCGCGGTCAGCTTGCCCTTGGAATGCTGCCGCAGCGTCGCGGCGGGATCGGGGCCCTGTCGGGCCGCGGCCTTGATCTCGGCCAACTCACCGAGCCGGTCCCGCGGGGTGGGCGGGGCCGGCGGCTCGGCGACGAGCATGAGGTTGGGCCCGGACGGGATGTGCCGGACGTCGGTGGCGGCCTGCTCGTGAGCATGCACGATGACGACTCCTTCTCAAGGTGATCGGAAAAGTGGGCTTCTGTGCGGGGCGGTCCCGGCGTCCGGGCGGGGATCCTCAGACCACGTCCGCCGACGCGCCCAGCGCGTCCGACGCGGCATCGCACCGTGCGACGTCCTGCGTGGTGAAGACCGGCGCCTCGGGGAGGATCCGGCGGCACAGGCCGTCCAGCACCTTGCCGGGGCCGACCTCCACGAATCGGTCCGCGCCCTCGCGCGCCATCCGGGTCACCGTCTCGGTCCAGCGCACCCGGCCGGTGAGCTGGCGGCGCAGCAGCCCGGCGGCCTCGTCGGCGCTGCGCACGGGCTCCGCGGTGACCGAGGAGATCATGACCCCGGTGGGCTCGTGGAACGGGACGTCGCCGAGGGCGCGGGCGAAGTCCTCCTCGATGGTCCTCATCAGACTGCAGTGGAACGGCGCGCCGACCTTGAGGTGCACCACCCGCCGCGCCCCGGCGGCGCGCGACGCCTCGGCCAGCCGCTCGACGGCCCCCGTCTCCCCGGAGACCACGACCTGGTCGGGCCCGTTGTCGTTGGCGACCTCGACGACCCGGCCGGACTCCGCGGCCGTGGCGGCGCACAGCTCCTCGACCCGGTGCGGGTCCAGGCCCATGACGGCGGCCATCGCGCCGGGGACCCGCTCGTTGACCGTCGCCATCAGCCGGCCGCGCAGCGCGACCAGCCGCAGCGCGTCCCGCCAGTCCAGCAGCCCGGCGCTCACCATCGCGGCGAACTCCCCGAGACTGTGCCCGGCGACCAGCCCGGGCCGCAGCCCGCGGCGGTCCAGCGCCTCGAGCGTGACCAGGCTGGTGAGGAACACGGCGGGCTGGGTGACGGAGGTGTCCTGCAGGTCCTCCGCGGGACCCTCCCAGCACAGGCGGGACAGGGGCAGGCCGAGGATCTCCTCGGCGGGGCGGTAGTAGGCGTCGACCAGGTCGGGATGGAGCTCGGCCAGGTCGCGGCCCATGCCCACCCGCTGGGAACCCTGGCCGGGGAACATGAAGCCGATCGTGTGCATCTGCGTCCCTTCGACGAGTGTCCGGCGGCCCGGGCCCGTCGCCGATCGACGGCGGGGCCGGGTTGATCGCGGGGGTCGGTGACGGCGTGCCGTCGGATGCGCGGCGGAGCGCCGATCCGGGCCGGCGTCGCGGGTCCCGGACCGGGGGCGGGGTCGCCGGGCGCTCGGCGGCACGTTCCCGTCCCGAGTCGTTCGACTCCCCGTGGGCTTCGTGAGGGGGGGTGCCGCCGGGGCGAGGCGCGGGCCGTGAGCCGGGCGCGCGGCGCCGTGGGCGGTGCGGGGAATGGTCGCGAGCCGTGAATGGCGATTGGCGGCCAAAAGTGGATGCGGACATACGTGTCCCGTCACCGGCAAGCGTGACAGTGCCGGGCCGCCGGTGTCAACACCGGCTCTCCGTGGAAGGCCTTGATCGATTTGTGTTACGCCTGGTCATAATCGCGATCAGGGGCGGCGACGTCTACTGGACAGACTCGTTGACGGCTATAAGGTGGCCCCATATCTGCTACGGAGCGTGTTGGAATCCGCGCCGTGCGCACTATCCCAGCGGTATTCGCAGGTTGTGGGCTTCCACGGGAAAATGAGAGGCAGATCACAGTGGACTGCTCCAACCCGACCCACATATCGTTCCGCATCAAGATCTCATGTCTTCCGACAGTTCTCTGCGGGGCTCCGTGCATATGTCGAGGAACTGCTGTGGAAAAGAGTTCACCCAGGCGAAACATCGAGTCCACAAAGGTTGCCGGGGCCGACTCCGGTCACCGTGCTGGGCACCAGGCCCGCCGTCCTGTTGAATCGGCGTCCAAGGGGGGCTGACGGGGGTTTCCCGCGGGATAGTGATTCGGTTTCCGGTAAGAGATCGGGGTGGCCGCGCGGCCGCCGATCGGCATGTCCTCCGGGTGGTCCGCCGGAGGTCACTGGACGTGGAAACGATGAAATGCGGGTGAAGCGAGATGATCAGAACGTTGTGTGCGCTCCGCAGGTGTGCGAACGCCTCGGGGCGTCGCCGGCCGCATGTGGCCGCCCCGGGGCTCAGGGTCTGCGCGACCTGCCGGGCGATGTTGCGGGAGAATCTGGGTGTGCTCCCGCGCCTTTATGATGAGTGCGAGTCATCCCTGGCCGGCGGGGGTGCGGCGTTGACCGAGCGGGTCAGCGGGGGACGACGGGGGGATGGTCTGCGGCTCAACGAGGAGGCCGTGGCCGCCAGGTCGGCCGTGTTGAGCGTGCTGGCCTGTTGGTCGGCGATGGTGGCCGACGAACGCCGGGTGACGCGCCCGGCGCGCCGCGAGGCGACGGAGCTGGCCGGATTCCTGGCGGTCCACCTGGACTGGCTGCTCGCCCATCAGGCCGCCGCCGATTTCGCCGAGGAGATTCTCCGGGCCGCGGCCAAGGCCCGCCGGGCCGCGCATTCCGCGGTGCTGCCGGAAATGGATCTCGGCCCGTGCCCGCACACCGGGTGCACCGGGGTCATGTCGGCCATGGGCTATTCCAGGGGTAATGGTCGCGGGCATGACGTCCGCTGTGACGCCGGTCATGTCTGGCTGCCGCACCAATGGCTCAAGCTGTCCCGTCAGATCGAGGGGACGCGGCGTCGGGGCGGTGCCGAGGCGCGGCACAAGGGCGGTGCGCCGTGAGCGTTGATGAGAATGTCCGACTGGTGCCGACGCAACTGGCGGCACTGGCCGCGGGTGTGTCGGAGGCGACCATTCGGAAATGGGCCAGCCGAGGTAAACTCACACGCTATGGGACGACCGGCAGGGCACTTTACGATCTGACCGAGCTGTTGGACCTGCTCGCCGAGGGCGAGTCGGGCGGCCGGCCGGTCGATCCATAGCCCCGGATACCGTGTCGCGGTGGCCTGCGGCCGCTCCGGGAGTCCCCGGAGTCCGCGCGTTCCCGTGGAAAGTGGTCCACCATTGTGACACCTCCTCGGCGGCCCGGTCCCGCCCTGCCGCAACCGCACGGTAACACCAAAGCATTTGGATCGTCAACCATCTTAATGTTTAGTGCCGGCGGCCGGGCGGCACGGCCCGTTCCCAGGGGCGAACCGTCTTTGGAACGGGCCATGCCGCCCCGTGTCAGACGGCGGGGGAGTCGGCGGGGCCGCCGATGGCCAGGCCGGTCTCCGGGTCGAAGAAGTGCAGCCGATCGGTGTCGACGGCCAACTCGATCGGCCGGCCGGGGGCCACCGCGGACCGGGCGTTGACGCGGGCGGTCCACATCGCCTTGTCCTCGTTGAGCGGGATCGCCGCGTCCTCCCCGCCCTCGCCGGCCTCCTGGGCCAGGTCGGCGGTGTCCTTGTGCTCGACCGGCGGGGCGTCCACCGCGAAGATCACGTTGATCTCGCTGCCCAGCTTCTCGGTGACCCCCGCGGTGACGTGGAAGGGCGCCCAGTCGGGCTTGGCGTGCGCGGCGTCCTCGAAGTCGGAGGGGCGCACGCCCAGGACGACCTTCCGACCGAGGTGGCGGTCCAGGCCCGGCCGGCCGGCGAACAGCCCGTCGGGCACCGGCAGCCGGATCCCGGCGAACGCGGCGTACGCCCCGTCCCCGTCGCCGCGCACCAGCTCGGCGGTCACGAAGTTCATCGCGGGCGAGCCGATGAACCCGGCCACGAACAGGTTGACCGGGTGGTCGAACAGTCGCTGCGGGGTGTCGACCTGCTGGAGCCTGCCCTCCCGGAGCACGCACACCCGGTCGCCCAGCGTCATCGCCTCGATCTGGTCGTGGGTGACGTAGACGGTGGTGATCCCGAGCCGCTCGTGGAGCTGGTTGAGGGAGGCGCGCATGGAGACGCGCAGCTTGGCGTCGAGGTTGGACAGCGGCTCGTCCATCAGGAACGCCTGCGGCTCGCGGACGATCGCGCGGCCCATCGCGACCCGCTGCCGCTGGCCGCCGGACAGGTGCGCCGGGCGACGCTGCAGGAACGGCTCCAACCCCAGCATCGCGGCGGCGTTGGCCACCCGCTCCTTGATCTCCGACTTGGGGGTGCCGCGCAGCTTGAGCCCGAACGCCAGGTTCTGCTCGACGGTCATGTGCGGGTAGAGCGCGTAGTTCTGGAAGACCATGGCGATGTCGCGGTCCTTCGGCGCCAGGTCGTTGACCACCCGGTCCCCGATCGAGACGGTGCCGTCGCTGATGTCCTCCAGCCCGGCGATCATCCGCAGCGCGGTCGACTTCCCACAGCCCGACGGGCCCACCAGCACCATGAACTCGCCGTCGCGGATCTCCAGATCGAGCCCGTCGACGGCCTTGACCCCGCCCGAGTAGACCTTGTCGACACCCTGCAGCGTGATCTGCGCCATTGCAACCTCCGTGGATACGTTTCCACACGACTTCATCAGGCGATCATCGTCATGTCAAGACTGGCGTAGACCAATCCGTCCCCCTGTGAGGGTATAAGTCCTGCTGGAGCACCGGCCCGCCTCGCCTCACAGGTCATCGGTGAGACCCGCTCCCGGCTAGGATGGAATCGTTTCCAAAGCAGCGCGGCGTGGGAGGATGATCCGGGCCGGTGGAGCGAAGGGCGTGGACCATGACTGGGAGCCGTCGGTGAGCCGTCGCGCGGCGACGATCAAGGACGTGGCCCGGCGCGCCGAGGTCGGGGTCGCCACCGTCTCCCGGGTCCTGTCGGGCTCCGGCTCGGTGAGCGCGGCGACCCGGGAGCGGGTGCTGCGGGCCGTCGCGGAGCTGGAGTACCGGCCCAGCGCCCTCGGGCGCAGCCTCAAGACCCAGCGCACCGGCAGCATCGGCCTGGTGCTCCCCGAGATCACCGACCCGTTCTGCGCCGAACTGGCCGCCGGGGTGCTGGCCTGCGCCCGCACCCTCGGCGAGCACGTGCTGCTGGACGTCTCCCACGACGACCCCGTCCGCGAGACGGAGATCATCGACCGCTTGGTCGAGCAGCGGGTGGACGGCGTCATCGCCGTGCCCGCCGGGGAGCCCGCCGGCTGGAGGGCGGCGCTGCGGACCGGGGTCCCGGTGGTGTTCGCCGACCGGGCGGTGGCGGGCCTGCCCGAGATCCCCGCGGTGCTGGCCGACGACGCGGCCGGGGTGCGCTCGGCGGTCGACTACCTGGCGGGCCTGGGGCACCGACGCGTCGGGCTGCTCGGCACGACGACCACCGGGCAGGCGTACCGGGGCGACCCCGGGGTCCGGGAGGCGGCGTTCCGCGCGACCCTCGCCGACCGGGGCCTCGTCCCGGACGAGGATCTGGTGGTGCTGGCCCGTCCCGGGCGGGACGGGGCGTTCGCCGCCGTCGCCGGACTGTTCCAGAGCCGGCCCGACCTGACCGCCGTGCTGGCCGCCACCCATCTGCTCGGCGAGACGGCGGTGCTGGTGGCGCGGGAGTTGGACCTGCGGATCCCCGGGGACGTGTCGATCGTGATGATCGACGACGTGCCGTGGGCGGAGCTGTGCGACCCGCCGCTGACGGCGGTCGGCCGTCCCGGGCGGGACATGGGCCATCGGGCGTGCGAGGTGCTGCTGCGCGATCCGGCGCGGCGGGATCGGGGCCGTCCGGTGGTGCTCCCGACCGAGCTGCTGATTCGCGGCAGTTGCGGCCCGCCGGCGGGAATGCCCGGTGCGGCCCCGCGATCGCCCAGGACACGCTAAATTTCCTCCGTGGAGGAGATCGATCGCCAGATCATGGGCCTGCTGGCCGGGGACGGCCGCATGAGCTTCACCGATCTGGCCAAGGAGACCGGGCTGAGCGTGTCGGCCGTGCATCAACGGGTGCGGCGGCTGCAGAAGCGCGGGGTGATCAAGGGCTTCACGGCCCGGCTCGACGCCGAGCAGATCGGTCTGCCGATGACGGCGTTCGTGTCGATCAAACCGATCGATCCGGCCGCGCCCGACGACGCGCCCGACCGGCTGGCCCATCTGCCGCAGATCGAGGCGTGCCACTCGGTGGCGGGTGAGGAGAGCTACATCCTCAAGGTCCGCGTGGCGACCCCCAACGAGCTGGAGGACCTGCTCCAGCAGATCAGGGCCGCCGCCAACGTCTCCACGCGCACCACCGTCGTGCTCAGCACCCCCTACGAGGACCGTCCGCCCCCGCTCTGACTCTCACCGTCCGTCCGCCGGTCGCAGTGCCTCCAGGGCCTCCTCGGCGCGTTCCATGGAGGCGTCCGGGGAGACGTTCGGGCCGGTGATCTCCGGGTCGAAGTTGAGGTCGACGAAGAGCTCGGTGACGCCGTCGGCGGCCAGTCGGGCGCAGTCGTCGAGGATCTCGGCGAAGGACCCCGTCAGCGGCCTGCGGTCGGGCCGCCCCGGGGGCCGTACGCGGACCGCGCCCCGACACACGATCCGCAGCGCGTCGGGGTCGCGCCCGGCCCGCTCGGCGGCCTCGCGGACGACGGCGATCTGCTCGTCCATCGTGGTCAGGTCCGCGCCGCTGGCGCTGATCCACCCGGCGGCCAGCCGCCCGGCGCGGCGCAGCGCCGGCGGCGTCTTGCCGCCCAGCAGGAGGGGCGGCTCGGGCGACTGCAGCGGTTTGGGCTCCATCACCACCGGGGGGATGGAGTGGAACTCGCCCTCGTAGGAGCTGACGTCCGTGGTCCACAGCGCCCGCAGCGCGGCGATGAACTCCTCCGCCCGCGCCCCGCGCCGGTCGGAGGGGGCGCCGGTGGCGGCGAACTCGGCGGGCATCCAACCCAGCCCGAGCCCCAGGTCCAGCCGTCCGCCGGAGACGTGGTCGAGGGTCGCGGCCTGCTTGGCCAGCAGCGGGGGAGAGAAGAACGGCATGTTGACGACGGCCACGCCGAGCCGGACGCGGTCGGTGAGCCCGGCCAGGTAGGCCAGCGTGACCAGCGGATCGGGAACGTTCCGATACGTCAGGTCGGCGGAGTCGGCGGGGTTCAGCAGCCGTTGCAGCGTCCAGATCGAGTGGTAGCCGAGCTCCTCGGCGCGGCGGGCGATCCGCGCCTGGTTGTCGGGGGTGGCCCAGCGACCCGTCACCGGCACCGCGAAACCGACCTTCATCGCGCCTCCTCGTCATCGTCGACAGCCGAGACCTTACAACGTCAAGGCCGTCGCCGGGGTTGCGGAGATCACTCCGGAGAACGCCCCGAACGCCCGATACGCTGACGGGGAGGTCGGGAGGTGCTCATGCGGAACCCCGGAGAACTGGCCGAGGCGGTCAAGCCCCGGCTGCGCGGCTGGTTGCATCTGGGAGCGTTCCCGGTCGCGCTGGTCGCCGGGATGGTGCTGGTGGCGCTGGGCCCGACGGTGGAGGCCCGGCTGTGCGCGGCGGTGTACGCGCTGACCTCGGCGCTGCTGTTCGGGGTGTCGGCGGCCTACCACCGCGGGCGGTGGTCCCGGCCGGTGGCCGAGCTGCTGCGGCGCTGCGACCACGCCAACATCTATCTGATCATCGCCGGGACGTACACGCCGTTCGCGTACTTGATCCTGGAGGGCGTCGCGCGGGCGGTGGTGCTGACGGTCGTGTGGGGCGGCGCGGTGGCCGGTGTGCTGTTCCGGGTGCTGTGGGTGGGGGCGCCCCGCTGGCTCTACACCGCCCTGTACATCGGGCTGGGCTGGGTGGCGGCGCTGTTCGTGCCGCAGTTCGTGGACGGCACGGGCCTCGTGGTGGCGGCGCTGGTGATCCTGGGCGGCGTCCTCTACAGCGCGGGCGGCCTCGTGTACGGGCTCCGCAGGCCCGACCCGTCGCCGCGCTGGTTCGGGTTCCACGAGGTGTTCCACACGTTGACGGTCGCCGCGTACGTGCTGCAGTACATCGCGGTGTCGGTGGTGGTCTACCGCGCGGGCGCCATGTGACGGTCAGGTCGCGGTGACGATGAAGTCGGCGTTGCCGAACCCGATCTCGTCGCCGGGCCGGACCCGGGCGGGGCCGGTCAGCCGCCATCCGTTGACCCGCGTCCCGTTCATCGAGCCCAGGTCCGACAGCAGCCAGCCGCCGTCGTCGTCGCGGTACAGCTCGGCGTGGAAGCGCGAGACGGTCAGGTCGGCCAGGATGAAGTGGCAGCCGGGCGCGCGGCCGACCACGATCCGGATCGGTCGGGCGGCGTCGGCGGGCGGCAGCCGGAACCGGGGGAGGCGCGGGGCCCGCCACGCGGCCTCGATCCGCGCCGTCACCGACGAGACGGAGGCGACCAGCCCGGTCAGCCGGTTGACCACGCCGTGCCGGGACGGCAGGTCGTGGACGATGTCGTCGAGTTCGGCGCGGCTGCGGGCGGCGAGCACCTGGTCGACCCGGCGTTCGAACGTGTCGTGGGACATCCGTCCCTCGGCGACGCGGTCGCCGAGCGCCTGCAGCACCCGGTCCCGTTCGCTGTCGGATGCCCGCACCGGGTACGAGGGGCGGACCCCGGGGACCTGACCGTCCATGAGTGCGAGTATCCAATTCCGCTCGGCGGCTGTCCAGACGAACCCCCGTGGGGCGGTGGCCGCCGGATCATCGCCACCGCCGAGGGTTTCGACGCTTCGCGCGGGCGGGTTGTTCGGATCAGGTCTCCTCTTCTTCGGGTGGGGCGGGGCCGACGCCGTCGACGGTGTCGTCCAGATCGTCCGGCGGCGGTGTGTCGGGCGGCGGACGGCCCTGGGTGCGGCCGAAGGAGGCGCCGCTGCTCGGGCCGCCTCCGCCGGAGGTGCCGGTGCCGCCGATCAGCCCGGCGGCGTCGGCGTCGGCCTCCTCGCGGGAGATCTCGCGGGGCGCGCGAACGCCGGGCCGCCGCCCTCGGAACCTCGGGTCGTCGGGGTGTGAGGCGAGTTCCTCGGCGAGTTCTCGCGACTGCCGGTCGCGTTCGGTGTGCTTGTCGTTCATGGGGCCGCCGTACCCGGAGGGCGGGCCGGTACGCACCGTCAGGGCCGCGGCCCGGAGCGGGGGTCGCGGACGAGGGCCAGGGAGAACAGGCCGACCAGCGTGCCGTCGGGGCGGGTGACGACCATGTCGTCGATCGCGGCGCGGCGCATCCGCTCCACGAGGGGATCGACCTCCTCACCGGGGCGCACGGTGGTCACGCCGGTGTTCATGACGTCGCCGGCGCGGTCGCCCGTCGAGGATCCGGTCAGTTCGCGGCCGCCGACCACGCCCTGCACGACGCCGCCGTCGTCGACGACCACGGCCAGTCCCGCCGCGTCGCCGAGGACGCGGTCGGCGACCTCGTCCACCGCGTCGTCCAGTGCCGCCACGACCGGGTCGCGGCGGGTGCGCAGTGAGACCAGGACGGCGTCGCCGTCGTAGGGGAGGTCGGCCGACAGCCAGTCCCGCTTGCCCGCCGTGTAGTCGTGGACGTCGCGGGCGCCCAGGTGCTCCAGCCGGTGGGCGGCGCGCGGGCTCAGGTCGCATTCGGAGTTCGCGCAGTACACGACGATCGGGCGGGCGGGGTCCAGCCAGGGCGGCAGGTCGTGGGCGAGTTCGGCGAGGGGCAGGTGCGCGGCGCCCGGCAGGTGGGCCCGGGCGTACTCGTCGAGGGGCAGGACCTCGACGATCCGCGCGTCCCGGGCGTCGGCCAGCTCCCGCACCCGGGCGCGGTCGATGTTGTGGACCATGGCCGTCCCCTACCCGAGGGGACGGCGTTAACCGGTCCTCAACCGGTCACCGCGACAGCAGGTCTCGCGCGATGTGGGTGATCTGGATCTCGTCGGTGCCGGCGTAGATCTGGAACGACTTGGCGTCGCGGGCGAGCTGCTCGACGCGGAACTCGCTCATGTAGCCGTTGCCGCCGAACAACTGCACGGCCTCCTGGGCGACCTCGCTGGCGGCCCGGGCGGCGTACAGCTTCATCGCCGACGCCTCGGCGAGGGTCGGGGTGCGGCCGGCGCGCTGCATCTCCACGTGCCTGAAGACGAGGTTCTGGACGTTCAGGCGGGCGACCTCCATCGTGGCCAGCTTGAGCTGGATGAGCTGGTAGTCGCCGATCGGCTTGTCCCACAGGACGCGCGTCCTGGCGTAGTCGACGGACAGGCGCAGGCACTCCTCGATGACGCCGAGGGCCATGGCGGCGACGCCGGCGCGCTCGGTCACGAAGTTCTGGCGGGCGGACTCCTTGCCGTCGCCGGACCCGCCGGTCAGCAGCCGGTCGGCGCCCGCGCGCACGTCGGTGAGGAACAGCTCGCCGGTGGGGGAGGAGTGCAGGCCCATCTTGCGCAGCGGCCTGCTCTGCTCCAGGCCGGGCATGCCGCGGTCCAGGACGAAGGTGAGGATCTCGCGGTCGCGGGGGGCGCGGCCGTCGTCGAGCTTGCAGTAGAAGACGATGGTGTCGGCGTGCGGGCCGTTGGTGATGAAGGTCTTGCTCCCGTTGAGGACGTAGTCGTCGCCCTCCCGGCGGGCGGTGGCCTGCATCCCGCCGAAGGCGTCGCTGCCGGAGCCGGGCTCGGTGATGGCCCAGGCGCCGACCTTGTCCATGGTGAGCAGGTCCAGGCCCCACCGTTCGCGCTGCTCGGGGGTGCCGCGCTTCATGACGGTCCCGGCGGCCAGGCCGAGGCTGACGCCCATGGCGGTGACCAGGCCGGGGGAGACCTTGCACAGCTCGACGATCGGCAGGATGGTCATGGAGGGGTCGCCGCCGGGCCCGCCGGAGTCGTCCTCCTTGGCGGCGCGCGCCTTGAACGACGAGCGCGCCATCTCGTCCAGGCCGAAGGTGCGGAACAGGTCGCGGATGAGGTCGTAGGGCGGCAGGTCGCCGGAGTCGAGGTCGTCGAGGCGCGGGCGCACCTCCGCGTCGATCCAGCCGCGCACCGCGTCCCGGATCATCAGGTCCTCGCTCGACCACTCGAACATGCTCCGCCTCCTGTCGCCGGCCCTGTGCCGGAGGCCATCAAAGCAGACCTCTGCAAGCGCTTGCTTACCGGGGCCCGCGGCGCGGGCGGGTCGGCGGGCGGAGGGTCAGCGGGCGAAGGAGACGACGTCGGCGTGGATGCCGCCGTCGTCGGTCAGCCGGTCTCCGGCGGGGCTGTCGTAGACGACCAGCAGGGTCGGGCCGGCCCCGTGGGACTCGTCGAGGACGGCGATGCCCTCGGCGTGGTCCTCGCCGTCGCCGTGCGGCAGGTCGCCGACGGTCTCGAGCTCGTCGGCGCGCACCACGTCGGCGGCCTCGATCTTGGCGGCGCCCGGCCAGCGGAGCACGCGGACGGGCCCGCTGAGCGACATCGTCGGGCCGGCGAGGATCAGCAGGTCGTCGCCGTCCGGGCACAGGTCGCGGATGCCCAGGCCGCCGAGGTCCAGGAAGTGGGTGCGGTAGCGGGCCTGGCCGTCGACGCGGCGCAGCCGCAGCCGGCGGGGGTCGTCGGGGTGGGTCTCCGGCTGGATCTCCACGAGCACGGCCCAGCCGCGCAGCACCGGGCCGCGGAAGCCGATGTAGAGCCGTTCGCCGACGGCGGCGATGCCCTCGATGTCGATGCCGTTGTCCTTGCTGGGGATGGGCAGGAACGGCGCCAGGTGGGGATCGTCGGCGAGCAGGTCGGTGAGGGAGTCGCCGCGTCCGCCCAGGACGGCCGCGGTGCGCGCGCCGTCCTCGGCGACGGCCTCGGGCAGGCCGTCGGCTCCGGGGACCAGCGGCATCCGCACCAGGACGTGGCGGTTCTCCTCGCGGACCACGGTGGCCAGGCGACGCCGCGCCTTGGCGTCGTTCTGCCCGTCCTTGATGCGCTTGCGCTTGAGGCTGTGCGAGCCGACCGCCCACAGCCAGCCGTCGGAGCGCGCGAGGCCCTCGATGTCGGCCTCCTCCTCGGGGCCGGCGGGCAGGTCGACCAGGTCCGCCAGCGCGACGGTGCGCTGGTCGCCGTAGCCGATGACGCGGCCGTCGGCGTCGTGGAGGGCGGTGAGCCGCTCCACGGTGGCGGTCTCGTCGCCGGCCACCCACAGGCAGCGGCCGTCCTGGCGGACCGCGGACAGGTTGGTGTGGGTCTGCGCGGCCTGGCTCTCGTCAGCGAAGCGCAATGTGACCTGGCGTTCGACGATCATGCGCAGATGCTCCCACAAGATCCGTTTCCGTCGAGTTAAAGATCTACAATGTAAAGGCGTCCCACCGGACGCGCAACGCCTCGGGCTTGCGGAACACCAGCCCACGGGGATCGTGCGGCCGTCCGGGCTCCAGGCGCAGCCCGGGCAGCCGGTCGAGGAGGGCCCGCAGCGCCGTGCGGGCCTCCAGCCGGGCCAGATGGGCGCCGAAGCAGAAGTGCGGGCCGTGCGCGAACGCCAGGTGGTCGGCGGCGTTGGCGCGCCGCACGTCGTAGCGGTCGGGGTCGGGGAAGACGCCGGGGTCGCGGCAGGCCCCCGCCAACGACACCCGGACCAGGTCGCCGGCCCGGATCGACGCCCCGCCCAGTTCCGCGTCGGCGGTGGCGTAACGGTCCACGACGGACGCCGACGGCTCCAGCCGCAGCGACTCCTCGATGGCGGCGTCGAGCAGGCCGGGATCCTCGCGGACGAGGGCGAGCTCCCCGGGGTGGATCAGCAGGTGCCGGACCGCGTTGACGATCATGCCCTCGGTGGTGTCGATGCCGCCGAACATCAGCACCGCGGCGTTGGCCGTCACCTCGTCGTCGGTCAGGCCCTCCGCCCCGGCGGCGGCCTCCGTCAGCGGGGAGCCCGGCGCGGGGTCGGCGATCGCGGCGCGCAGCCGGTCGTAGGCCCCGCCGGCCTCGCCCGGGCGACCCGCCGTGATGTCGGAGATCGCGGTGACGAACGCCTCGTACCAGGAGCGGACGGTGCCGGGGTCGACGTCGCGCAGGGCGAGGGCCTCGGCGACCACCGCGACGGCGAGCGGCCCGGCGAACTCGCCGCGCAGTTCGGCGTGCCCGGCCGGCCGCAGCGCGGCGACCAGCCGGTCCACCTCGTCGTGGACGAACGCGGTGAACCGTTCCCGGGTGGCGGCGGGCCGGAACGGGCGGGAGAACGCGTCGCGGTGCCGGCCGTGGGCGCGGCCGTCCAGGGACAGCATGCTGGGCCCGATCACCCGGGCGGTGGAGAAACGGGGGTCGTCCACGGTGTAGGCGGCGGCGTCGCGCATCACCCGCAGCGCCAGGTCGTGGCGGGTGACGAGCCAGCCGCCGAGGGCGGGCACCCAGGAGACGGGCTCGGTCGCGCGCAGGCGTGCCAGCGCCGGGTGCGGGTCGGTCTCCAGCTCCTCGACCGTGACGGCGGCGCCGAGGGGGGACCGGGTGATCGGGTCCGGTGTCATCCACGCAGCCTAGGCGGGTCGGGCGGCCCGTTCGCGCCACCAGTCCCGTCCCTCGGGGGGCAGGGTGTGGATGGGGTCGAAGTACTCGTACCGGTGGGCGAGGGCGTCGGGGTCGGCCGCGTCCACGCCGGTGCGGTAGTTCTTGGTCCAGTAGGAGACGCCGCGCACGCGGTCGTAGTCGACGGGTTGGTGGACCCAGCGCTTGCCGACGTAGGGGACGTCGCAGACGATCCGGGGCGTGGCGAACCCCGGCAGGTAGCCCATGATCGCCAGTTGGAGCTCCTGGGCCTCCCAGACGGCGAGCCGCCAGTGCTCGCTGCCGGGGATCATGTCGCACATGTACAGGTAGTAGGGCATGATCTGCGCCTCGTCGAGCAGCGCGAACGACAGGTCCAGCAGGGCGTGCGGGTCGGTGTTGACGCCGCGCAGCAGGACGCCCTGGTTGCGGACGTCGCGGATGCCGGTGTCGAGGAGGGCGCGGGCGGCGCGGGCGACGAGGGGCGTGACGGAGCGGGCGGTGTTGACGTGGGTGTGCACGGCGATCTGCGCGCCGCGTTCGCGGGCCTTGACGGCGAGGCGTTCCATGCCGGCCAGGACGTCGTCCTGGAGCCAGTGCTGGGGCAGGCCCATGAGGGCCTTGGTGGCCAGGCGGATGTCGCGGATGTTGTCGACGTCCAGGAGCGCGGAGACGAAGGCTTCCAGCCGTGGCCAGGGCATGTTGGCGACGTCCCCGCCGGAGACGACGACGTCGCGGACGGACGGGGTGCGGCGCAGGTAGTCGAGCATGGCCTCGTGCCGGTCGGGCGGTCGCAGGCCGAACCTGTGCTTGGCGACGGTGGGCGTGGGGTTGCCGACCAGGTCCATGCGGGTGCAGTGGCCGCAGTACTGGGGGCAGGTGGGCAGGATCTCGGCGAGGACCTTGGTGGGGTAGCGGTGGGTGAGCCCCTCGACGGCCCACATCTCGGCCTCGTGGAGGGAGTCGCGGGCGGCGCGCGGGTGCGAGGGCCAGTCGGCGCGGCGGTCGCTGAACACCGGGATCATGTAGCGGCGGACGGGGTCGGCGTAGAACGCGTCGGTGCCGGCGGTGTCCATGGTGTTGAGCATCTGCGGGGTGACCAGCATGGACATGGTGGCGCGGGTGGCCTGGTCGCGTTCGAGGTCGGCGTAGAACGCGTCGTCGATGAGGTCGCCGAGGACGGCGCGCAGTTGGCGGACGTTCTTGACGCAGTGGGCGCGCTGCCATTGGGCGGACTCCCAGTCGGCGCGGGTGACGTCGTGCCAGCCGGGCAGCCGTCGCCAGTCGGGCTCGGTGAGGGGGCGGCGTCGGTATTCGTAGGGCTGGGCCCGTTCGGGGGCCTCGGTGTGCAGGACGGCGGTCATCAGGCACCTCCGCACAATCTCCTGTGCCTATTCGACATTACGGGAAGAATTTCGTCACAACCACTGATACCCGGGATGTTCTCAGGTGAACGTGGCGAGGTTAGGGTGACGGGATGAGCGATCTCCGGATGTCGGGCTCACCGGTGGGGCTGCATCGGGTGCTGGATCCGCCGGGGGTGCTCCCGCAGGCCGCGCGACGCCTGGACGCCGACCCGCGGATCCGGTCCGACGAGGTGCGCGTCCGCGTCGAGCGCCTCAACCTGGACGCCGCGTCGTACCGGCAGCTCCACGACGCGCACGGCGGCGACCCGGACGAGATCCGCGCCGCGGTCCTGGCGATCGTTCGCGAGCGCGGCAAGATGCACAACCCGGTGACCGGGTCGGGCGGGATGCTGGTCGGCGTGGTGGAGGAGGTCGGCCCGGACTCGCCGCTGGGCCTGGCCGTCGGGGACCGGATCGCCACGCTGGTGTCGCTGACGCTGACGCCGCTGGCCGTCACCGACGGGCTGACCCGCTGGGACGGGCGCGGCGAGCAGATCCCGGCCGAGGGGCACGCGATCCTGTTCGCCCGGTCGATCGCCGCCGTGCTGCCGCCGGACCTGCCGACGCCGCTGTCGCTGGCGGTGCTGGACGTGTGCGGTGCGCCCGCGCTCACCCACCGCGTCGTGAGCCGGCACGCCGCCGAGGCCGCCGCGCGGGCTGCCGCGGGTCCGGTGGTCGCGGTGCTGGGCGCGGCGGGCAAGAGCGGGTCGCTGTCGCTGGCGGCGGCGTGCCGCGCGGGGGCGTCCCTGACGGTCGGCGTCGTCCCGTCCGAGGGTGAGGCGGCGCTCCTGGAGGCGTCGGGGCTCGCGGACCGGGTGGTGATCGCCGACGCGCGCGATCCGGTGGCGTTGGCGGCGGCGGTCGAGGTCGCCGGCGGCCCGGCGGACGTGACGGTGGTGTGCGTGGACGTCCCCGGCTGCGAGCACGGCGCGATCCTGGCGACCGCGTCGGGCGGCACGGTGGTGTTCTTCTCGATGGCGACGTCGTTCCCGGCGGCGGCGCTCGGCGCCGAGGGGCTGGCCGCCGACGTCACGCTGCTGATCGGCAACGGCTATGTGCCGGGCCACGCCGAGACGGCGCTGGGCCTGGTGCGGGACGTTCCGGCGATTCGGGATCTGTTCACCGCGCGGCTGCGTCTCTCTCCGTAAGAATGATCCAGGCGGTTCCCCGGCGGGGGGAGGACGAGTGCGAGGAGCGCATCCATGGTGAACATCATCGAGTCCCTGGCGCGGCGTGAGCCGGAGGCGCGTCAGGGGCAGATCGTCGACGTCCTGGTGGAGGCGTTCGCCGCGTTGATGGAGCGCAGCCCGGCCGAGTTCCGCCGCCGGTTCCGCAAGATGGCCTCCGACCCGTTCGCGTTCTACCGGGGCAGCGCCTGCCTGTTCTACGCCGACATCGCCGGCGACGACGACCCGTGGGCCGACGAACGCACCGGCCGGGTGTGGATCCAGGGCGACCTGCACGCCCAGAACTTCGGCACCTACATGAACGACGACGGGGTGTTCGTCTTCGACGTCAACGACTTCGACGAGGCGTACGTCGGGCACTTCACCTGGGACATCAAGCGGCTGGTGGCCAGCGTGGCGCTGATGGCCTGGATCAAGGCGATCTCCGACGACGACATCCGCGCGATGATCGAGACGTACGTGCGCGCCTACGTCGACCAGGTCCGCCGCTTCCACGCCGACAAGGGCGACGGCGGTTGGGCGTTGACGCTGGACACCGCCGACGGGCACGTGCGGTCGGTGCTGATCCAGGCGCTGTCGTCCACCCGGATCACGCTGCTGGAGCGCAAGACGCTGGTGGAGGAGCACGAGCGGCGCTTCAAGGCGGGGCCGGGCGTGCGGCGGCTGGACGAGACGGAGCGCGTGTCGGTGGAGAAGGCGTTCGCCGAGTACCTCACGACGATCCCGCAGGAGAAGCGGTTCAGCAGCATCACCTACCGGATCAAGGACATCATCGGCAGCTCCGGGTTCGGCATCGGGTCCGCGGGCCTGTCGGCGTACAACATCCTCGTCGAGGGCCGCAGCCAGGCCCTGGAGAACGACGTGATCCTGTCCATGAAGCAGGGCAACGTGGCCGCGCCGAGCCGGGTGGTGGACGATCCGCGGATCCGGGCGTTCTTCAAGCACCACGGGCACCGCACGGCGGTGTCGCGGCGGGCGCTGCAGGCCAACACCGACCCGTGGCTCGGGTACACCGAGATCGACGGTGTCGGCTTCGTGGTGCAGGAGCTGTCCCCCTACGAGGAGGACCTGGACTGGTCGGGTCTGACCGAGCCGGCCGAGATGCTGCCGGTGCTCGACGACCTGGGCCGCGCCACCGCGAAGATCCACTGCGTGTCCGACAGCGACTCCGACCACGAGCTGGTCGGCTTCCAGGTGGAGGACGCCATCATGGACGTGATCGGCCGGACCGGGGAGGACGCGTTCGTCGAGGCCATGGTCGCGTTCGGCACCGGTTACGCGGCGATCGTCCGCGACGACCACCGGCTGTTCGTGGACGCGTTCCGCTCCCGCCAGGGCCGGCTGGGCCCGCTGCTGGACTCCTGATCCCCGGCATTTCCCGAAGAATCTTGTGTACCGGGCCCTCATCGACGGAAGATTCATCGAGAGGGCCCGGCAGGGTCCGGGAACGTCAAGGGGGACGCCTTGGACGGAACGGGCACGGGAAGGCTCGGGCTGGACCCCCGGGTGGTGGAACGGGCGCGGCGGCTCGCCGCCCGGGCCGCCGAGCCGATCATCGAGATGGCCCGCACGCACACCACCGTGTCGGTGGAACGGGCCCTGCTGCGCCTGGCCGGCCTGTCCGGGGCCGATCCCGCCGGCCGCCCCTGGGTCAACCACCTGGTCGACGCCGTCCGCGCCCAGGTCGGCATCGAGCACGGCGTGGCCCTTCCGGTGTGGGACGCCCTGACCGCCGGCCCCCACCCGGGGCTGCGGGAGCTGGCCGAGGCGGCGTCGCGGGGCGAGGCCCGGTTCCGGCTGCCCGCCGGGCCCGACGCCGAACGGGCCCGTGAGGCCGCACGGCGCGCCGCCCGCGCCGGGATCGACCGCATCGACGCGCGCCGCGCCGAACGGGACCGGCTGCTGCGCGACGTCGGCGACCCGCCGCACCCGTGGATCTACCTCATCGTCGCGACCGGCGACATCTACGAGGACATCCCGCAGGCGGTGGCGGCGGCCCGGGAGGGCGCCGACGTCGTCGCGGTGATCCGCTCCACGGGGCAGTCGCTGCTGGACTACGTGCCCGAGGGCCCCACCCGCGAGGGCTACGCCGGCACCTACGCCACCCAGGACAACTTCCGGCTCATGCGGGCCGCGCTCGACGACGTCTCGGCCGAGCTGGGCCGCTACGTCCGGCTGACCAACTACGCCTCCGGGCTGTGCATGCCCGAGATCGCCGCCCTGGCGGGCCTGGAACGGCTCGACATGATGCTCAACGACTGCATGTACGGCATCGTGTTCCGCGACATCAACCCCCGCCGCACCTTCATCGACCAGCGGTTCTCCCGGCAGATCCACGCCCGCGCCGGCATCGTGATCAACACCGGCGAGGACAACTACCTCACCACCGCCGACGCGGTCGACGCCGCCCACACCGTCATCGTCAGCCAACTCCTCAACGAGCGGTTCGCCCACGAGGCCGGCCTCGCCGACGGGCTCATCGGCCTGGGGCACGCCTTCGAGATCGACCCGGCCCTGCCCGAGTCGTTCCGGCTGGAGCTCGCGCACGCGCAACTGGTCCGCGAGCTGTTCCCGCACGCCCCGCTGAAGTACATGCCGCCGACCCGGCACATGGGCGGCGACGTGTTCGCCGGGTACCTGCTGGACGCGTTCTTCAACCTGGCGGGCGTCCTCACCGGCCAGTCGATCATCCTGATCGGGATGATGACCGAGGGCATCCACACCCCCTGGCTGTCGGACCGCGACCTGGCCCTGGCGAACGTCCGGTACGTCCGCGACGCCTGCGGCGGCCTCGCCGAGGACTTCGCGCCCCGCCCCGGCGGCCTCGTCGTGGAACGGGCCCGCCGCGTCCTCGGCGAGTCGGTCGAGCTGCTGGAGCGGATCTGCGACGACGGGCTCCTCACCGCGATCGGCGCGGGCACCTTCGGCGTCACCCGCCGCCCCCCGGACGGCGGCAAGGGCCTGGACGGCGTCGCCGAACGCGCCGACGGCTACTTCAACCCCGCCGGCGAGATCCTGGACGCCGAGCCCGGAGCCGTCGCGTCCGTCCCGCCCGCCGCGTCCGCCGCGTCCGCCGCGTCCGAGCAGGAGGTGCCCGCGTGACCGCCGCCGAACCCGAGGTCATCAGGCCTTACGGCGACACCACCGGCGACGGCATGGTGCAGGTGTCCTTCACCCTGCCCGTCCCGCACGGGGGCCGCGCCGAGACCGCCGCGCTGCGCCTGGCCGCCGCGATGGGCCTGGAGCCCGCCAGCGTCGTCCACGCCAAGCCGATGGGCCCCGACTTCACCTTCTTCATCGTGTACGGCCGCGCCCGGCACGTGATCGACTACGCCTCCGTCCCCGAGCCCGAGGGCCGCGCCTACCCGCTGCTGTCGGCCTCGGAGGTCAACCTGGCCATCCGCACCGCCCTGAACCGGCGGCTGGTGATCGTCGGAGCCTGCATCGGCACCGACGCACACACCGTCGGCATCGACGCCATCCTCAACGTCAAGGGCTTCGCGGGGGAGAAGGGCCTGGAGTACCACCGCGAGATCCAGGTCGTGAACATGGGCGCCCAGGTCGCCGTCGAGGACCTCGTCGCCCGCGCCGCCGCCGAACGCGCCGACGCCGTCCTGGTCTCCCAGGTCGTCACCCAACGCGACGCCCACCTGCACAACACCCGACGGATGGCCGACGCGTTCCGCGCCGCGCACCCCGACGGGCGGCGTCCGCTGCTGATCGTGGGCGGCCCCCGCTTCGACACCGTCACCCCGGCCGACCTGGGCGTCGACGAGATCTTCGGACGGGGCACCACCCCCGCCGAGGTCGCCGCCTACCTCGTTCACGCCTTGGCGCGGGGCGAGCGGGCACGGGCATGAGCGGCGCGCACGTCGGCCTGACCGTCACCCACCGCCGCTACGTCCCCCACGCCCACGCCCACTACGGCGGGGACCTCGTCGACGGCGCCTACGTCCTCGGCCTGTTCGGCGACGTCGCCACCGAGGTCTGCATCCGCGCCGACGGCGACGAGGGGCTGTTCGCCGCCTACGCCGACGTCCGATTCCGCGCCCCGGTACGGGCCGGGGATGTCCTGGAGGCCACCGCCACCGTGACGGCCGTGGGACGCCGCAGCCGTACCCTGGAGTTCACGGCGCGGGTGGTGTGCCGCGCCGAACCCGACCGTGGCGCGTCGGCGGCCCGGGTGCTGCCCGAACCGATCGTCGCCGTCACCGCCACCGGCACCGTCGTGGTGCCGCAGCCGTCCCGATGACGGTCGGCGCGACCGCCCTGCGCGGCCACGCGGCGGTGGTCGTGGCACGCGCCCGGGAGCGATAGCGTTCCGGTCGGCAGCCCTCTCAAAGGAGCGACGTGGCCCAGGACACCGTGCCGGAACGGCACTCCGCCGACCCCCCGCCCCGGGGCGCGGGCCGGGACCGGCCGGACCGGCGGGACCGTCCGGGCCGATTCGCCCGGCTGCGCCGCGGCGGCCGCGCCGGATGGCCCCGCACCCTGACCGCGATCGCCGCCGGGCTCCTGATGTGGCCGGCGTTCCCCCCGTACGACCTGTGGCCGCTGGCGCCCGTCGGCGTCGCCCTCCTCACGATCGCGCTGCACGGGCTGCCGGGCCGTGCCGCGACCTGGCCCGCGTTCTGGGCGGGCGCGGCGTTCTTCCTGCCCGCCCTGTCGGGCATCGTGAAGATCGGCCCCGACGCGTGGCTGCTGCTCGGCCTGGTGCAGGCCGCCTACTTCGCCCCCATGGGGGCCGGCATCGCGCTGGTCACCCGGCTGCGGGGCTGGCCCGTGTGGACGGCGGCGCTGTGGGTGGCGCAGGAGTTCGTCCGCGGACGCGCCCCGTTCGGCGGGTTCCCGTGGGCGCGGCTGGTCTTCAGCCAGACCGACGCCCCGTTCACCCCGTACGCGGCGGTCGGCGGCGCGCCGCTGGTGACGTTCCTGACCGCGCTGACCGGAGGGCTGATCGCCTACGCGGTGCTGCGCGGGCCGCTGCCGAGGGCCCTGGCCGGGCGCCTGCCCGCCGTCGAGCGCCGCGGCCCCCGCGCCGCCGCCGCGGCGGTCGCCGGGGTGCTGCTGGTGGGCGCCGTCGGCCTGCTGGTGCCGCTGCCGACCGAGGGACGCCCGATCAACGTCGCCGTCGTCCAGGGGAACGTGCCCCGGCTCGGCCTGGACTTCAATGGCCAGCGCCGCGCCGTCCTGGAGAACCACGTCCGCCGCACCCACGAACTCGCCGCCCGGTACCCGCCCGGCTCGCCGGGCCGCCCCGAGCTGGTGATCTGGCCGGAGAACTCCTCCGACCTGGACCCCTACACCGAGCCCGAGGCGCGGGAGCTGATCGACGGCGCGGTCCGGGCCGTGGGCGTGCCGGTGCTGGTCGGCGCGGTCGTCGACGCCGCCGACGGCGAGCACGTGGAGAACCGGGGGATCGTGTGGGACCCCCGCACCGGCCCCGGCGACCACTACGTCAAGCGGCATCCCGTCCCGTTCGGGGAGTACCTGCCGTTCCGGTCCGTCCTCACCAAGCTGATCACCCGGTTCGAGCGGATCCCCCGCGACTTCGCCAAGGGCGAGCGGCCGGGGATGCTGAAACTGGGCCCGGCCGTGATCGGCGACGTGATCTGCTTCGAGGTCGCCTACGACGGTGTGGTCCGCGACGTCGCCGACGCCGAACTGCTCGTCGTGCAGACCAACAACGCCACCTACGGCCGCACGAGCCTGCCGCCCCAGCAGGTGGCCATGTCCCGGCTGCGGGCCGTCGAGCACGGCCGCAGCGTCCTGGTCGCGGCCACCAGCGGCATCAGCGCGATCGTGGCGCCGGACGGCCGTATGATCGACCGGTCCGCCGAGTTCGTACCCGACGTCCAGGTGGCCGCCGTACCGGCCCGCACCACGCCCACCCTCGCCGACCGGATGGGATCCGCGCCCGAAGGGGCACTGACCCTGCTGGGCCTGGCCGCCGCGGCGGCCGCGGCGCGCACCGCCCGGACCCGAACCGCCCGCACGAGCGAAGGAGCGTAGTTCCATGCAGGTCCCGCAAGGTCTCGGCCGGGTGCTGGTGACCATCCCGACGTACAACGAGCGGGACAACCTGGAACGCGTCGTGGGCCGGGTCCTGGAGGCGGTGCCCCGGGTCGACGTGCTCGTGATCGACGACTCCAGCCCCGACGGCACGGGCGACCTCGCCGACACGCTCGCCGCCGCCGACGACCGGGTCAAGGTGCTGCACCGCGCCGGCAAGGAGGGCCTGGGCGCCGCCTACATCGCCGGGTTCCGCTGGGCCCTGGAACGCGGCTACGACGTGCTGGTCGAGATGGACGCCGACGGCTCCCACCAGCCCGAGGAGCTGCCGGCGCTGCTGGGCGCGCTCGGCGACGCGGACGTGGTCATCGGCGCCCGGTGGGTGCCCGGCGGCCGGATCGTGAACTGGCCCCGCTCCCGCGAGGTCCTGTCGCGGGGCGCCAACACCTACGCGCGGATGATGCTCGGCTTCCCCCTGCACGACGCCACCGGCGGCTACCGCGCGTACCGGGCCACGGCGCTGGAGAAGATCGGGCTGGACGGCGTGGACTCACGGGGCTACTGCTTCCAGATCGACCTGGCGTGGCGGGCCGTGAAGGCGGACCTGCGGGTCGCGGAGGTCCCGATCACCTTCATCGAACGCGAGCACGGCAACAGCAAGATGAGCCGCGACATCATGGCCGAGGCCATGTGGAAGCTCACCCGCTGGGGTCTGGCGGCCCGGGTCGAGCAGATCCGCGGCCGCCGCTGACCCGCCCCTCGCCGCGCGGGCGGTGCGGAACGTTCGGCGGGGTCACGGCGTTGATCTGAGGGAAACGACCTGCCGTCCGCGAGGCTGGTGTGATGCTCCCGCTGCTGATGTTCCTCACCTTTCTGCTGATGCCCGTCCTGGAGATCTACGTGATCATCCAGGTGGGCGCGCTCATCGGCGGCTGGCAGACCGCCGCGCTCCTGCTGGCCGAGAGCCTGCTGGGCGCCTGGATCGTCCGCCGGGAGGGCCGCCGCGCCTGGCGCACCCTGCGGGAGACGTTCGGCCGCGGCGGGATGCCCGACCGCGAACTCGCCGACGCCGCCCTCGTCCTGGCCGGCGGCGTGCTGCTGCTCACCCCGGGCTTCGTCACCGACGTCGTCGGCTTCGCGTTCGTGCTCCCGTTCACCCGCCCCCTCGTACGCCGCGCCCTGACCCGCTACGCCGCCCGCCGCGTCCGCGTCGCCGAACACCGGCTCGCCGAACAGGGCCTGTCCGGCATGTTCCCGCCGGGCATGGACTTCGGCGCGGCCTCCGCCTTCGGCGCCGGCACCGCCCCGACCGGCGGCCCCCCGAAGGCGGGCGCCGCGAACGGCTCCGTCATCCGCGGCGAGGTCGTCCGCGAGGACCGCCCCGAGACCTGACCCCGGCGCACCACCGGGGGCGCCCCCGCGAGCCGAGTCCCGGCGTCCGTGGTCGGTCGCGGGGCCTGCTGGTTCCCTGATGTCCCCCGAATGGGTGTGGTCGTGAACCTGGCTCCATCTCCTCGGGGTGCTCAGGTGACGTGTGACCGTACCCTTTTGAGCGGGGCTGCGGCGGGTCGAACCGATGGCCGGACACTGAGCAGAGGCGGCGCCCTTGGGGCGGAGGAAGGCTCACGAGCCTCCGCGCGTCGCCAGGGCCGGGGCGGCCGACCGGACGTGCCGTACGGCGACCACGACCAGGACCGCCATCGTCACGACGTCGAACAGCACCCCGCCCGCGGCGTCACGCCAGCCGGACTCCGGCAGGGAGAACATCAGCGCCACGAACGTCGACTTGGTGACGATGGCCGCCCCCGCCGCGGCGGGCCGCAGCGCCGGCCGCAGCGCCGCCCACACCAAGGCCGCCCCCAGCGCCCCCTGCAGCACTCCGCGGTGCTTGAGCAGCGCCGACAGCATCGGGTCGGCCGGGTCGTCGACGCCGTACGAGACGTCCAGCATGCCGGGCCAGACGATCGCGAGCGCGGGGGTGGCGGTGATGATCCCGAGAGCGATCAGGACCGTCCTGGTCACGATCTCGCCCGTGGAGGGTCTCATCGGCGATGCTCCTATCTTCAGCGATACTGATGATCAGTAGTACTGACGATCCGCTGAGGTGACAGGTTCCCGACGCATCGCCTAGATTGACGGCCATGCGCCCACCCATCGATCGCCCCGGCGGCATCGACGGCCAACCCGGCTACCTCCTGGTCAAGCTCGGCGGCGCGGTGGGCGCCCGCTTCGAACAGGCGCTGACCCCCCTGGGGCTGAAGGCCCGACACGTGCGCGTCCTGGAATCCCTGCGGGACGACACCCGATCCCAGCGCGAACTCGGCCTGCACACCGGCATGGACCGCACGACCATGGTGTCCGTCATCGACGACCTGGAACGCCTCGGCCACGTACGCCGCGAACGCAGCCCCACCGACCGCCGCAAACACGTCGTCACCGTCACCGACGAGGGCCGCACCGCGTTCGCCGAGGCGATGACCCTCCTCGCCGACGCCCAGGCCGCCTTCTTCGCCCCCCTGTCCGCGAACGAGCAGGCCCAACTCCTCCACCTGATGTCCCGCCTGTTCTCACCCGACCTCACGACCTGCGACCCCGCACCCACCACCCCCCGTCGACCCACCTGACCACCCCCACCCGCCTTCCGTCGCGGCCCGCAGAAAAACGACCCGCCACCGCGACGCGCCCCCATCAGCCCGACGTCACGGCCGGGTCGCGCCGGGACCCCGCCCTGAAGGAGCTGCGCGCCGGGTTCCGCGCGGCCCCGACCACGTGGGGGCGCCTTCGCCCGGCCCCAAGGGAGACCGGAACGGTATAGCGGCTCCGGTCCTGTACGGGTTTCAGACCCCCGGCCTGAACGGCGCGCGCCGTTCAGGCGCTGATTGGGGCGTCTCGTCCGCCGGTGGCGCGGGACCAGACGTGGTGATCATCGGCGAGAGGGGGACGAGAGTGGGACAGAAGTTGACCGCTCAGCGCCCCTGGCGGCGGCGTCCCGGCGGTCTCCGGATCGTCGGCATCACCGACGCCGCCGGGGGCGGTGCCCCGGGAGGCCCACCGCTCGGGTCCGTGCGACCAGCCCCAAAATTTCGGGGCTGTGATCGTGTGTGTTGGGGTATCGGCGTGGGTTGTTGAGCGCGGAGATGTTGGCTGTGGATGCGCGGAGTTGTTGTCACTGCCGTTGAGCGCCGAAGTGTTGCTCTACCCAGGCGCGCAGCAGGCCGAGGCCGCCGCCCTAGGCTCCTTGCCGTGACCGACACCGAAACCATTGACGAGACACCGGCGGCGAGGGCCGCTCGCTTCCGGGTGGAGGCCGCCGCGCGGGGAATTCCGGACGCCGAGGTGGAGGCGTACATAGGCGCCGCTCGCCCGGCCGTCTACCTCGCACCGGACGGCCCCGGCCCGGTCGTGGCGCTGACCGGCGGGAACCCGCCGCTGCCGGAGGGTGCCGGCGCATCGGCGGCCGCGTTCGTCGCGGCCGTCGACTGCGCGGCCCTACCGCCGGGGGCGACGGATCTACCGCTGCCCACCGAGGGCCGGCTGTTGTTCTTCGCCGACCCGGATCCGGGCAGCGGGGCGGTGGTCGCCGACGCCGTGCGGTATGTCCCGGCCGCAACGCCGTTGGCCGAGCGTCCGGTCGACCCGGACGACGGCCTGGGCGCCTACCGCCGGACGCGGCTGGACTTCTGCTTCCACCAGTGGTCGTGGCCGTGGCGCGAGGAGGACGACGACGAGGAGTCACAGCGGGCGGCTGAGCTGGAGTCCGCCTGGTCGCACGTGGTCGGCTGGCGCCCTCACTGGCGCTTCCAGCTCGGCGGCGAGCCGGTCCTGTTCAACTGGGACCCGGTCGAGGCGGCCCGCGACGCGGTGCCGCAGCCCATCTCGGACGGCGACGAGTGGACGCTGCTGGCCACCTGGCGCGGGGAAGACGACTGCCAGGAGTTGGAGGCGGGCCTGTTCCACTGGGTGATTCGCCGCGCTGACCTGGCCGCCCTCCGCCTCGACCGGGTGTACGTGTACGTCGACGCCTTCTGACGGCCATGGCATCGGCCTCTGCGAGCGCGGGCGAGCCGCCGGTGGGCTCATGCGCCCGCCGCGTCGGTCAGGACCTCACCCATGGGGAAGGTGGCCGCGGCCGTGCTAAAGACGTTCGAGCGTGAGGAGCTGCTCGGACGACGCAGGTGCTGGTGCGCGGCGGTCTGCGGCAACAGCGTGCTCCAGGCGGCGGAAGCCGACCTCCTGCCAGACCGTTCGCGATTCCGCTTCAGAGACGGATCTTGTTGGGGTGCGGCCGGAGTACGCCGGAAACGCACCGCGTCGCCCGGAGCCGCAGGTCGGGCAGGCCGGGAAACCGGGGGTTCGGCACCGGGACCATGATCGGACCTGGGGGCCGGATTGCTACCCGAACCAGCGCAAGGGCGATGACCCGGGCTGATGTGCTGACAGGCACCGGACGGAATCAGCGGCCTACCGCCAAGAAATCCGGCCCGCGAGGAGGATCGGACCGGATTTCTTGGCGGTAGGCCGCTGGCCGACGACGAGATCTGACCCGCGTTGGGGAACAGAGGGTGGCGACGTGGGAGCCGTGAGCGAGTCACCGGACTCGGCTGCGGCGACCATGAGGATCTGCTGCGCCGGACCCGCCGGATCCACCGTGAGCTGGAGCGGTACGACGGGATCACTGGGCGGCAACTCCAGGAGGAGTGGGAGACCGTCGAAGCCGCGGTCCATGTGGCGCTGGACTCCACCGATGACGCGTCCGGCTGAGCGGTCGGACGGGCCGCGCCGGACGCCGCGCGCCAGGTCCGGGCGCGGTGGATCCCCGATG